>JAUWRD010000195.1 GCA_030610765.1 Actinomycetes bacterium
CAATTTGGTATACTTGGCTGCAAAAATTTGCCAAAAGGCAGAGGTGAAAACGGATTAGTAAAAGGGCCTTCTTCAGATCCATTCTGGCCATTTTCCTCCTTGGAGTGGTCGCTCTATCAGTATTCTATTATTGGGCCGCCCGGGACTATTATCAAAGACATCAACCAACGTCTGTATATAGGCAGCCGCGCTTCCTCTATCCAATAATCGGTGCCAAGAATAACAAACTGGTAAATCCGCTTGGGGTTCATGTCGCTTTTGGCAGCCTCTATACGACTAGCGCGGACAAGGTTGTTGTTACCAGTAGAGAGGGTGCCTTCAACTGGAGCCTCAATTTGTCTGGTGACGCTCAGAAAATAGAGGATATATCATCCCGGTCTGTGGTTCTAGATCGTTTTGGTCGCATCTACGTTAGCGCCGGTCCAAAAAATGACATTTTGGTATATAGGCTCAATGGCGATTTTAGATATATTTTTCCACAGCTGATCGCACCCGTAAAAACCAGCAACAGCACCACGTCCAAAAAAGTGATCAATCCCGTTGGGCTTAGATATTTCGATGATCAACTTTATGTTACCGACGTCGGAGACCAGACTTTAAAAATATTTTCTACAACCGGCAAGCTGAAGAAAAAAATCGGTGGCCCGGGCACGACTCCAGGGAAATTTCAATATCCGAACTCTATGGTAAAAGCCGGAGACGGTACGCTTTACGTGACAGATTCAAATAATAGTCGAGTTCAGGTATTCGACAAAAACGGGAAATTCTTAAGCTTCCTTAAAGCCCCCGAGAAAGACATGTTCTCATTGCCAAGAGGTATCGATATCGACAAATTGGGCCGTATTCATGTTGTGGATACTTTAAAGAGCAGAGTTTATGTTTTTAGCAAAGACCACAAATTTCTTTTTACATATGGGTCGAGTCAGAACAATGAGGGCGACCTGGCTTATCCAAACGGAATCTACATCGATCAAGAAACAGGTCTTATTTTTATCGCGGACCGCCTGAACAACAGAGTTGCTGTTTGGGCGGAAAAATAGGTCAAAATGAATAGAGTTGTCAAAGACGATCTTCACCAACCCACACTTCAGGGTCTATCGCCCCGGTTTAACTACCTGCACTTACTAGCCGCGGGCGCGTCGATTCTGGCGGTAATTCTTCTAATCGTTCTCTTCTATCGCGCAAGCATGTCGGTGTACGGGGAGAAACGGGCGATAGAACATAGAAAACAAGGAGAGAGCAGCTACGCTCGGGGCTACTTCGAAGACGCTCAATTTGAATTTCGGATATCGAGCCAACTAGGGTCACCGCAAGATAAAACGTACTTTCTGCTTGGAAAAACAGACCTGGCATTGGGAATGCGTGAGGAAGCTGTGGATAGTTTTCAACTGGCCAGCGAACTCGATCCCTCAAATGCCGAGTATCATTTTACGCTCGGGGCAACCATGGCAGCTCTTGGTGATCGGCAAAAAGCAATTGGAGAGTTGGAGGCGGCTCTTGACCAATATCCGAACTATATTGCGGTCAGATTGCTTTTAGCGCAGCTTCTTTCAAAAGAAGATAGACTAAAAGAAGCGGTTGATCATTATGAAGTCCTAGCGGGATTGGGCCTATCCAAGGTTCGGCAGTCCGAAGTTCATGTAGCTATCGCCAAGTTATTGATAAAACAAAAGCGTCGTCCGCGAGCGCAACATGTGCTTCAAACAGCCTGGTATTTGGATCGAGGGAATAGAGAGGCTTGGAGGTTAATAATGGAGATTGGCCGCGGCAAGGGGCGTGTCGATGAACCTATTAGAACAACTGAAAGCACGAGCACAGTAACTTCGAAGATCACAAGCTTGCGCCCGGACGAGAAGGTTTTCGAAAAATCTCTTGAGATTAAAGGTGAATCCTCAGCAAAATTCGGCGCGGTTACGTTAGTTGAGGTGACATATGATGGCGGACATAGCTGGCATAACGCCAAACCTGTTAATGGGCGTTATGATCACTGGGTGGCTAGCATAAAGCTTCCGGTCTCAGATGGAGACCGCCACGTTTTTCATAGCCGCGCTACAGGAAGCGCCGGCGTTCCGGAGCGGCCGGGAAGAGGAGTCTCTGTTTTAATAGACAATAGTGGCCCGCCGGTCATACTTGAAATTGATCCGTCCAGGCCCTCGCT
>JAUWRD010000040.1 GCA_030610765.1 Actinomycetes bacterium
TAAGGTAAGAATAAGCTCCTCGCGGGTCTTTTTTTGCCAGGGTCGCATAGAAATCAAGAATCATCTTTTGGCCGGTAGTGATCGGGCGGGGCTCACTATTGAAGACAGCGGCCGGGATAATCCTCATTTTGCCGAGGGCAATCGTTACCCTGACTGACTTGCCGGGTTTAACAACTATCTTGGCTTCGCCAACCTTCAGGTCATCGGGCTGGTCAGATTCTTTAACCAGACGGATATTATAGGATCCTGGCTTTAAGTTGAAGTATGTGTTCGTTTTAGTTGACTGCTTTTGGTCATTAATAAAGATGTCGGCCTCCACATCGGGTTCTGACGAAACATAGACTCGCCCCAACTTAACTGTCTTTGCTGACGACTCGCATCCCGTTATCAAAAACGAGCAAATCAGAATTCCGGTCAGAATACGTGAAATAGGCTCAGGTCCTTTTGGTCGGTTGTTTACTGCCCATATGTTACAATAACTGATCGTGATTTCAAATATGTTTACCTTAGGAAAGATATGCAGTTAGTAATCGAATGGACAGTCTTAGCCGTGGCCGTACTGGTGGCAGTCACTTTTCACGAATTTTCTCATGGCGCTGTCGCGTACCTTTTAGGTGATCCAACAGCCAAAGAGCAAGGGCGTCTTAGCCTTAATCCCCTCAAGCATCTTGATGTTTTCGGAACCTTGATGTTTGTGATCTTCAAGTTTGGCTGGGGAAAGCCTGTGCCGGTGAATCACCATCATTTCAAGAATCCAAAATGGGGGATGGCTTTTGTCAGCCTGGCCGGACCGCTCAGTAATTTTTTAATCGCGGCTATCCTCGGCCTAGTCTTGAAAACAGGCTTGTTTACGGGTCTTGCCGGCTATGTTATCGGGTCTATCGCTTTCATAAATATTATTCTTGGCGTTTTCAATCTTTTGCCGCTTCCGCCCTTAGATGGTTCGAGACTGGTCTCGGCGATTTTGCCGGAACCGTTGCTCAAAATGTACCAATCTATAGAGGGCTATGGCATTGTTGTAGTTTTCATAGCTATTTATTTTTTCCCGGGTGGCTTCACCCGGGTATTTAGTCCATTCATTAACTTTTTTAGCAACTTGTTCCTGGTATAATAAGTTACGACAAGGAGCTTAATTGAAACGTGTTTTAACCGGCTACCGCCCAACAGGCAAGTTACATCTCGGGCACATGGTGGGCAATCTTCAAAATATGCTGGATTTGCAGTCAACATATGATTGCTATTTTTTTATTGCCGATTGGCACGCGCTGACAACTGATTATGCCAAAACCGGTCAACTCGGAAACTACATTGAAGAGATGGTCTTAGATTGGCTGGCATTCGGGCTCGATCCAGAAAAATGCACAATCTATCGACAATCAGACGTTCCTGAGGTAGCTGAGCTAGCGCTATATCTAGGCATGCTCACGCCGCTTTCATGGTTGGAGAGGAACCCGACGTATAAAGAGCAACTGGTTGAGCTTAAGAACAAAGAGATAGCGACATATGGTTTCATCGGCTATCCGGTTTTGCAGGCCGCTGATATTTTGATCGTTCACGGGGAAGTTGTTCCGGTCGGCGAAGATCAGCTGCCGCATCTTGAATTATCAAGAGAGATAGCCAGACGTTTTAACTATCTATATGGCGATTATCTAACGGAACCGCAAGCGAAGCTGTCAAAAGGCAAAAGGGTTCCCGGTACAGACAATAGAAAGATGAGCAAATCTTATAATAACGCGATTTTTCTCACTGACTCGCCTGATGAAATATCAAAAAAAGTGCGAAAAATGGTGACTGATCCTGCCAGAATCAGACGAGACGATCCCGGGCACCCTGACGTTTGTAGTGTCTTTGCGCTGCACAAGATATTCACGCCCGCTGAAGTTGAGAGAATTGCCGAAGAGTGCAAAATAGCGAAGATCGGATGTACCGACTGTAAGGCATTGTTGGCCACATCGATTAGCGAATCTTTAGCTGATTTCAGAGAAAAACGTGCCAAGCTGGCCGCGTCGCCTGGTTTGGTTGCAAAGATTCTGGAGGATGGGGCCAAGCGCGCGGGGGAAGTAACGAGAAAAACTATGAAGGAAGTTAGGACAAGGATCAACATATGTCCTATCAAGTAAAGCTCGAGGTTTTTGAAGGGCCGTTTGATCTTCTGCTCAATTTAATTTCAAGACATCGCGTCAGTGTTTATGACATTCCAATTGCCACAATTAGCGAAGAATATCTAGATTATCTAAATAAGATGCGACAACTTGATCTTGAAATTGCCACAGACTTTCTTTTGGTTGCGGCGACTTTGTTAGAGATAAAGTCAGCGGGGTTGTTGCCAAGACCGCCTTTGATTGAGGAAGACGACGTGGTGACGGCCTTTGAACAAAGACAGTTGCTTGTAAGTCGTCTCATTGAATATCAAAAATACAAGAATGCCGGCCTCTCTTTGGGGGGCAGATTAAACGCAGAAGCACTTTTCTTTTCGAAAAAAACAGGACTCGAGCCTGAATTTGGTCACCTGTTACCTGACTTTCTGGCCGGGATCGATCTGGCGGAGCTCGGGCCAATGATAAAAAAAGTGCTCGATCGCGAGCGAGTACGCTTGATAGACTCTGACCACATTGCTACTATTAAAATCAGCCTCGAAGTCAAAATAGAGGAAGTATTGGCGAAGCTGTCAAAGGCTAGGCGCATTGGTTTTACAAAGCTAACCGAGGGTGCCGGCCGCGCTGATCTAATCGCCACCTTCTTAGCGTTACTTGAACTATACAAGCAGGGCCAAGTTGATATTCAACAACCCATAACTTTTGGTGAAATCGAGATAGTAAAAACAAGAAGTAACTAATGGCTGACAAAGAAATTAAAAAAATACTAGAATCACTATTGTTCGTCTGTGACGAGCCATTGACAGCTGGCCAGGCAGCCAAGGTTTTGGAAAAAACTGAAGGCGAAACCAGAGTGGCTCTTGACGAGCTGGCCAAAGATTTTGTCGAAGCTGATCGCGGCATCCAGTTGCGCAAGGTCGCTCACGGTTACCGGCTCTACACACACCCGGCTAACGCGCCTTTTGTGGAAAAACTAGTGGTTAGTTGGGATAGTCGCCGTCTCACCAGGGCGGCGCTAGAGACATTGGCGATAATAGCGTACAAGCAGCCGATTACCAAAATATCTATCAGTTCAATTCGCGGCGTAAATTCCGATGGTGTTGTCGCTTCTCTGGCCTCAAAAGGTCTTGTTAAGGAGATGGGTCGGGAAAAAAGTCCCGGTGCTCCGATACTGTACGGGAGCAGTGATCTGTTTCTGGAGAAGTTTGGCCTCTGCTCACTTGAAGATTTGCCGGCGCTGGAAGAGTTTGAGCCAGACTCAAACTCAAGAGTGGAGATTGAGGCCGGATTAGGCCGGTCGAATCCAATAGCGAAAAATTAAATGGCAATTGAACGCTTACAGAAAATAATGGCAAAAGCCGGCGTTGCTTCGAGAAGGCAATCCGAAGAGTTGATATTGCGAGGGCTTGTCAGCGTCGACGGAAAAGTCATTCGCGAGATGGGCGTTAAGGTTGACGCCGATGTCAATGTTATCGAGGTAATGGGAAAAGTCATCTCTGTTGAGGCGACTAGAAGCTACGTTGTCTTAAATAAGCCGAGAGGATTTTTAACTACAGTTACAGATCCATTTGGAAGGCCGACCGTTATGAAATTGATCGCCGGTGAAGAATCAAACCTCTTTCCAGTTGGGCGACTTGACCTTAATTCTGAAGGTCTGCTGCTTTTGACCAATGACGGCGATTTAGCTCATCGAATGACGCATCCAAAATACAAACTGTCTAAGACATACGAAGTAACTGTCAGCGGGTTTCCGAATACGGAAGCCGTTTGGAAGCTAAGAAAAGGGGTTCTGCTCGAAAGTGGGCTGACTCGGCCGGCCGTAGTTCGCATAAAGGAGAAGCGCGAGCGCAACACGGTTCTTGAGGTAACGATCAGCGAGGGCAAGAAGCGCCAGGTGAGGCGGATGTGCCAAGCTGTAGGGCACCCGGTTCTCAATCTTAAGCGCGGCGTCATCGGGCCAATCAAATTAGAAGATTTAAAGCTCGGCGAAAGCCGGCCTCTTTCTAGCCAGGAACTATCTGATTTAAATCGAGCAGTCGGGCGGATATAAAAGCCCAAACTTGTAAGTTTGACTTAACATACATTTAACATTCCGGAAAACAAACTGAAATGTTTGGTTGGTAATTTCTTCTTATAGTTTCTTTGTCGATTAAAATTCGGCTGATCTTAGGAGGAGTTACCGTGAAGATAAGAAAATACTTCGTCGCGATCGTCATGTTCTGCACGTTTCTGGGATTGTTTCCAAATGTCGCCTTCAGCGCTGAGCCAAGTGTCGAGATAATTGCTATCGATACTGTCTGGACTATGATTGCAGCCTTCCTCGTATTTTTTATGCAAGCGGGATTTTCTTTTCTAGAAGCGGGCCTGACGAGGGCAAAGAATGTCGGTAACATCATGATGAAAAACGCTCTTGATTTTGGTATAGCGTCAATTTCTTATTGGGCGATCGGTTTTGCCATCATGTTTGGCACGGGTAACGCTCTGTTTGGAATGAGTGGCTGGTTTGTAAATGTCAGCGCTAGCCAGGCTGACAAGGTATTTAGCTCGCTGGCCTGGTCAAATGTGCCGATCATGGCCAAGCTACTATTTCAACTGGTCTTTGCGGGAGTAGCGGCGACGATTGTTTCGGGCGCCATGGCTGAGAGGACAAAATTTCATGCTTATTTAATCTATAGCGCTGTAATAACGGGAGTAATCTACCCGGTGGTCGGCCATTGGATTTGGGGCGGCGGTTGGCTGTCGGCCCTTGGTTTCCAGGATTTTGCCGGATCGACTGTTGTGCACGGTGTCGGTGCGTGGGCCGCGCTGGCGGGCGTGCTGATAATCGGCCCGAGACTTGGCAAGTATGGCAAAGCAAGAGGCGATGTTCGGGCTATTCCGGGGCACAGTATGCCGATGGTCATGCTGGGCGTCTTTATTCTCTGGTTTGGTTGGTTCGGATTTAACGCGGGCAGCACTATGAGCGTCTCGGATCTTAGTTTCGCCAAGATCGCTCTTGTTACAAACTTGGCGGGCGCGGCAGCTATGCTGACCGGAATGATTGCTTCTTGGCTTAGGTCACGTAAGCCCGATGTGACGTTGACGGCTGGTTCCGCTATAGCCGGCCTAGTGGCGATAACCGCGCCTTCCGCTTTTGTCGAACCATGGGCCGCGGTGGTCATCGGTGGCTTTGCCGGGGTCATTTATGTCTCTGCCGTTGTTCTCCTAGATTATCTACGTCTTGATGACCCGGTTGGTGCTATTCCCGCCCATGGGATCTGTGGACTGTTTGGCACGCTCTCGGTTGGCCTGCTCGCTTCTCCGCGATTAGTTGAGAGCGTTGGAGTCGGCAAAGCCGGGTTTTTCTACACCGGCAGTTTTGATCAATTTATGATCCAGCTTGTTGGCGTCGCGGCAGTCTTCGCGTTTGTATTCATAGCGTCGTTGGTTCTTTTTGTCACGATTAACGCAACCGTCGGTTTAAGGGTTTCCAGAGAGGAGGAAATCCATGGTCTTGATATCCACGAACATGGAATGTGGGGATATCCAGAGCAGTTTGTGGGAGAGCTGCCACAACAAATTGCGGCTCATTATCCGCCTCCAGGGATAGCCAAGCAAGCCACGAAAAGGATTATTAGTAAGGAGGAAGCGGTGTGAAACAAGTAAGAGCTATTATCAGACATGAAGTTCTTGAGCCAGTCAGGAATGCTTTAGAGAAACTAGGGGTTCCCGGGATGACAATAACCGAAGTGAAAGGTTTCGGGCACCAAAGGGGTCACACAGAAACATATCGGGGAGCGCAAATACAAATCCATTTTCGGCCGAAGATAGAGCTGTTGACAATAGTTGATGATGATCTATTAAATTCTGTTGTTGAAGCAATAACGACAAATGCTCGTACCGGAGCGGTTGGAGACGGCAAAATATTTGTAACTTCGGTTGAAGAGGTTTATAGAATCAGGACAGGTGAGTCAGGCAACAAGGCTATCTAGTTTATCAATTGACCGCTCTCGACGCCAATGCTACGTTTGTATCGGCTTTATTTGGCGGTTTTCTTGCTGGAGGAGTGTGATTTTTGCGTCGGCTAAGGGTCGGGTTGGCTCAAATAGACTGTACCGTCGGTGATTTAGACGGAAATGTCGAAAAGATAAAAGAGTATTGTCGGCGGGCTGAGGCAAAAAAAGTCGATCTCATTGCCTTTCCGGAGCTGGCGATCTGTGGATACCCACCGGAAGATCTGCTATACAAACCTCACTTCATTTCTGATTGCTCGCTCAAGCTAGCGGAGATAGTTAACTTCAGTCGCGAACTCAAAGAGATGACCTTGATTGTCGGGACTGTCGGCTCTAGTTCACAGGTCAAAAATCGCGCCGCCATTATCAGCGACGGTAGTTTACTGGGTAATTATCATAAAGTATGTCTTCCAAACTATGGCGTTTTTGACGAGCAAAGATATTTTGCCCCGGGGTCTCAGGGTCTGGTTGTTTCCTTGGGCGGGATATTGATTGGCGTCACAATTTGCGAGGATATCTGGTTTCCGGAAGGTCCTCAGTATGTTGAGGCCGCCGTCGGCGGGGCTGAGATAATTATTAACATTAACGCCTCCCCGTATCAAATTGAAAAAGCTCAAGAGCGCGCCAAGGTCCTAACAAGCCGCGCAAAAGAGAGCTTGTCTGGGATAGCTTATGTCAATCTGGTAGGCGGTCAAGATGAGTTGGTTTTTGATGGTCGAAGCCTGGCTTTGGATCATAATGGAAACATTTTGGCCGAAGCCGATAGCTTTAAAGAGGATTTGTTGATGGTGGATTTTGATGCCGACGCTGTCACGGCGGCCAGGGATGGGAATCCGGTCTGGAAAGAGTACAGGCAGAAAAAGAAAACAGGTCAGATTCCGGTGGAGACAGTAGTTGCCAGAGAAAGCCGGATTCAGCAAGAAAAACCCGATTTGCCTTCGAGGGCGCGCAAAAGGCCGGGTTTAGCTGAGGATCTTTTGTCAGCCTTAACACTCGGGGTTGCCGATTACGTCAAGAAGAACCATTTTACGCGTGTTCTAATCGGTCTTTCAGGTGGCGTGGATTCGGCTCTAACGGCAGCGATCGCGGTCGAGGCCCTGGGATCAGATGCGCTAACCGCGGTTTTTCTTCCGTCTCGCTACACCACATCTGAGAGCGCCGAGGACGCTGCTGCTGTAGCGGCGAATTTGGGCGTTGATTTAATGACCATCTCAATAGACGATATATTTGCTACTTATCTTGACACCCTTGGTCCTGTTTTTGAGAAGCATGAGAGCGATTTAACAGAGGAGAATCTTCAAGCTCGTATCCGGGGCAATATTCTCATGGCGCTGTCGAATAAGTTTGGCTGGCTTCTTTTATCCACTGGCAACAAAAGTGAAATGAGTGTTGGCTATGCCACTTTATATGGTGATATGAGCGGGGGTTTCGCGGTTCTTAAAGATGTTCAGAAGAAGCTCGTTTTTGAATTGGCCTCTCATCTCAACAAGCTATCAGGGAAATTCATTATTCCGGAAAGAATTATCACCAAACCTCCTAGCGCGGAGCTTAGGCCTAACCAAAAAGACTCAGACTCAATACCTGAGTACGAGATTCTTGATCCGATAGTCAAAGCCTATGTGGAAGAGAATAAAAGTATTTCGGAAATAGTGAGTTCTGGTTTTGATGGACGCATGGTGGCAGAAGTTGTGGGTATGATAGATAGAAGTGAATACAAAAGAAGGCAGGCACCGCCGGGAGTAAAGATCACTGGACGGGCTTTTGGTAAGGATTGGCGTTTGCCGATCACGAATTGGTATAAAGATAAGCCTTTTCGTTAGCGCATTCTAGAGCCCGCTGGGAGAGTTGAACTCCCGACCGTCCGCTTACAAGGCGGATGCTCTGCCTCTGAGCTAAGCGGGCGACAGATTTATTAGTCAGAATGGTATCATCAGGGTAAATAAAAAAAAAGATATCTGTACAAATATGTTTTCTTTTTTGATATTTTCGTAACACTGGCAGAAGTAGAAGATTCGGGAGGTATGACGATGGATATGAATGTCGAATACGAGAAGAAGGTTCCGATTTTGCAGATTTCCGGGGAAATTGATCATTTTGTGGCTCCAAAGCTTCAAAGACAGATTGATGATTTAATCGACGCTGATGCTGTGAAGTTGATTTTTGATTTCACGAAAGTCGACTACTTGGATAGCGGCGGGATAGGGGTTCTGTTCAATGCTATGCAGCAGCTTTTGCCTCGTGAGGGAACGATGGGGATAGTTTGCGTCGAACCCAACCTTATCCGCATTCTTGAATTAGTCGGCCTTTTTAATAAGAAGACAAATGTATTTTTATTTAAAGACCGCAAAGAAGCCTTGGCGGCCATGGAGAAGAAGATAGAAGTTGGGTAGTGCTCATTGCCAACCCCTGAAACTGAAGATAGCCAGTAGAGGCGACAAACTTGCGGGTGTAAGAAGTCATGTAGGTGAAATCGCCGAAGCCTGCGGGTTTAGCAAGCAGTCTGTTTACGATATAAAAGTCGCAGTTGGTGAGGCGGTTGCTAATGCCGTTGAACATGGCTCCCCGAAAGGCGAGATCAACAATATTGTCATCGATTTTAAGTGCGATAAAACTGATCTAACAATAACAGTAGTAGATGAGGGGATCTTCAAAAGGACTATCCCGGGGCCCAGCGATATGACCAACTATCGCGGTCACGGCATATTGATCATGTTGGCGCTTATGGACAAAGTGACGATCAATGAGTCTGCTCACGGAACCTCTGTTTTGCTGGCTAAGTGTTACCGAACAGATAATTGAAGCCCCGTTAAAACCCCAAGCGCATCGCTTAAAAAGAAACTTCCGCAAGTCTTAAGTGTTTGACCAATATGGTGGTCGGGTTTAAGATATATGAACATATGCACATATATTCAGTTGGGGGAAGAATATGCCGACTTGTGATGTTAACCTGGTTGATTCCGAGAAAGTTCAAAAAGTGCGTACTGCCATTGCCGATACAGATACTCTTTTTCGTATGGCCGAACTTTTCAAAGCATTTGGAGATCCCAACAGGGTCAAAATCATTTGGGCTCTCGCCACTGAGGAATTATGCGTGTGCGATCTGTCGTCAGTTGTCGGCATGACTCCGAGTGCGGCCTCGCATCAGCTTAGAAGCCTGAGGAACCTCAAACTAGTGAAGTTCAGGCGGGCGGGTCAGATGGTCTATTACTCGTTGGATGATAAACATATTGAAATGCTTTTGGCTCAGGGCCTTGAACACGTCCAGGAGGACCGACGGTGAGTCGCGGAATAGAAGAGCGCGTTTTTGAAATTCCGCTTCTCTGTGACGGCAATGACTGCGCGCGCTGCAGCCTCAAGTTAAAAGACGGTCTGGAGCTTGTCAAAGGCGTTGACGACGCGCATCTTGACGCTGGGGCCTCCACTGTAACCCTAAGATATGATCCGAACATTGTTTCCTTCGAGGCGCTCGGGAAAAAAGCGCGCTCACTCGGGTGTACGCTTGCCGAGCAATTTGGACATAAAACCCTGACATTAACTGGCCTCGATTGCGCGGATTGTGCTCTCAAGCTGGAAAAAGCTGTCCAGCGTCTTCCCGGAGTTGCTTGGGCGGCTGCCAATTTCGCCGCATCTAAGTTGAGCGTTGAGTATGAGGCTAACAAAGTCGGTCTTGATCAGATCACCAACGTTATTAAGAAACTCGGTTACGGAGTAGAGGATGTTCCCGGGGAGAAAAAAGGTTCTTTTTGGGCGCGAAATATAAAGACTGTTTTAACCACGATAGCAGGAATATTCTTATCTCTTGGATTACTTAGCCTGGCTTTGGGATCAGATTCCGGCACATCTAATATATTCTTTGCTATTTCAATTGCCGCCGGCGGGTATTTTGTGGCTAGAAGCAGTTTCTACGCCCTCAGAATGTTTTCTTTAGATATGAATTTTCTGGTTACGGTAGCTGTGATTGGAGCCATGATTATTGGCGAGTGGCTGGACGGCGCCATGGTTCTCTTTTTATTCGCGATTGGCGGCGTGCTTGAGTCCTATTCTATGGAGAGGACCAGAAGAGTAATCAAGGGCCTGATAGAAATGGTCCCCGCGCAAGCACGGGTTTTGGCTGGTGGCCAGGAAAAAACATTGCCCGTGGAGGAGATAGAGGTAGGAGATGTAGTCGTTGTAAGACCAGGCGAAAAGATACCTATGGATGGCTTGGTCATCAATGGTGTCTCAAGCGTGACACAAGCTTCTGTTACCGGGGAGTCGATGCCGGTCGACAAGGAAGCGGGAGACCGGGTTTTTGCCGGCACTATCAACAACAATGGTTCCTTAGAGATCGAGACCACTCATATCTCCGGGGATAATACAATCGCGAAGATCATTCATTTAGTTGAAGACGCGCAGGCGCATAAAGCGCCGACGCAACTATTTACAGAAAAGTTTAGCCGGTATTACACGCCCATCATTCTTATTCTGGCAGCGCTAGTGATTGTTGTCCCGCCGGTCATTTTTGGACTGCCCTCTAGTCCCTGGATTCATCGGGCCTTAATATTGCTGGTTGTGGCCTGCCCCTGCAGTCTGATTATTTCAACCCCGGTTGCACTAGTCTCGGCTATTGGAAATGCCGCAAGACAAGGCATTCTAGTAAAAGGAGGCGCGTATCTGGAGGCTTTGGGCGCTATCACGGTTTTTGCTTTTGACAAAACCGGCACCCTGACATCAGGCGATCCCGAAGTGACAGATGTTATCTCTCTTGATGGTCAATCTGAGAAAGAGATTTTGGCATTGGCGAACGCTGTAGATTCGCGTTCCGAGCATCCTATTGCAAGAGCAATTGCTCAGGAAGCTTCACTTAGGGAAGTGGAAAATATTAAGGCCACTGACTTTCAAGCGGTTCCCGGAAGCGGAGCTCATGCAATGGTTGGCGGCGAAGTCTATTTTATGGGCAGCTGGAAATATTTTTCAAATAGATTGTTGCCATTGGTGGCCAAGCCGGATATTTTGCATCTGGAGGAGGCCGGTAAAACTGTTGTATTTTTAGGCACAGAAAAGAAACTGATTGCCGCGTTGGCGCTGGCCGATCAGATAAGGCCGAATGCAGCTGAAGCACTTTCAACATTACGGGGTATGGGTCAGAATCATTTGATCATGTTGACTGGCGATAATGAGCCGACCGCCGCGACTATTGCCAAAGGGCTGGGAATAGATGCTTTTCACGCTGAACTTTTACCTGAGGATAAAGTCGGCCTGATAAAGAGTTTAGAGAAGCGTTACGGCAGCGTGGTTATGGTGGGAGACGGAGTTAATGACGCCCCTGCATTGGCTTCGGCAACAATCGGAATAGCCATGGGAGCCGCTGGTACAGACGTGGCCCTTGAAACAGCTGATATTGCTCTTATGTCAGATGATATATCCAAGGTGCCGGAGGCGATCAAGCTCAGCCGACGAACCATGCGAATTATTCAGCAAAATATAATATTCTCTCTGGGAGTAGTTGTTCTGCTGGTTGCGGCAACATTTAGTGGATATCTCAACTTAACGTTGGGGGTTGTGGGTCACGAGGGGAGCGCCCTGATCGTCATCGCCAATGGGATGCGCCTACTCAAACAGTAGATTATTCTTTTCTCTGTCCTCTAAACCAAGTCTGGGCCGTGTGTACATCATGTGTTATTTGACGGCTGAGGGCTTCAGGGGAGGGGAATTTCTTCTCATCACGGATACGTTTTGCTAATTCCAGTTTGATTTTGGATCCATATAGCTCCGCGTTGTAGTCTAGACAATGAGCCTCACATTGAAAGGTGTTCTCTCCAAATGTCGGGCTGAACCCACAGTTTATTATCGCCTCTAATTGCAGGTCTTCAACCCATAAGTAACCAATATAAATGCCTGCTCCCGGGGCGCAAATACCGGGATCGAATTCTAAATTGGCAGTAGGAAATCCGAGTCCGGCTCCGCGTCCGGCACCCCTGACCACGCGACCGGCCAAAGTAACATTTCTACCCAAAAGGGGCGGGATTTCGTCCACTTTTCCAAGCCGAACCAGATCACGGATTCTCGTGCTGCTAACAACGGTCTCGTCGACAACCTCTAGAGGTATTTCGGTGATGTCAAACGAATCACGGCAGTTTTGGTTTAGCCACGAAACATCACCGGCCGCTCCGGCGCCAAACCTGAAGTTGGAGCCAATGAACAAATGACTAACCTTAGCTTTTTCTATAAGGTATTTTTTGCAGAATTCTTGAGCCGAAAGACCGGCTATTTGCTTGAAATCAAGAATATAAACAAGGTCAAGATCGAAACGGGCGAGGTAGGCCAGTTTTTCATCGAGCGACATGAGGGTCTCGACCTTTTTTCCACGAGCAAGAACTTTGCGGGGGTGATTGTCAAATGTAATCAAGAGACTGGGCAGATTGGTGCGTTTTGCCTCCTTGGTTACGGATTCAATGATGTGCTGATGGCCGATGTGTACGCCGTCGAACGTACCGATTGTGGCGATCGTTTGTTTCTCAAGTTTTAAATCTTCGTCGTTTCTGACAACCCTCATTTGTGGATTATATAATTGACGGCTTTTTTAATCAAAAAGCGGTAGTTATAATGCTTGAGAAAAGTATCACAAGATATCTCTTTTTGTGTTATTCTGGGTTAGCGCTTTGAGGGTTTGTTTTGCGTAGCACTATGGTAATGTAGTGAAGGCAAGCGATTGGGGAAAAGATGTCTTATACCAACACCAGTAGTAAGATCAAAGAGGGTTAG
>JAUWRD010000090.1 GCA_030610765.1 Actinomycetes bacterium
AGCACAGCCTGGCTCGTAAAGTTTTCCGCGGCAATCATTTCAAGTGTGTTTTGTTCTCGTTCCAGTTCCCCCTGAATAGCTTGGGCGACTTCAGGGTCAAATTCTCGCAAATCCAATGCTTATCTCCGTTCTTCTCCCTCAATCAAAGTAATCTTCTCTAACCGTCTCTCGTGACGACCACCGAGGAATTCTGTTTCTAGCCATTCATCCAGTACCCGGGAGGCCAACTCCGAATCGATTAGACGAGCTCCCATACCAAGAACATTGGCGTTATTATGAGCTCTACTTAGCTTGGCCGACTCAACATCGTTTGCTGTCACAGCCCGGACGCCGCCGATTTTATTAGCGGCAATTGTGACACCCAACCCGCTTCCGCATACAAGAACACCTTTAGGATACTCTCCATCAGCAACCAGGTGACCAACTTTCGCGGCATAGTCAGGATAATCAACCGAAGCCTCATCGTACGTGCCAACGTCAAGAACATCATAACCCTTTTTTTTCAAGTGCTCTACTAGATCTTGCTTGACCTTATAGCCAGCGTGATCTGCGCCAATAACCAACCGTTTATCCTTTTCCATGCCCGGTCAATACCTCCAATACAGCTGCTTTAGAAATGGCGCCCTCTCGATAGATTCGAGGGGGATACACCTCTGCGTCCACTACCGTCGATTCTATGCCAACCAAGGCCGAACCGCCATCAATATAAACGTCTACTTGATCGGCAAGGGCAGCCTTAGCTTCGCGACAAGTTTTAGCGCTTGTTGCCTCGGAGATATTTGCGCTAGTGGTTGCCAAAGGTTCTCCAACGGCCAAGATAAGCGCCTTGACCAGCTCATGGTCCGCAAGTCTAACGCCTACAGTTTTGTCGACTTTCATTAATTCAGGAAGAGCCTCTCGGGCCGTTAAAACCAAGGTCAAAGGACCCGGCCAGAATGCTTTAATTAGAGCTTTTGACGCTTCCGAAACTTCTTTGCATATCACTTTAAGATCGGCCTCATCAGCTATCAAGGCGATCAAACCCTTGCCTTGCTCGCGACCTTTGATGGCAAAAATCCGCTCGACTCCGGGGGTGCTTTTGATCGACGCCCCAAGTCCATAAACTGTATCTGTGGGAAAGACCGCGGTCGCCCCGGTTTGCATTTTTTGCGCGGCTTTCTTTATTAGCTCAACGTTTGGATCTTTTGGATCAACCTTTAACTCAAGCATAGCACCTTAGGATCTAGGGGTTTTGTGGCCAATAACAATGCGCTTGATACCATTATAGTCTTTATAAACATCGACCTTAGTAAAGCCGGCATTTGCCAGCCTCTCGCTAACTGTTTCCGATTGATCGATGCCGACCTCGAAGGCAACGGCGCCGCGATCTTTGATATATTTTGACGCTTGACTGATTATTCGCTGGTAAATAACATCACCAGTCGAACCGCCATCAAGCGCTTCTCTTGGCTCATGATCCCGCACTTCCGACTGCAATCCTTCGATTTCACCGCTGGGTATGTAAGGGGGGTTGGCAATTATAAAATCATATTTTTTTGAAGCGGGCGGGGGCAAGGCCGAGTATAAATCTCCGCACAAGAAAGTTACCTTATCCTCCAGCCCGTGGGCGATTGCATTGGCTTCTGCCACTGCCAATGATTGAGTGGAGATATCGACCGCCCAAATATGAACACCCGTAAGTTCTTGCGCGAGGGACAGACAAATCGCCCCGGAACCAGCGCCTAGATCAACTATCGCCAGTGGTTCTTTTTGCGATCGCTCATACTTAGCTATCTCCTCAATTGCTTTCTCCACAAGTAACTCTGTCTCTGGCCTCGGGATGAAAACACCTGGCCCGACCCGAAGATTGAGTCGTCTAAACGCTTGATTGCCAGTTATATATTGCAGGGGCTTGCCTGAACATCTATCTCTCAACAAGCCTTTGTATTTTTCTCTCTCTGTTTCGTTCAGCGGCCGATCATATTGGACATAAAGCTCGACTCGACTCAACTGAAGCGAATGGGCTAGAAGAAGTTCCGCCTCTAGTTGCGGAGATGTCAAATCATTTTTCACAAGATAATCTTTAGCGGCTGTCAGCACTGCTGACAACGTCCACTGAGACATTACCTAAACCACCTGTTCTAGACGGTCTGCTCTATCAGCAGCTGCCAACCCGTCTAGTAATTGATTAATATCTCCGTCGAGAACATCGTTTAAATTGTATACAGTTAATCCAATGCGATGATCGGTTACTCTGCCTTGCGGAAAGTTATACGTTCTAATTTTCTCACTTCGGTCACCCGTGCCCACCTGCAGTCGACGAGCAGATGATTCTTCATCCTGCTGCTCTTGGACCATTTTTTCATATAATCTCGCCCTGAGCACTTTGAGCGCCCGTTCTTTGTTTTGCAGTTGAGACTTTTCATCCTGCATTGAAACGACCAAACCGGTAGGCAAATGAGTAATTCGGACAGCGGAATCGGTAGTATTGACCGATTGTCCGCCTGGACCGCTCGAGCGAAAAATGTCTATCCGCAAATCTTGCGGGGACAGCGCGACTTCCGGAATATCTTCGGCCTCAGGCAAAACCGCGACGGTCACGGTCGAGGTGTGAATTCTCCCGCCGGACTCAGTGACTGGAACACGCTGGACGCGATGGACACCTGACTCAAATTTTAGAAAGCTATAGGCGCCCTTTCCTTTTATCTCAAAAGTGATTTCCTTTAGGCCACCCAACTCTGACGAACTAGTGCTAAGGACTGATGCCTGCCAACCCCGCCTTTCGGCGAAGTGAGTGTACATCCGGTAAAGACTGGCAGCGAAAAGCATCGCTTCTTGACCTCCGGCTCCGCCGCGGACTTCAACGATGACATTCTTTTCATCATTCGGATCTTTAGGCAACATTAAGTGGCGCAAATCTTCAGAAAGCTTACGCTTAGCTTTTGACAATGTGGATATCTCGTCGTTGAGCCACGACGTCATCTCGCTATCCTTCTCAGTTTTTAGCATTTCTTTGGCTTCCGAAATTGAGGTGTCAGCAGCGAAGTATTCGTTAATCTTGGCGACAAGCGGTCCTAAATCAGAATGACTTTTCGTCAATTCGCGGTATCTTTTTTGATCTTTTAGAACTTCCGGGTCACTTAGTCTGTCAGTGATACCCTGATAGTTCTTTAATATTTGTTCGAATTTCTCTTTCAGCTGCCCTCACTCTCACCTTCAACAACTAGCAAGTCTTTTAGCGAAGCCACCGCGACTTCAATTTGATCTCGTGAAGGGGGTCGCGTCGTCAACCTTTGGAGAGCCAAACCCGGGCTCATTATTATTTTAACTAGCTTCGTATTTTCATGTCGACCAGCAAACTTAATAATTTCGTAGGAAATTCCAGCCACAAACGGCAAGACCAGAAATCTTAGCCCAATCCTGGTTAAAATCGACGGCGGTGTCCCAAGCAACGCAAAGATGAAAATCGAAATAACCATGACCACCAAGAGAAAGCTTGTGCCACAACGAACGTGCAGGGTGCTAAACTCATCAATTTTTTCCGGCACCATTTCTACTCCATGCTCAAACGCGTGGATGGTTTTGTGTTCCGCGCCATGGTACTCAAATACGCGCCGAATATCTTTCAGCCTTGAGACCAAGACTAAATAGCCAAAGAAGATCAGTAAACGAATACCACCCTCGACAACATTTAACAAGATAGTCTTTTCCCAGCTTTTGGCTGGAACCAGAACGTCCACCATGTTGTGGGAGAAACGGGTCAAAAAAACAGGTAGCGCAAAAAACAGACCAAGAGCCAGGGCAAATCCAATGATCATCGTTATAACCATCTCTTTAGTGCCTATTTCAATATCTTCGTCGGATGATTCTTGCGCCGAAAAACTGAGAGCGCCGATGCCTAAGGTAAGAGCCTCGGCCAGGGCCACCATGCCCCTGACCAACGGCCAACGCATAAATTTCCAGCGCTTTGCCCAGCTCGGAAGAGGCTTCGTTGTGGAAACAATCTGATCGTCCGGGCGGCGCACAGATACGACCCAATGCGTTTTTCCGCGCATCATGACGCCTTCGAGCACTGCTTGTCCGCCAATATGGGTTGGGGTGGGTTTGGATATCATGCAAGTATGATACATGAAGTCTCAGTCATCTGCTAACAATATCGCAGCCAACAGAGAGGATTAGTGTGGGGAAAGAGAATTTTCTCGACCCCGATAAACCCAGTCTCTTTCATCGATCTCAATCAGACCGTCGCTAGTCAGTTTACGAGGTTTTTTGCAATAAAATTTGCCTTCCGGACACCGGCCCCTTACACACGCGGGCCCGGATTTCGCAAAAATGGTTGCTGCGAGCGGAAGAACTAACTTCAACATCTCTTCCGCCATCGCCCGGATCTCCCATTGGGCTCTCTCGCATGTGCGAAGAGTAAAAAAGTGCATTAGTTCACGAGCATTCATCGTAACAACAATCTTTGTCTCGACGGCCTGGGGGATGAGGTACCTCGCGTCCTCAGCTTCGACGCCGGCCTCCAACATATCTTCGTAACCCTTTTGGGCCGCCTGAGTAACAACCGTAAATTCATCAACTAACTCAGGTCTGTCTTTAATTGCCGGGGGCACAACTATTGAAGGTTCGTTAAGTTTAACGTATCGCTGAGACTGCTGGCTGTAAGAAGCCACCCTGTGACGGACTAGCTGGTGCGAACAAGCCCTTGATATACCCTCGATCGCGAAGGTGAACGAAGCATGTTCACATACACTTAGATGACCGGATTTCAGAATTGTCTTTAGGAGCGCATTCGCTTTTTCATCTGTCATCCCAGCCATAAGATCCGCTGCTCCGACAGGCGCGTAACAAAGCCTGGCGGCCGCGGCCACCACTTTTTCGGGATCGGGCGTATGAGCTAGAAGAGCCACATTAAGCGATGCGACTGTCAACTTTTTTTGATACCATATTTGCGCTGAAACCTCTCAACGCGCCCGCCTGTGTCAACAAATTTCTGCTTTCCGGAATAAAACGGGTGACACGCAGAGCATATTTCAACATGCAAGGTAGCTTCAGTTGAGCCAGTCTTAAACTTGTTCCCGCAAGAACAAGTAACCTGGCACTCCACATACTTTGGATGGATATCTTTTTTCAACTTTCTTCCCTCCTATAACTGGGTCTTTCCGATTTGTGACAAGAAAGATTCATTAGATTTTGTCTCTTTTAATTTGCCTATCAAAAGCTCAATCGCGGCCGCCGGGTCCAGAGCGTGCAGCACGCGGCGCAGTTTCCATATCTGTTGCGCTTCCTCAGCTGGGAGCAGCAGCTCTTCTTTTCGCGTGCCCGACTTTTCAATATCGATAGCCGGAAAGATACGCTTATCAGCCAGCTTTCTGTCTAGGTGCAATTCCATGTTGCCAGTCCCTTTGAACTCTTCGAAAATGACATCGTCCATACGGCTACCGGTATCAACAAGCGCGGTTGCCAGTATTGTCAGGCTACCTCCATGCTCAATATTGCGCGCGGCCCCAAAGAACCTTTTTGGTGGAAAAAGAGCTGTTGAATCTACACCACCCGATAAAATCCTGCCGCTAGCCGGTGCTGTCAGGTTATACGCGCGCGCCAACCTGGTAACACTATCTAATAGTATAACAACATCTTTTCCATGCTCAACTAGCCTTTTGGCTCGTTCAAGAACTAACTCGGCAACCTGAACATGGTTGTCGGATGGCTGATCAAAAGTTGAGCTGATAACTTCGCCCCGGACTGATCTTTCCATGTCGGTGACTTCTTCGGGACGTTCATCGACAAGTAGCACAAGTAGAATGACTTCCGGCGTATTGGCGACAATGCTATTGGCGAATTGTTTCAATATTGTCGTCTTGCCGGCTTTCGGCGGTGAAACTATCAGACCTCTTTGACCCTTCCCTATAGGGGCGATCAAGTCGATTATCCGCGGCGCGCTCTCGGTTGGACTAGTCTCCAGGCGAAACCGCTCGTCCGGGTAGATCGGAGTCAAGGTCTCAAACGCTTTTCTTTGGCGCGCAAGCTCTGGGTCTTGACCATTGACAGCCTCGATGCGCAAAAGAGCATTATATTTTTCGTTTTCTTTTGGCGGTCGCACTTGCCCCTCAACCTCGTCGCCGCGACGCAACGCAAACCGCCTGATCTGTGATAGGGACACGTAAATATCCTTATCTCCGGGCAAATACCCTTTTTGACGCAAGAAACCGTAGCCATCAGCTAGGATATCGAGAATGCCTCTCCTTTTAAGCAGAGCTTCGTCAACTGGCTTAGGTGGCGGTGGCTTTACT
>JAUWRD010000216.1 GCA_030610765.1 Actinomycetes bacterium
CAGAGCGCCTTTATTAGTTTCGCGGGTATGAGTTGGCTCTTTGTCGGATGCATTCTTGCCGACATATGATGGCGATACGTCTTTCTAGTTCATTTATTCGCCGTTATCATCTTTGTGGCCTCTCTGTTGACTATCGATGAGCCATCGAGGGCTGAAAATTCCGGTCAGAAAAAAAGCTCAATTAAGACTTCGACCATTCCATATAAGAAAATTGGTCTTATCTATTCAACGACATTTGTCAGCATGATCATTTTTTTCATATTTCCCCTTCAAATACCGTTCTATTTGACCAGTTCTTCAGATATTAGCAATAGCCTTGTGGGCCTGGCCTTATCGATAGGGGGCTTGGCGGCGGCTGCAATCGCTATCCAATATCAGCGGCTGAGGCGGGTTCTCGGTTTTACAGGGGTTTTTGTCATGATCTTTATTTTCTTTGGCATAAACCACTTAATATTGTCGTTTACTCATATATATATCTTTGTGATTTTAGCGTCGATTATCGGCGGCCTTGGGATAGGTGTTTTGCCAGCCAACATAAACGTCTGGCTCGCCTCTGTGGTTCCGCCGGAATTTCGAGGCAGAGCCGTTGGAGGCCTGACAATGTCTCTGTTTTTCGGGCAGTTTTTCACCCCGATAATCTCACAACCGTTTGTGACAGCTTTTGGCTTTAAAGGCATGTTTCTTATCTTTGCCGGGCTGGCTTTTGTGGCGGCAACCATCTTCATCTTTATGACCCTATCTGGCCGAAAAACAGAGGGCCAATCTATCGCTTGACTATTTTTGAGGGGTCAGGTCTTGCAATGACACAATTATATCATTGAGCTGCCTTTATGCTCGCCCAACTGAATTGAATTCACCAAATCAAGTCATACCAGTGGGCTTAGAGAGGAGCAGATGCAAGGCGAGCACGGGGTTTGAGGGGAGCATACAATGAAGCATGTGGGCGAGAACGCCTGCCGCTCAATACCGCAGATACTTTCGATTTGTCCTCTAGTGGGCCCAGAAGGATTTGAACCTTCGACCGACGGATTATGAGTCCGGTGCTCTAACCAGGCTGAGCTATGGGCCCTTCTTTCAATGTAACGATACTCATTATTTATTAGCGGCATCAATAATTCAAGCTCTGGCCTTTCTTTCCTTTTAAGCAATGGTTATTAAGCCAACCGTCCGGGTATTAAAAAACATCGCTTGGCAAAGATTAAGGGAGCAAGGTTCGAGTTGCAAAAGTTTGAAAAGAGGCGCTTAGGGCTGAAGGTTGGCGTGGCCATTCTGGCATTCTCTATGGTCGCGACCGGAGTCTGGCTCACGAGGATGTCGGCCGCCGCGGACAGGCTTGATACCGCATGGAGCGGGCGGCTTCCCCTTAAATCATTTCAACTAGCCAATAGTGACTCTGGGAACTCTATTGTTGCGG
>JAUWRD010000141.1 GCA_030610765.1 Actinomycetes bacterium
CCGCAAAAGCATGGCCGACAGCCTCCTGCGTAAAACCTTTTTCTCTTAGCCATTCGGCGGCCCGGCGGTGAAGTTCCGGTACTTCGTGCGGCGATTGTTTCAGTAGGCGCTGCTGGAGAAAGTCGGCAAAGAGATGATGATAACGATACCATTGACGTTCGTCATCGAGCTGGATCACGAACAAGTTGCCTTTTTCGAGCCGGGCAAGACTCTTGACACTCGTCGAACTCTCCAGTAAATGATCGCAAAGCGAGGCCGACATGCGGCTCAGAATCGATGTCTTAAGCAAGAATGATTGAATCCGGGGCGGTTGCCGCAGAAGAACTTCGTCAACTAAATAGTCGATGAGATGGTGGTGGCCCCCGGAAAACGCTGCGATATAATCGTGCTTATCTTCGCGCCCTTGGAGCGACAAGGCCGCCAGATGCAGGCTGGCGATCCAGCCCTCGGTACTACTCTCCAAAGTGGCGATCTCCCCGGCCGCCCGCTCTAAGTTCATGAAGTCATTGAGGAACGATGCAGCCTCCCTAGTTGTAAATTTAAGATCGGCGGCCCTGATCTCATTCATCTGCCCGCGCACCCGCAGACGCGCCAGGGGAAGAGGCGGATCAGCTCGTCCAGTAATAACCAGATGCATGTTACCGGGCATGTGATCGATAAGAAAATCTACAGCTTCATGTACTGCCTCGGCTTCGATAACATGGTAATCATCAAGGACGAGTATAAACTCCTCTCGCACTTGGGACAGGTTGTTAACCAGGCTAACGAGGAGATCTTGATCGGCCGCTTGTGAGGCGCTAAGAGCTGTGAGGATGTCGGCCCCGATGCTTTCATCTATCTGCTGTATGCAGGCGACAAGGTAGGCAAAAAACTGGGATACGTCATTGTCGCTCTTATCCAGTGAGAGCCACGCGCCGGCGCGATCAGAACTATCCAGCCATTCACGGATTAAGGTCGTCTTGCCAAAACCCGCCGGAGCGGAAACCAGCGTGAGCCGGCGGTCTAACCCATGATCAAGTTTATTAATCAGCCGCGGCCGCTCGACAATGTTACTCTGTCTGGCCGGTTGATATAGCTTTGCTAGTAAAATCTGTGTCGCCATAATTAAGGTTATCTCGGCAGTATGATAGTGTCAAATGATGCGCGGGTTCTATAGCGCGTCATCTGTTCGATCAAATCGAGCCGGACGTTCTTTTCTGTAAAGCCTTGCGCTGAAATTCGACTAATTTCCGGCGCAGCCATACCATGGTCGTTTATCCGGCTTAACTCCCCACGCAACATTTAGCCTGTTAAGTCCCGCGTAAATATCGATAATTGAATACAATTCAGTTAAAGCTTCATCATCCAATCCAGCGTGCCTTACCGTGTCATTGTAAACGCCGATACAATAGTCACATCCACTCATGATAGATACCGTAAGAGCAACAATGTCTTTTGTTTTACTATCTAACCGGCCTTGTTTTGACATTACGGCCTGGATTTTTTTCCAAGTAGCGTCTAGATATTCTGGATTGTTTGCCATCGCTCTATACATATTTGGAACAAAATCAATTCCTAGGGTCTTTTTGATATCTTCATATATTTCTTTGACTTTCCCCGTAGCTTCACTTTCTTCAACTACATTTACAAATGCAACCTTTTCTGAGCCGCATTCTGTGCTCGCAACCTTTTCTGTGCCGCATTCTTTGGAGTTTTCTGTTTTATTATTCATAATAATCCTTTCGAGACTAGCTTTTTCCAATATTCTACGTGTTCCGGCACTGTTCAACCAATCTTTTCCGGTTCATTTTTCATAAAGTAAAAGAAAGCGAACGTCTTAGCCATATTTTCTCCTCATCTCTTTATTTCCAGCTTAATAATTTATGAATCATCCAACAAAATTAGTCAATGAGCGCACCCCGAACTTTCTCCCCTGAAGAATCTAGCCCCTCTTAATTTCGACTCTTACCTGTCTTGAAAACAAAAATTCCCGAACCCACATCAGCGGATTCAGGAATTTTACTCCCCGGGTGAGACACTATCTGAACAGTAATCTCACTCGGGTTTATGCGCCAGAAACGGATAGCCGTATACTTCGAATGCTCGCGCATTCTTCTCTCCGCCGGCGCCAGCGAAGCAATCGCATTTCGGTCCGATCCGAACGTCGACGAATCCGGACTCCTCAAGCATTCGCTGCCAAACTGGCAACGACAGGCCTCCGGCAATTCAAGCACACCAAAGATCAATGTTACGGACAGCTTCATCCGGTACTGGCTTGCCATTGGCTATATCAGCAAATTGTACCCGCCCGCCAGGACGGAGTACTCGAAAGATCTCTGAGAAAATTTGGCGCTTGTCAGCACAAAGATTAATCACTCCGTTGCTGATTACTACATCCGCCCAACCATCTTCCACAGGGAGTCCCTCCGCGAGTCCTTCGCGAAATTCAACATTATTATAGCCGAGGAGTTTAGCGTTGGATCTCGACTTGTCGAGCATTTCTTTAGTCATATCGACGCCGACTACCACGCCTTTGGGCCCGATTTGTGCTGCAGCCATGAAACTGTCAAAACCCGCGCCGGAACCGATATCTACGACCCGTTCGCCAGGAGATAGTGTTTGCATTGAGAAAGGATTGGCTACGCCGGCAAAGGACTCGACGGCCTCATCCGATAAAGCATCCAGCGCAGCTTCATCGTAGGAAAGACGTGTGGCTAAGAAGCGTCCAGTATGAAAGTGATGCCTACCATCGGGATCCGTCGCTACTTCCGCGTACTTCTCCCGTACTTGCTGGCGCAAAGCATCTGAGTCCACCATTACATCGTCCGACAAAGTTCGTTCTCCTCTGATAGCTTGCCAGATAATAGCTCCAACTACCGGTTGAGTTCCAGGATATCTCTAACCTGCACGTTAATGCATGAAACTGTCATAGTCAAGATATGTCGGGTGTAAACAAAGGACTAAAGATGTGACCAAAGTCCGTGAAGCTAAAAGAGACTTGAACTCCGACGACAACAAATAGCTTTTGAAAAAAGTTCGAGTCTCGCCAGGGGTCACCAAAATATTATGGCTCTGAGCAGCCAAAAAAGAACGCTCACCGGGTAAGATTCATCCTTATCGCTCGGCTAGCGTGGTATTTGACTGAAGCCAGGCCTTTCTTTCAGCGGCCTGAAGGGCTGGCACCAGCATGAAAACAATGTGCGCTCACGGCCTTCGGCCTGACGTTTCGCTCTTTGAGGGCAAAACCCGAGGTTTTACCCTCAACGCGGCTTTGCCGCTGCTTCCTTTTCCTAGCGAATGACTTCGGGGCAGACCTTCTCCCACGAAGAATTTGCCCCCTCTTAACTTCAAATCTTACCTGCCCTGAAAGGCAAAAATTCTTGAGCCTAATGGAACCAGGTTCAAGAATTTTGCTCCCCGGGTAAGATTCGAACTTACGACCCTTCGGTTACACTTAGCCCCATCGTTTCCGATAGGAGTGGACTATCTCATCACCGTATCCAGCTTTGCTCAGACTTAGGTGCTGGGCGCTTCCACCACCAGCAGTGGTGTACGACCTTGCGGTCTAGTCTCTGCACGTTCCTCAGCGTTGCCGGAAACCAACTCTTGGCTTCACAACCTCCTCTGAGGCTTCGCTCAGGATTACCATTTCT
>JAUWRD010000122.1 GCA_030610765.1 Actinomycetes bacterium
TTTAATACGGGGACACCATACCTATTAATTTAATACGTTTAATACGGGGACACCATACCTATTAAACAAATCCTAAAATTTTTGTTGACTGCTTAAGCACAAAACAACTAAGCTTGTAGTATGGCAAGATTAGCGCGTATAGTGTTGCCCGGCTTGCCTCATCATATTACGCAGCGCGGGAACCGTCGGCAAAAGACATTCTTTGTTGATCATGACTATGAAGATTATATCAATCTGATGGTTGTGCAATGCCGCAAACGGAAGGTTGATATCTGGGCATATTGTCTTATGCCAAACCATGTTCATCTGATCGCGGTTCCAAGCTCGGATGAGGCCCTAAGACTTGCTATCGGAGAGGCGCATCGGCGCTATACCAAAAAAGTAAATCTTCGCCAAGACTGGCGAGGTCATCTTTGGCAAGGACGCTTTGGTTCATTTGTCTTGGATAATTCTCATCTTCTGGAGGCCGTCCGTTACATCGAGTTAAATCCGGTTCGTGCGGGCTTTGTGGTGAAGCCGGAAGCTTATCGATGGAGTAGCGCCAGAGCGCACATCATGGGTAGAGCTGATCGATTGGTAAAACCTTCACTTCTAAATGATCTTATCAGTGATTGGCGGCAGTTTTTGAATCAGAAGATTTCACAAAACTGTCCTATTGATCTTCGCCTTCACGAGCGCACCGGTCGGCCACTAGGCAGCGATGTGTTCATAAAACAGCTCGAGCAGATCTCGGGTCGAGAACTGAGGCGCCGACCAGCTGGTCGGAAAAGAGGAAGCAATAAATAGGTATGGTGTCCCCGCATTTAAATGTCCCCCCATTTAAATCCGAAAAGTCTCTTAGGCTTTCTCAGTGTTTTCTCAGGTTCCTAAAGCAAAGTAGTCCACAAAGAGCTACACTATTGTCAATACAAAGCTAGTTTGATATGAATATTTGCGGCCTTGAGAAAACGGATGGAAAGCAAGAGACAAGGGGATTAATGTGAAGAACAGACGGACCGCTACGATTGTCATCATCATAGTAGTAATCATCGGCGGCTTTTTAATATTTCGATCGCGATCATCACATAATAAATCGAACACAGAGAAGGTTGAAACTGTTCAGGTCAAGACAGGAGAAGTCGCTCCGACTCTCGCCATAACCGGCTACGTTTCCGCGGTTGATGAGAGGGCAGTTGACTCAGCAGGGTCTGGACCGGTATTAGAAATCATTGCACCTGTCGGCACGACAGTCAGTGCCGGTGACCCGCTCTTTGAAGTTGAGAGCGGCACCCCCGGACAAACCGTTAATATCGCCTTTGCCGACTTGACCGAGGCTCGGACTACATTGCAGAAATTACAGGCTGAAGGGGCGTCGGAAGAGGATATCGCCGACCAAGAGGAAGTGGTTGAGGATGCTGAGGCCGAATATTCACAGTCGGTCGATAACAGGTACTCCACAATCACTTATTCGCCAATAGATGGCACGGTTATCGCTGTCAACGCGCAAATTGGCGATATGCCCGGGGGCGGTTCTTCGGGAGGAGGCGGCGCAGGCGCGGAGTCAAACTCTGTGGTCTTGGTGGCCGACTTGAGTCGATTGCAAGTAGAAGCCGCTATTGATCAGGCTGATATAGCCAAACTGGTTGTCGGCCAACTTGTTGATGTGACACTCGATGCCTTGCCGGATAAGAAGCTGAGCGGGAAAGTGGTTTCCATTGATTCGGTACCCGAGACAAATCAAAATGTTGTGACTTATAACGCGTTTATCTCAATTGACGAGCTCGATCCCGGGATACGCCTTGGAATGAGCGCTAACCTAGAAATCCAGTTAGAAAAAGCTGAAGATACTTTGTATGTACCAAACGTGGCCGTGCGTGCGCAGGGAAACAAAAAGTACGTGACCAAGATGATCGACGGCGAGCCGACCGAGGTTCCAGTAGAAACAGGTCTAGTCTCAAGCGATCGTACTGAAATTACGAGCGGTTTGAGTGAAGGCGATAAGATTAGCGTCCAGTCTTTTGCTTCCGATAGCGGCGGGCAGGGCCGGTCTCAAAGCCCGTTTGGCGGTCGAGGCGGTTTTGGCCGCGGCATGGGCGGACCCCCACACTAAGCCTATGCTAATCAAAGTCAAAGATCTTAAGAAAATATATAGTTTAGGCGGAGAGATATCGGTAGCTGCCCTGAGGGGCGTCGGGCTCGAGATCGAGGCTGGAGAGTTTGTCGCGATCATGGGCCCATCAGGGAGCGGCAAATCAACACTCATGCAGATTCTAGGTTGTCTCGACAAGCCGACATCCGGGAAGTACCATCTCGGCGGCGTGGATGTTGGATCCCTAAACGACGATGAATTGGCTGAGATCAGGAGCCTTAAGATTGGCTTTGTTTTTCAACAATTCAATTTGTTGGCACGGACATCAGCATTGGAAAATGTCGTTCTACCGCTTGTCTATTCAGGGCAAGCTCATCAAAATAAAAAGGCCGTCGAAGCACTAGCGGCCGTTGAGCTAAGTGATCGAGCCAACCATTGGCCCAACCAGCTCTCAGGGGGCCAGCAACAACGCGTGGCTATCGCTCGCGCTCTGGTTAATAATCCTGATTTAATCTTGGCTGACGAGCCGACAGGCGCTCTGGACACTGCGGCGGGCGGCGAGATAATGGATTTACTTTCCTCACTGAACCGAGAGGGCAAGACGATTATCTTAATCACCCACGAGCCGTACATCGCCGAACAGTCAAGACGCATCATTAAACTCCGCGACGGGGAAATTGTTTCCGACCATAACAATGGCGAACGATCGAAAGGCGGTGGCTCGAATTGAGTCTATTCCTAACGATCAAAATCGCCCTGCGGGCATTAGCCGCGAACAAAGTTCGGAGCGGGCTAACC
This sequence comes from Actinomycetes bacterium, assembly GCA_030610765.1. GTDB lineage: Bacteria > Actinomycetota > Aquicultoria > CAJVYJ01 > JAUVQD01 > JAUVQD01. The sequence continues at coordinate 2,867 of JAUWRD010000122.1, forward strand.
ATGTTGGGGATCATTATTGGCGTTGGAGCAGTTGTTGCCATGGTCTCTATTGGGGCCGGCGCAAGTCAGTCGGTTACCAGTAGCATACAGGGCCTGGGTTCTAATCTGATCACAGTAATTCCTGGTTCTGGTGGTGGCCAAGGTGGTGCCAGAGCGGCCTTGGGAAGCGCTACCAATTTAACGGTTAAAGATGGTGAGGCTATTGAGGATAACATTGCAACGGTTGTCCGGGTCTCTGCTGAGTACAACGATAGAGCTCAGGTAGTTTATGAGAATAATAATATTAACGCGACTATAAATGGAGTCACCCCCGAGTATGAAAAGGTTCGCAATACAACCGTTGAAGTGGGTCGTTTTGTCACTGATAGTGATGTCGGAACTTCAGGCCGGATAGCGGTTATCGGTCAAAATGTAGTGGAGGATCTTTTTGCCGGCGCAGACCCCATTGGAAAGCGTGTGAAAATAAAAGACATCCCGTTCACAGTTGTCGGGATATTGGAGTCAAAAGGCGGCGCTAATTTTCTCAGCTCGGATGATGCCATATTCGTCCCCTTAACTACCGCGCAGAATCGCCTATTCGGAGCTGAACATGTAAGCCAGCTTGGCGTGGAAATAAGCGATAGCGAGGCTATGGATCAGGCTCAGGATTCGATCGGTTGGCTGCTTCTTGGTCTCCATGGGGTCGCTGATCCTGAGGAGGCAGATTTTCGTCTGATGAATCAGCAAGATATTTTGAAAACGATCGGCGAAGTAACCGGCATTATGACCGCTCTTTTAGGCGGAATCGCCGGGATATCTCTTCTGGTAGGCGGTATTGGCATCATGAATATCATGCTCGTATCAGTGACAGAGAGGACAAGGGAAATTGGTTTGCGCAAAGCCGTAGGCGCTAAACGGAAGGATATTCTAAAACAGTTCTTAACCGAGTCAGTTATTCTTAGCTTAATTGGTGGCCTGGTTGGCATCTTGCTAGGGGTGGGTGGTTCGCGATTGTTGGCGGCAGCGATGGGGTCGGAAACTGTTGTCACTGTCAACTCTATGGTGCTGGCCTTTGTTTTCTCGGCTGCCATAGGGATATTTTTTGGAATCTATCCGGCCGTTCGGGCGTCGAGACTAAGCCCGATAGACGCGCTTAAATACGAGTAAAAGGAGTCATTTTGAAAAACGTAGTAATTATTATAGTGGTTCTGGTCGTCGGCGCGGTCTCATTTTGGGGCGGCACTTATTATCAGCGTCAGAGTTTTGGCGCTAATCGACGAGGTTTTATCGGGCAGGGCGGTCCTCGCGGTTTTGGAGGCGGCAACCCTGGTGGTGGTTTTGGAGGTCAGCGGGGCGCAGGTAATAATGGTGACACGCAGCGTCGGGGCACACCGATTATATCCGGGCGTCTCGATAAGATAGGCGATGACGAGCTTACTCTCACAACGCAAAGAGGCACAGTGAAAGTCACCATAGATGGCAAAGCTGTGGTCAAGAACGCTGAGAAAGTTGATGCTAAAGACCTGGAAACTAAGAAAGACGTACTCATTGAAGTAGAGATTGATGAGGACGGCGAAATGACCGCTAAAACTATTATTCAATGATCGCAACAATTAATTCGCGCATATAACATTTGAAAAATTAGTAAAAAACCGTGATAATGTGACGTCAGCTAAAGATTTTTTGGCGATGTTTTATTTTTCATGGTGGTTGTAGCTCAGTTGGTTAGAGCGCTGGACTGTGGCTCCGGAGGCCGGGGGTTCGAATCCCCTCAGCCACCCAAAAGCACTAAGATTTGCGTGCGCCCGTAGCTCAGCTGGATAGAGCGTCGGACTTCGAATCCGCAGGTCGGGGGTTCGAATCCCTCCGGGCGCGCAAGATAATTAAAGGGACATGTTCTTAATTCTACGGAATTAAGTACGTGT
>JAUWRD010000070.1 GCA_030610765.1 Actinomycetes bacterium
GAAACTAGGCAGTCTCTCTTATCTGCCGATCCATATCTGTATAGTCGCGCCGATTTTAATTGTTTTACCTGATCCTGGTTTCTGCGAAACAACCATGCCGATTCGATCTTTGGGTTCTACGTTTACTTTGTGTGTTTCAACCGCTAGACCAGCGTCTTTCAGATAGGCTATGGCTTGAGTTTTCGGCAGACCGATAACGCCCGGAGCTCTGATTGTCGCACTCCTTCCCGTGCTGACCTCGATATCAACGGCCGAACCACTCGGGACCTCTGTTCCCTCGCCTGGAGATTGGGAGACTACTTGATTCGCTGGTATTCCAACCCTATCTATTTCAATAACGTTTGCCGTTAAGCTAGATGAGCTAAGGGAGATCTTGGCCTCGTCAAGCGTTTTGCCAATGACCGCCGGAACTGCGATATTAGGGGGGGCTGTGTGCGTGAAGCATATCCGTTTTGGTCCGGCGTTTTTCGCAAACGTCGCCCATTTGGGGTCCGGGCAAAATTGATTGGCGGCGTACCCGGCCATATCGGCACAGATTCTAATGCCCATCAAACCTTTGGTTGGTTTTTCAAAATCAGTCGGGCGCGTGCCGCTTAAGGCTCCAGACATATACTTTCGCCAGATATCCGCCGGGAAAGAACCCCCTTGAACTGCGATGCCGTGAACATTCGTCATCCACCGGTTTGAATCGCGATAGCCAACCCAAACCGCGGTAGACAATTCAGGCGTGTATCCGACAAACCAAGCATCTGCATAATGCTCAGCAGTACCGGTTTTGCCGGCAGCCGGTCTACCTATGCTCGCTCGTCGGCCAGTGCCATATCTCATGACGTCTTTTAGCGTATCTGTAACCAAATAAGCAATAGCCGGATCAAGCGTTGGTTCTGATTCGGTCAGATTCTCTTTTATTATATTGCCTGAGGCATCTGTAACCTTTGTAATCGCAATCGGTTTGGCGTGCGCCCCATTGTTTGCGAAAGTACTGTAGGCGGTGGCCATGTCTAGAGCGGAAACACCGTGGCCCAATCCGCCTAGGGCAATTGCCGGGAGGGCTTCCACGGGTGACTCCACACCCATTTTCCTTGAGAGTTCGGCCACCTTGCCTGCGCCAACATCCATGATCAATCGCGCGAAAACCGCGTTGATAGAAAAAACAGTGGCATCGTGTAGCGTCGTCACGCCCCGACCGCCGCCGCCCGAAGAGTTGTTTACCACCCAGTTTTTACCGGGTAATTTTATGACCGCGGGACCGGATTGATAAGTTTGACTTATGCTCATTCCGTCGGCCAGCGCCGCCGCTAATACAAATGGTTTAAAGGACGACCCGGGTTGGCGAAATCCTTGCGAAGCCAGATTCAGTTTTTGCGTTTTCCAATCTTTTCCGCCTACCATTGCTCTTATGTAGCCTGTTTTTGGTTCGATTGACACAAGTGAACCCACAGGATCACCTTCTCTATTTAAGGTAGACCAGACCGCGTCATACGCGTGTCGTTGTTTCTTGGGATCGATAGTAGTGTAGATTCTAAGGCCGCCCTTGAATAGAGTGTTTGCTCGCTCGGAAACAGTTGAGCCCAACTTGGGGTCTTCCAGCATTTGTTGTTTTACAAACTCAACAAAATAGGGGAATGGATAATCTTGCGATTTCAATGGCTCTAACTCGATTGGCGCCTCCATGGCCAATGAGGCTTCCTCAGAGGAAATCGTCTTTTGTTTAAGCATGTTTTTGAGAACCCGATTTCGACGTCGCTTAGCTCCCTCTAAGTTGACATAGGGTGAATAGTTGTTTGGCGAACGAATGACCCCGGCCATTAGAGCGGCTTCCGCGAGTTCTAAATCCTGAGAGCTCTTCCCGAAAAACGTTTGCGCGGCTGTTTCGGCACCATAAGCCGATTGCCCAAAATAGATAGTATTTAGATAGCCCTCAAGAATCTCTTTTTTCGTGAATTTTCTTTCAACCTGAAAAGCCAGGGCAGCCTCGCGCACTTTTCTCTCAAACGTTCTCTCAGGGCTAATCAGGGTGTTTTTCACATATTGCTGGGTCAGAGTACTTCCACCCTCCACAATTTTGCCCTGGCGAACATCGACAAGAAGCGCTCTTGCGATTGCCCTCCAGTCTACGCCCTCATGTTTGAAGAAACGTTTATCCTCAATAGCGACAACGGCTTTTTGCAGGTAAGGAGAGATCTTGGCCAAAGGAACTAGAACACGATTTTGCTCAACATACAGGTCAGTGATGAGCTCGCCGTTGGCATCGTAAACTTTAGTTGTTTGCGCTTTGGAAAAGAGTTTCTGATCTTTAAGATTTGGGAGCTCGAATGTGGCCCTGGCGACAAAAGTAAACGCGCCAAAGAATAGTACAAGCGCAAAAGTCGACGTACCCGCCATCGCTAGGATAACGATAAGTAGTCGTCGTCTTTTTCTTCCGGCCTTAGCTTTCCTGCGTTTTATTGAAGACATTTTTTCATATTTTAGTTTAATTAATGCTGTACCAACTTTGCCGTCGGATCAGCATATCATTTGCCTAAAACACTAGTTACTCAGAGCGCCGATGTCAAGGTCGGTGGTCACGTCAAGATCAAAGACCTGACCCTGGGCCTATGTTATTCTGTAAGACATTATGAATGCCAAAGATCAAATTGATATTTTATCTGCTGGCGTGGCGGAAATCTTGCCGGCAGAAGGTCTCAAAAAAAAGATATTAAAAGCGGAAAAAAGGAAAAGGCCCTTGATCGTCAAGTTGGGTGTCGACCCGACCGCGCCAGACTTGCACCTTGGGCATGCTGTACCTTTGCGGAAGTTACGTCAATTTCAAGATCTTGGCCACAAGGCCGTGTTGATAATCGGAGACTTTACAGCTCGGGTTGGCGATCCTTCAGGGAGATCTGTTACCAGGCCCGCGCTCACAACTGACCAGGTTAAAGCAAACGCCAAAACCTATACTGATCAAGCATTTAAAATACTCGATGACGACCCGGATAAGCTTGAGATTAGGTACAACAGCACTTGGTTGGCGTCTCTGGATTTCGCCAGGCTACTTGAGCTTACATCCAGGTTCACAGTCGCGGGTTTATTGGTCAGAGATGATTTTATGAAACGATATAAAGCTGAGCAAATGATTGGATTACATGAGTTTCTCTATCCCGTTATGCAGGCGTATGATTCTGTTGAGATCAACGCCGACGTTGAATTGGGCGGAACCGATCAAAAATTTAATTTACTTGCGGGGCGGCAATTGCAAGAGAAGTACGAGCTTGAACCTCAAGTGGCTTTGACGTTGCCATTACTGGAGGGGACCGACGGCGCGAAAAAAATGAGTAAATCGTACGATAATCATATTGGTTTAACCTTTGAGGCGGCTGATATGTTTGGCAAGGTAATGTCTATCCCTGACGAGGCCGCTGGTCAGGGCCGGTTTTCAATGATAACCAAATACTACCAATTGGCGCTCGGTTCGTTGCCTGATGAAGTAGCGTCCATAGAGGCCAAGCTTGAGAGCGGTGAACTTCACCCGAGAGACGCGAAAAGCCAACTTAGCTGGCAGATTGTCTCCACTTATTTGGGCGAAAAAGCGGCTGAGGACGCCAAAGCGGATTTTGAAGCCAGATTTAAAGTAAAAGACAAGGACTCGGCACTTCAGATTGCCGACAAAATGAAGTTATCAAAGGATCCCAGGAAACCTGATGGAACAGCTTATCTGCCTCACGTGCTCAAAGAAGCCGGGCTTGTGTCATCGTCTAGCGAGGGTCGACGAGTGATAGAGCAGGGTGGATTGCGTGTAGACGGCGAATTAGAAGGGAATCTCGAGGTGCGTTTAGGAGACGAATTTTTAATTGAAATAGGCAAGCGAAAGAAAAAGATAATTACGTTGCCGTCCTAAGCTGCTTTTTTCTCATCCGCCGCAAAGCGATGCCAATCGTTTCCTAGCTGTATGAGCCGGCGATCGACAAGATTATTTATTGTTCCAGCTTCAAATGAGCCGTCGGCCAATTTCTTACCTGCCGGACGCCCGGTCAAGATTTCAATGCCTTCGTCAATATGATCTACTGCCCAAATATGCCACTCGCTTTGCCGGACTGCCTCTACTATATCTTCGCGCAGCATTAAGTGTTTGACGTTACGGCGAGGAATCAACACACCCTGATTGCCGGTCAACCCGATCGACAAACAGATGTCGTAAAATCCCTCTATTTTAGGGTTAACGCCGCCGATAGCTTGAACTTCGCCTTGTTGGTTTACGGAGCCGGTAACCGCGATGCCCTGCTTGATAGGAGCATCCGATAGACTTGAGAGCAGGGCGTACACTTCAGCGCATGAAGCGCTATCGCCATCAATCATGCTATAAGATTGCTCAAATCCGATTGAGGCTGACATTACCAGGGGTTTATCGGTGGCAAACCTACCCGAAAGATAGCCGGATAAAATAACAGTAGCCTTATTGTAAATCTGCCCGCTCATTTTTGCCTCGCGCTCGATATTCACTACACCTTCTTTGCCGACGTATACTTTTGCGGTGATTCGCGATGGTTTGCCAAACATGTAGTCGCCCAAAGTGATAATCGCGATCCCGTTGATCTGCCCGACAGCCTCGCCTTCAAAATCGATCATAAGCGTGCCGTCGGCTATGAGTTCTCTTATTTTTTCCTCGATCATGTTCGATCTATATACTCTTTCGTCGATTGCCTTTAAAACATCAACATCGGAAACCAGGGCATCGCCTTCCTCGGAAGCCCAATAGCTCGCTTCGCTAATTAGATCCATGACGTCGAGAAAACGCGTAGACAATTTATTTTTGTCGTCAGCAAGACGGACGCCGTACTCTACTATTCTGGCCACGCCGGTGGGGTCAAAGTGCCTGAGTTGCTCTTCGCGGCACCGCGCGCTTACCAGGCTGGCGTATTTTTCCGTGTGATCTGTTGATCGGTCCATATCGATTTGAAAATCGGCTTTGACTTTAAAAAGCTTTCGAAAATCTTCATCGTGTTGAAGTAGCAGGTTATAGATATACCGGTTTCCGATCAGAACAACTTTCACGTCAACGGGCACAGGCTCGGGCTGCAGCGTCGCAACCGGCACGACCCTAAGCTGATCCCCGATATTCTCGATTCTGGATTCCCTTGTCTTCAGCGTTCTCTTCAAGGCATCATATGACATAAAATTTTGGAGCAGATCAAGAGCGTTGAGAATCAGATATCCACCATTGGCCTTATGAATAGATCCCGGCTTGATCATAGAGAAGTTTGTCGTCATCGTGCCCAGCATAGCCGTATATTCTAGTCGCCCGAAGAGATTATAATAAGTTGGATTAGTTTCAAAGATGACCGGCGCGCCCTTTGTTTTTTCACTGACAAAAACGTTTACTTTATATTTTTCAGAAGGCGCTTCTTTTTCTTGCATATCCATTCCAGGCAGCTGAAGCTCCGGCCGGCGTTCAGTCTCTTTGAACGACTCCGCGTTTTTGATGATGTCAGCTTCGACCAATCCCAAGTACTTGGTGATCTTGTCGTATTCGGAATACTTGGTTCTGATTTCTTCAAGAAGATGGCCAACGGAAAAGATGGTGATTTCCTCATCCAGCACTTGCATTTTTTGTTTTGTTTCTTTTTCCTGGCCTCTAATTTCGGTCATTGCTTTGTTTACGCCGGATTGCAATTCTTCGGTTTCTTTCTTTATTTCTTCTTTCTTGTCATCTGGAAGTTGCTCATATTCTTCCTTCTTCATTAATCGCCCGTCGACTGCCGGGACCGTCACGAGCCCGGTAGTTGTCATTTCAATATTGAAACCACGCTCTTTAGCGGCTTCTCTCAAAACTGAAATATTACTATCGCGCTCCGCCTGGAATTTATTGACGATATTCTCCTTGCGGTGTTCATATTCTTCGCTGTCAAAAGCTTTTGGAATTTCGGCCTTGCAGGCCTCAACCAATTCATCCATATCTTTGGCGAACTCCCGGGCGGTACGGTTGGTCATTTTAATGACAACCGGGGTGTCGGAATCCTCGAAATTGTAAACGTAACACCAATCAGAAGGCGCCTTTTCTTCTGCCGCCAATTCTTGCACATAACTTGTGATAGCTGAGTGCTTTCCGGTGCCGGTCGGCCCGGCTGCGTAAATATTAAAGCCCTTGCCTTTATTTTTGAATCCGAAGTCAATGCTGTGTACTGCACGGTCTTGACCGATGACTCCGATTAAGGGATCGAGTTCCTCAGTTGATTTAAACTTGAATTGATCGGGATTACACTTCCATCGTAATTCGTCTTCATTAACTAGCCACTGCTCAAAGCTCATATTGTCCTCCCTGCCGAATCTAAAACTACCCTTAAAGTTTAGCCGGGAAACTGTTTGTGCCGGGGGTAGAAGCCAAAAATATTGCGCGAAGCTTGAACGACTTGCCCTTGTTTTTTAATTGTGATATTCTCGATTTAGTCCCAAGTTGCTCTCGGTTCTTTTGCTTTTAGGCGGCTCGCCAGGGTTGCTTAGCAGAAAGACTAAAGGTTGCTTGGGACTGCCCTTTAACAAGATCAGACACCTAAAGTTTGACTCCTTTGAAGCCGAAAAGTATTGGTATGGATAGACAATATCAGCGGCTTGGAGATATTCTCATAGCCCAGGGATTAATAAACGCTGCTCAGCTAAAGGAAGTACTCAAACTTCAGACAGAAAAAGGTTTAGCGCTCGGAAAAATGCTCACAAGAGAAAGAATTATTACAGAAGAAGCTTTGGCGCGCGCTTTGGCTTTTCAAAAAAGCTTGGACCTTGTAGACCTGTCGGAATATGACATAAGCATGCATGCGGCGGCACTCGTAAACGAAGAAGTTGCCAGGAGATATAAGATTATGCCGATTGATTTCGACGAAGGTAAGCTTGTTGTAGCAGTCGCTAATCCTTTGGACGTTCATGCCATTGATAGTATGAAAATGATAACAGGCTACAAAATCGAAACTGTCGTAGCCACTGAAACTTCAATCGAAGAAGCAATCGGAAGCTATCTTGTCGGTCCTTCGCAAATACAGGAAACAGTTGAGGAAGCCGCGAAGGACAATGAGGACGAGAAGCTACAAATGGACGCGCTTGATTTTGACGAAGACGATGGCGTGCCTGTTGTTAAATTGGCGACCATGATCTTAACTAAAGCATTTCGTGAGAGAGCCAGCGATGTTCATATTGAGTGCGGAGAAAAGATAATATCCGTGCGGTACCGGGTTGATGGTGTGCTCAGAGAAGAAATGACCATCCCTCGTCACTTAAAAGCTTTGCTGGTTTCACGTATTAAAATAATGGCCGAAATGGACATTACTGAGCGCCGGCTTCCCCAAGATGGGCGGGTAGGCCTTGAAATTGACGGAAAGAATATTGAATTCCGGGTCGCGACGCTACCGGGGCTTTACGGTGAAAATGTAGTGCTGCGCCTTTTGACCGGCGGCAAGACACTGATAAAACTTGAATCGCTAGGTATGTCGCAAGGCATGTTGGCTAAATGTCGGGTCGCCCTTAGTCGATCGCATGGAGCTTTGTTGGTAACAGGGCCGACCGGCAGCGGAAAGACGACATCGCTATACGGGATGCTAAATGAACTAAATAAAGCAGATAGGAAGATTATCACAATCGAGGATCCGATTGAGACGCCCATGGCAGGATTAAACCAGATGCAGATCAATCGCAAGGCTGGATTAGATTTCGCGCAAGGACTTCGAGCTATTCTTCGCTCTGACCCGGACATTGTTATGGTTGGCGAAATTAGAGATTTTGAAACCGCTCAAATTGCTATTAGGGGCGCGCTCACAGGTCATTTGGTTCTCTCAAGCCTACACACGAATGACTCGGCTAGTGCCATCACTCGTTTAGTCGATATGGGTCTTGATGCCTACTTTGTGGCATCATCCGTACAGTGTATTGTTGCTCAGCGTTTGGCCAGGATTCTGTGCCCATACTGCAAACTTCCGGTTGACGCCAGGGAAGGCAAAGAGCGATTGGCAAACCTGGGATATGATCATGATGGTGACGAGCCAACGTTGTTTGCGCCTAAGGGTTGTCGGAAGTGTCAGAATACGGGTTACCATGGCCGGATTGGAGTCTTTGAACTCCTGCTTATAGACGAAGAGATAGGCAAGTTATGTGTTGAAGGAGCTTCAAGCGCTCAAATAAAACAAGCTGCCATTGCCAATGGCATGCAGACCCTTCTTGCCGATGGTCTTTCCCGAGCCGCCCAGGGCTTGATCTCGATCGACGAGGTCCAAAGAGTCATCTTCTAATTCAGGGGACTCTTCTAATTCGGTGACACGATACTTAATTATTTAGGATATAAACACTTTTTATTGACTACAAGCGTAGTAATAAGCTAAAGTCCTAATATGACAAGGCTTGCAAGGTTGGTGGTTCCAGGTCTCCCTCATCACGTCACGCAACGTGGTAATCGAAAACAGAAAACATTTTTTTCGAAACAAGATTATGAAGCATATGTTGCTCTGGTCAGAAACAACTGCCGAAAACACAATGTTGAAATTTGGGCTTACTGTTTGATGCCAAATCATGTTCATCTTATCGCGGTACCGAAGTCAGAAGATGGTTTGAGATTAGCAATTGGCAAGGCTCATCGGCACTACACTATAAGAGTAAATCTTGCGCAGGGATGGAGTGGTTACCTTTGGCAGGGTCGATTTGGTTCATGCGTGATGGACGACGTCCACCTGCTTGCCTGCGCCCGCTATATCGAGCTTAATCCTGTACGCGCGGGTCTCGTTGACAAACCAGAAGCATATCATTGGAGTAGCGCAAGAGCCCATTTAATGGGACAAAATGATGGACTAATTAAG
>JAUWRD010000030.1 GCA_030610765.1 Actinomycetes bacterium
CTCGCTGATTACCCGGATTCTATCGGTGGCTTCAAAAGGAGTGCCGTCAAACAGTGAGCCGGTTAAAGTCAAGGAAAAAGAATCGTCTACACTGACAATGTCTTGAACCGCTGCCCGGCCAAACTTTATCATTAGATCAGGCACACCGTCATTGTCATGGTCGCCGATTTCAGCGGGGGTTGTGGCCACAAAGATTTCATAGCCGGAACTCATCCAACTCATCCAAGTTAAGTTACCATTGCTGATCTGAGGCAAACCAGACAACTTTGTCTCCGCCGGCTCTTGGGAAGAAGTCCATGAGATCGTTATCTGTTACCTGGGTAACTGAGAAGGAGGCGGCCAGAGACAAACCGGCGTTATGAAAACACAAGACAAGGATTAGTAGAATGGTGAAACTATAACGTCTTCGAGAACTTGTTTTTTTCATCGATTCTTCATAGTCGATGTTCAGAGTCTTATTACTCCGGATTATTTGGGACAACAGTAAGCTTTTTCGCTCCGATGTTAGCCAAGATCTCAAAGATAACCGGCGCGATAATCAGCGTAATAACTGTAGAAGTTGTCAGACCGCCAATAACAACGACCGCTAGACTTTGAGATATCAAGGTTCCCGAAGACAGGCCAACCCCCAGAGGGAGCAAAGCGAATATTGTCGTGGCCGCTGTCATTAGGATTGGTCTCAACCTGGTTGCGCCGCCATCGAGCAAGGCCTCTCTCGTTGGCACGCCCGCGGCTCGCTTCTGCTGGACCAACTCTATTAAAACAATCGCGTTCGTGACCACAATGCCAATAAGCATCAATCCGCCGATCATCGATGAAATACTGATCTGCTGGCCTGCGACGTATAGTCCGATCAAGGCTCCAGTTGCCGCGAAGGGGAGCGAGAAAAGGATAGCAAGTGGTGCCCGGGCTTCGCCAAACGCCAGCACCATGATCAAGTATACGACACCGACTGCAACCACCATTGCCATGCCTAACTGACTAAAACCTTCTTGCATTTGCTCAGAGACACCTGCGAGCGTCGTTTTTACGCCTTTGGGCAGAGACAGTTTATCTAATGCTTCTTGCAGATCTCTGGAGACGCGGCCGCTATCCGATGTTGTAACTTCCGCTTTCAATGAAGCGAATTGTTTCTCGTCCCGCTGCGTGATCGTGACGGGTATTGGTTTCTCGCGCACGGTCGCTACATCTCCGAGTTTGACAGGAATACCAAGTGGTGTTGGCACGATTAGGTTTTCAAGTTCTTCCACTTTTTTAAACTCTGAGGTCTTAAGTCCAAGTGACACATCGACACCTTCATCTTTGATCGTCATTCTTGTGACATTTTTCCCCACTAAGATTTCCCGGAGCCAACTTCCGATTTGCGCGCTGGTCAACCCGACCTGGACAGCTTTTTCACCGTCTACATCGATAGTGACCCCATCTTTCACAGCTTCTAAGTTATCTTCGACATTGGCCAATCCGTCTATTTTTTCCATCTTACTCTTGACTTGTCTGGCGGCCTTTCTTAAGGCGCTTAAGTTGTTCCCGGTGACAATTACTTCAGTCTGGGATGCCATTCCGCCCATGGCGTCGACCTCGGATACAGATATCTCAGCGTCGCCGGAAACTTTCTTTACTTGGCTGCGTAGTTTCTTGGCAAAACTTTTCACGTTAGTGTCAGCTGAAAGATCCAAAAATATTTCAGCCCGATTGGTTGAACCGGCTGCTCCCGCAAAACCAAGTTCTCCGATTGCGTTTCCGACCGTAGTCAAACGGCTTTTAATTGAATCTCCCTTGATGATCTTCTCGACCTCGCGGGCCTTGTCATCCAGCGAGTCAAAGGACGTGCCCGGAGGCAGATCGATTTTGACATTTAGTTGTTTCAGCTCGTCAGTTGGTAGAAAGTTTGATCCGATTAAACGGGTCAGGCCAAGGCTTGCCCCAAAGAAGGTAAACGCCACAATCAGTACGATCGCTTTGTGGTCTAAAGACCAACGTAATGCGTTTCTGTAGTAAAGAGATAGGCCCATGATCTCACGGCCTCCCGCGCCGTGTTTTCCGGCAATAAGATATTTGGCCATCAACGGAACAACCGTCAAAGCGACGAGGAGTGAAGCCAGAATTGAAGTTACGACAGCTATTGCAAACGGTGTGAAGACCTGCCCGATAAATCCGCTGATCAAAGCCAATGGAACAAACGCGCCGACCACCGTCAAGGTTGAGGATGTGATTGCTGAAGAAACCTCATTGGTTCCGCGGATAACGAGTTCTCCGCCCGATAGGTCGCCTTTTTGTTTATGTCGAAAAATGTTTTCTATTACAACAATGCTGTCATCAACTATTCGGCCGACCGCCACCGCGAGACCGGCCAGACTCATGATGTTCAGGCTGATTCCCATCTGCCGAAGCGCAATCAGAGCAATGACAACGGAAAGCGGGATAGATACGACGGCAATTAAAGTTGAACGCCAGTTACCGAGAAATATGAGGATCACAAGCATGGCCAAGACAGACCCTATTAGGCCTTCTCGTACAAGCCCGCCGATTGATTCGCGAACCATTATTGACTGGTCTTCAACCACTTTTATCTTGAGACCGCTAGGGCCTGATTTCCGAAATGAATCAAGTTTTTTATTGATATCATCCGCGACATCGACCGTATTTGCCCCTGGTTCCTTGATCACGCTGACTCCGAAGGCAGGCTTATCGTTGAGACGACTAATGACTGTAGATTTTTCAGAGCCCCGAGAAATATCGGCAATTTCGCTAAGTTTGATGATTTTGACTGCTGGTGGGGTTTGTCCGCCAAATTGCTGACCTTGAGCCCCTTGTCCCGCGCCGGCCGCGGAACCGGTGCTCAAAAGCGGAAGATCCTTGAGCGATTTCAAGGAATTAAGTTTTTTGCCAACCGTCACCGGCAAAGTCCGGCCTTTAAGAGTTAGCTCTCCAGCGGGGAAGGCTATGTTTGATGCTACCAAAAATTGTGTTACTTGCTGGGCGGAAAGATTGTTCTCCTGCAGCTTGTCAGGTAGTAGTTCCACTTTGACCGATTCGTTTTCATCAGCGGCTAATCTGACATCGCCGACCCCGTCTATGCCCTGTAGACCGGGCACGACATCTTCTTTCACAAACAGCAGCGTTTCGTCAGATTTATTTTTATCGCCAGCAATCGCCAGGCGCATAATGGGCTGGGAGTCAAAAGAGATGCGGCCGACTTTAGGGGTCTGAGCCGCTTCGGGTAGGTTAATGGCGCCGACGGCATCTTCGATTGATCGCTTGGCCTTATCGATATCATCGCCAAAGTCAAACTCCATCACTATGATCGAGATGTTATCAGAGGAGGTAGAGTTTTGAACTTTGACATTTTCAATGCCCGCGGTCGCTTTTTCAAGAGGCTTGGTGATCTCTTCCAGTACCTCCGATGGTCCGGCGCCCGGATAGATAGTCAGAATAGTAACAATAGGAATATCGATATCGGGCATCGTTTGAAGTGGCAGTTGCTGGGCGGAATAGATGCCTCCTGCGAATAATAAAAGAATCGCTATGACGATGACGGCTGGACTTTTTAGTGAAAAGCGGGTAAAAAATTCCATTTAAATTATCCTCCAATAGGCTATAAATACTATATATAATGGCTTTAAGTGCCCGATCAGTTTTAACAAGATTAGGGGTCGTATGTCAATAGGTTTCTCGTTGCATTTGGGTTCATATTCATACTGCATCTTGCATTACCAGGGCATCCCGTAGTATAATCCTTTGGTTGTTTAATTTAGTAGTAGCAGTTATCAGGTTAGAGCAAGTAATAGGGCACGCAATAAGTTTGAATCGGTTCCGCTTTTCAAATCTCTTGTCTCCCCACTTTTACCATTTCTGTTCAAAAAAAAGGAGTTTTTTTGTTTAATTCAAATCGTTCAAATTCAAATCCAAGGTCAAATTCTCGGAGGCGTTTTCAGAACAAACCGAAGCGACACGGGAGCCGGGGCGGCAAGAAAAAGTTTGCTTCGTTCGATCCATCGCGTCTCGTACAAAAGGCGCCAGCCGTCGTTGACGAGGCAAAGTACGTACCTGAAAATATGTTTTCAGATTTTCCGATCAATAAAAGATTGAAAGAAAATATCAAAGCAAAAGGGTATTCGCATCCAACACCCATACAGGATCAGGCAATTCCTCATATTCTGAAAGGGAAAGATGTGGTCGGAGTGGCCAATACCGGTACAGGCAAGACAGCGGCATTTTTGATTCCGCTGATAAACAAAGCATTAAATGATAGATCATCGCGAGTGCTAGTTATAACCCCGACTCGGGAGCTGGCAACCCAGGTTAATGATGAGGTGAGAAAATTCAGCAGGGGTCTCGGGCTCTTTTCAACACTTTGTGTGGGCGGACTGTCAATAAATCCTCAAATCTCGAATTTAAGAAGAAGGCCACATTTTGTAATTGGTACCCCGGGGCGGCTTTTGGATTTGGCTAACAGAAGGAATCTTCGTTTCAGCGATTTTTCCGCGATTGTTTTGGATGAAGTCGATAGAATGCTCGACATGGGTTTTATTCACGATGTCAAAAGTATTGTCGACAACTTGCCGGCCAAGCGACTCTCATTATTTTTTTCAGCCACTGTGTCACCGAAGATAAAAGAAATCATGCACGATTTTCTTAATGATCCGATCTTTATAACGGTTGAAGCGCAACGGGCAGCTAAGAATGTTGATCAGGATATTGTAAAGATAGGCGAAAAGCCGAAGATAGATGTATTGCACGATCTGTTGAATAGCGATGGCTTCGATAAAGTGCTTGTATTTGGGCGCACAAAACACGGCATTGAAAAATTACTAGGCCAATTGCAGAAACGTGGTTTTAATGTTGCTTCCATTCATGGAAACAAGAGCCAGTCTCAGCGCCAAGCGGCTTTAAAGAAATTTAAAGCAAGTCAGGTTCAAGCCTTGTTGGCAACAGATGTAGCTTCAAGAGGGCTAGACATTGATGATGTCACACATGTGATTAATTTTGATCTCCCTGAAACGCAAGATGATTACATTCACCGGATAGGTCGAACCGGCCGGGCCGATAAAACGGGTGTCGCGCTAACCTTTGTGTAGGTAAATAATTGGTGACATGTTCTTAATGCGTTATTTGAATTAATTACGTGTCACCAAATTAATAGATCGGCCATGATCGCAGCTCGCGATATTTCACTTGCTGCTCAAAATGTCAAATTAGGTCATGCGCAAACTCAAAGTCTAAACAGCGTTTTACTTTGGCATTGCTGATTATCTTGTATCCGCTCCGATCTTTTTCATCAAAGATAGGTGCTTTTAGCTTGGTTTCTTTAGCTGCCTTCGCGTAGAATTCTCGTTTGGTTGGATGGTTGTCGGCGCAGCAGTTGAAGGTCTCTCCCCAAATATCTCTCTCCAGTATTCTCTCGATTATAGAGACACAATCGTCGCGATGGATCATGTTTACTCTGGATTCCGGCGCTGGGATAGATTTGTCAGGTGGATAGAAGCGAGCCGGGTTCCGGTCAAAACCAAGTAAGCCGCCGAAGCGCACGATAGTGGTTTGAAAAACCGGGCTAGCGCGAAATAGCATTTCAACAATCGTCCACGGGCTGTCTGGTGATTCTAGACCATCTTTTTCCGTGATCACTCGATTGACTTCTTTGTAGACCGAAGTCGAGCTGACAAAGAGTACCTTTTCGACCGCGCTACTATCAATGTGTGAAAGCAGCTTTTGAAAACTGCTTAGATTGCTTGTGGGAATATCGATGATCAGCGTTGGTGATTCTAAGAAGCGCCGGATATTATCGGTCAAAAGCCCGATATCAATTTGATACGGCTCAACGCCACTACGCGCCAACAGATCGAGACCTTGCTTTGACGTCGTCGACCCCTTGACTGCATAGCCCAGCTCTATCAGACGTTTGGCCAGAGGTAGCCCCAGCCATCCACAACCCAAGATACTTTCTTTATGCATCGGTCTATTATAGTCGGCCAACGGGAAACATTACACTTCTCGAAGCTCGTCGCACCATGGGTCAACTGCTTGAAAAGTGGAACGCATCTTTTTGTTCTGTTATGCGGCTCGTCTGGTCTCGCGTTCGATGGTTTCTTCTTGCGTAACTGGTTGTCCCACGAGAGCGAGAATAACCATAGAGACACCAAGGAAAAGCGCGAAAAACCCTAAAACGATTGGTAAGAATGAACCCGCTATTACCGGAGACGCCAAAAGAATAAAGCCAAAGGCCAGATCAAGAAGGGCGATTGCAATATAGCCAATTCCTTCCCCGCTCACACCGCGGACAAAGTTAACAACACCCATGAGTAATGCGTCAATCCCAAGCACAACTATAACAACAGCTGGTACTAGTAATGAACTCCATAAAGGGTGGTCTAAGACGACCAGACCGGCAAAAATGCCGAGAGCGCCTACGACCGCCGCCCAAAACCAGTTACGGCTGGCGGTCCCTGTGAAAATTTTGACAATTCCCACAATCCCGCTTGCTAGCCAGTAAATCCCGAGAAATGTAACCAATACCGTTAGCGAGGCTTCCGGCGCGCTTATCAAAAGAAAGCCTAAAATTATTGCCGCGATCCCCTGGAATAGAATCGCGCTACGCGATTCCGACCTCATCCGTCCCACATCTGCGTTTTCTATTGTATCCAACTAAACCACCCCATTATTCATTCATCTATTTATCTAGGCTTTTTACCCGTTCGGGTATCGATAAAACAAGAACGCGCCGAACGACCATCTATCGGACCCTCTATCTAATGCCGGGCTCCAAGAAATATACAACCAGCATCCAGAAGCCCCAGCCTATCCCAATAATAAGCAGGGTCAACCAGTCGAGTTTCTGGCTAGCTGAACTCCATCGCTCATCTTCTCGCTCATAAGTGGTTTGAACAGGTCCTTGGTCATCATTATTATTATCTTCCATACTTCACTGATCCCCTCCCTTAAGAGAAATCTCGCCCAACAGATGTGGTAATAGCGTCAGCCGCGACATCCATTGAAGAAAGCATCTCCTCGATGGAATATCCGTGTTCGAGCCACGCGGCCAGCTCTGCTTCTTGTGTCCAGATGACAATAAAAGTTGCCTTTACCTGATTTCCGTTAGCCGTCGCGAAAAGCTCGGTGCGCATGAGTCCGTGCATCCCCTGGAGATGGCCCTTTAGCGACAACCACGAGAAAAAGACACCTTGCCAAGCTTGAGTGGTCATCGAAACCTCGACGATGT
This sequence comes from Actinomycetes bacterium, assembly GCA_030610765.1. Taxonomy (GTDB): domain Bacteria; phylum Actinomycetota; class Aquicultoria; order CAJVYJ01; family JAUVQD01; genus JAUVQD01. Next base: position 7,217 of record JAUWRD010000030.1, read on the forward strand.
GGGCATAAGGCGCGATCTGGGCGACATGCCTGTCTCCTGTCTTCCAAGTACGCTCTCTTTCGATTTCTTCCCAATCGGTTGCTTTTTAAGCCAAGAAAGAGTCGTTAAACAGGCATTGCTAGCAGGGGATACATATTATCGCTCTCCCAGATATTAACCGAGCGATGTACTAATTAAATAGCTGACTGACTTTCTTTTGCTTTGATTGCCGCAAAGATTAATCCGACGTAAACAAGAAGAGTTAAGGCAATGACCGGTATCATACTTGTCCGGGCTAGATAATGAGTGGCGAGAAAGTTATGTAGTAGCCAACAGCAGTAGTAATATATAAGAGCCACGTGTAGCCACGGTAGCCGCCACCCAGTTGATGATCTCATCCGGTGACATATTGAGGCGCGAGAGAAGGTTTTTCGCCGCAAGCATGGTCCGACATGTCTTCTCAGGGATTGTCTTTGCGCGTGACTCCTAAAGTAACCCTCTGCTCATCTGCCTGGCCGTCCATTTCAATTTTCCCTGCTCCGCGAAGGTCGACTTCTAACAGGTTTGTCTGCAGAGACTCGATTTTAACAGCTCCAAGGCCCGCTAATATCAGCACTAAGCGGTCGGTCTTAAGATTGGAAATCTGACAGACTATATTTGATCCCTTTTCTGGCGAGGCTACCGGTAAAAACGTTATCAAATTTGTCGATCCAGCCCGCTTCGATTCCAATCTCAAGCGTGCCCTCTTTTACCTCTGTTTTGATTTTCGCAAGTACAGCTCCTCTTGCTTCGATCTTGAGTGATTCTTCCTCTCCTTGTGTGATGACCAGTTTGCCGTAGTCCTTTAAGGACGCCAACGTGTTGGTCCTACACCTCGTAGGTGGATTGAACAAAACCTCCCGGATACTCGGTTGTTGAAATATGCTTGAGCTTGATGTCCTCTTTTATTTTTCCAAATAGAGGGATGCCTTCCCCCAACAATACCGGTATTGTGGTGATGGTGAGGTCAGTTATTAGGCCTTTATCGAGAAACGACTGAATCGTTTTGCCGCCATCGATATATAAGCGTTTGCAGCCTTCACTCTCAAGTTTTCGCACGAGCTCAACTATAGAGCCGGAATACAATTCTATTTTACCGATAAGCTTCGATGGTACTTCTTTTAGTGTATTGCTCAATACGACGAGCCGTTTGCCTTCGTACGGCCAACCCGGAAAAGCCATGACCATTTCAACAGTGTTTCTGCCCATCACTATACAATCAACCGTGTCAGAAAAATCCTTATATCCGCCATCCCCGGGGCTTTCAACATCACCCGCGGCCGCCTCAGGACTTTCAGGATTACTTCCGGGCAGCCAGTCGAGATCGCCATTCTTTCTCGCGATAAATCCATCCAAGCTAGTCGCGATGAAGATCGATATCTTCATTTCTTGTCTTTCCTTTTAAGCCGTGAGCATTTCGCCACCAATTTCATCGTACAGTGCTAGTTTTTTATCCCACATTTTAGTTTCGCCTATTTTGAGCTCATCGCTTCCTGGTTGTCGGTAGTGGATTTGTTTTCTGATTCTGTTCAAATCCACTCACAAATAGCCAAGACTAGAGGATTTCCCAAGGAGTAGACGCAAGGCGTGCAAGATTCGCAGAGGCGGGCCTACGGTCAGTATGTGAGCCAATGAGAAACGCAGCACAATTCAGCACATGCTCTTGAGAAATTCTATTTGTGGGCTTTATTAGATAAGCTTCGAACATTTCACGTATAAGTCGAATAGCTATTATTCGATCGCTGTGGATTATTTTAACGTGAAAGAATGGTGGGCATTCAGTTCCAGAAGATAAGGAGCAACAAACCCTTTGTATTCAATCTTTCTTTTATCAGGCAGATCCTTCCATCCGGTTATTGTTTCACGACATTTCTTCGAGCCGCACGCGCATTTTTTCGGGAAATGGTCGACACCGTAGTTTCTCATAGCATAATCAAAAGTTATTTCTTCATCGTCGCCGATATCTTTTATTGCAACAAAATTATGAGCGCCGGTTTCATTTGCTTTAATACCGCAATTTGGGTCGCATGAGTGATTAACCTTACTTATTAATCCGGCATGGTAAACATACTTGTTTTCGCCTATCTGTGAAGCGTGAGAGTGATTTCCATCCAAAACTTCTTCAATGACCCCGACCATTACTGTTTCAAAAGCTTTAAATGCTCTGGTTGTAAAAATTCCTTCTCCTTTTCCAGCAGTATTCTTTAACTTATATCCGTCTTCCATACAGAAACTCCCCAATTTAGACCATCCACGTAACGCCAGAGGGTAGTGCTGAGTGACTCCGCCTGTCCGTGATCAAACCATAACGCATAACGGCAAGGATAGCGATCGGGCGCTAAATAATCTGCCGAGCTTGTTCGCTTCAACTTTAGGTCTTCGTGGGCCTTAGTGGATGAGCTTCGAACATTTTCATACTAGTACTTTTAACAAAGAAACAGCGGCCCGTTGAGGAGACCGCTGTTCTGTGTAAGTAAATACTTTAGCTAAACCTCCAGTATTGCAATATCTTGTATGGGTAGTGGGTAGCAGGTATAGATAGTCTCACGATGACTTAAGTTGCTGAATTGTACATTAAATCCCCTTTACTTCAAGGTTGATATAAGAAAAATATAGCTAGCTAGCCACATTTATGATAAGATGTGGCCGCAATATATAGTAGTCAAACTGATACGAAATACTATATTTGGTTAAGGGGAGAGTATGGCTAGTCCTTTAAGATCATGGCGTTATGAACACGATCTGTCGAGGAAAGACCTTTCTTTGGTGACTGGCCTAAGCGAATACTATATATCACAAATTGAAGCCGGAAAAGATGGCATACCTCATGAGCTGCAAAGCTATCTAACCAGACAACCAGATGTCAATGCAAGTGAGATGGTTGTCAGACAATTGGTTTTTATTGTAGCGAGAAACGATAGGAAGTCGGCCTGACTTGAGAAACCCGATTAAGGTCCTATTTTTAGTAATCCTCCTAACATTCATAGTTACCTCGACCGCAGCCGCCGCTGCTCACATACCATCTACACTCCCGGTTGCAGTTGCAGATAGCTCTATTGATACTGCGGATGAGGCCCAAAAAGCCATGATCGAGAAAGCCAAAATAATAGCTGAACAAAACAGGATGGCCAGAGTTTTGCAGATAGCGCTTCAAAAGGACATAGAGCCTGGAGTGCATTCCGAGTTCTCGGCACATGCGGCATTCACAGGTCTACTAATATTTTTATTGAGTTTTATTGCTTTAGGCATAATGATTTTCTTGGCCAGTTCCTTTAGAAACAAGTGATGGCTTCCCCTTTTACTTGTCGATTATGAACGATCAAGTCCTTAATGAATTTGTCAAAACTTACCTTGAACTATTTGGGTAAATAGCGATCCGTAAGAAAGAATCGCCCGGCTTTTTTAGCGCTGCCATTAAGCTGGTTGTCTGTGGGCCCTAGTGGATAAGCTTCGAACATTTTCAAGCTATGCAATGAGCGCATCCCCGAATCAACTTTTGCAGAACAGTTGACAACTGTGTAATTGAGCCACTGCATTCCTCAAAAGTTTTGGTTCATAAGGAATATTCGTTCCATTCCCTACCGCTGTTGTTTCCGGCAGATGCGTATAGCTTAATCGAATCACCCTCGTATACTGCTAGCGCTGACTCCACCGTCATAAAAGATGGATTAGCCATGTTGACAGGTGAATTGGAGAATAACTCTTCAAAGTCTTCAGCACTTAGAGCTTCTTTTTTCTCTTCGAAAAAGTTCACTGAAGTTTCATAGCGTTCAACATTAAGAACTGCACTTCCGGGGACAGGCTCCCCGTTTTCATAGACGCCCGGAAGATCATTCTTTTCTTTGAGCTTTAAAGAAAAGTTTGCGTGTACCAGGTAGGGTCGTTCTCTTGATGCTTCAAGGACCTCTAGCTCTGTTGCCGAAGCTTCGACGTGAGCATAACGGTTGAAGTCCGCCAAAGAGTAATTTAGGGCGTAAAACCTGGGCACCCTGTTAAGAAGTTCGATAGCTTTAGTAACAGAGTTTTGCTCAAGCAAAAGGCGGAGTATAAATTGTGGTCCGATACCATCGTGATCACGAATTTTTCCTTGAGGCAACGTATTCGCGAAAACCGAAAGGCCCCTGCTATTTACACCTATGCCACCGACCTGACCAAAAAACCCGAGCATAAATATCTCTTTTTCAGGCAACTCAAATCGAAACATCACCTGCTCTCCGTCTAAGTTAGGGCTCCAATCCATTGTTTGCCCGTTAAAACGTGTGCCATTAGTTTGCCAGCTAAAAGATGTGCACCCATGACCAATAAGTGTCTCCTTTAAGTTTATTCCTAGTTGTTTCGGTGCAGCAAGGTAGACCTCTTCATACATATTGAGAAGAAATAGATCATCAAATGGTTCTTTGCAACCATCAGATATACCTCTTATCTCTTCAATAATATGGGGTGCGTATTCCTCGATATCTTTCTTAAAGCTCGTCTTATTTAAGGTCATGTCGATGATCTTTTCTGCTTCAACTTGCCCAAAAGTCGTATTCAAGCGTTCTTTATATTTTGTGATGCTTGTCTTGATTTCGTCAGCAAAACCCTCTCCATGCTGGATTCCCATTTCATATGGCGATCCCTTAAGTTCTAAGTAGTGGATACCATTTTCTTTTGGTTGATTTGTTGTCATGGTTATGCCCCTTATAGTTCATGGTTTTTCTTCTTCATTTCGTTTAAACATCCGGTCTCAAACATTTATTACGGCGAAAATTGCACAAACAAGGCAAATTGACGTGCTGCAGTCAACGGAAGAATGAAGATACAAAGAAGGAACTGCATCTTCTCACGACCAAGGAGTAGCGTAGTTTATCGGTAGAACCGTGCGGGGCCCTTGCAGGATTTAGTTAGTGGGCTTTATTGGATAAGCTTCGAACTTCTCTGGTAAGAAATCTGGATCAATTGTCTACTGATCGATAATGAATATCTAATTATTAAGATTGCCTATTTGTGGAGCAAGCCCAACGGCTTGTAGAGTAATGGTTAGCACAACACTGACAACGAATAATGCTACTACGACAATAGCTAATCTTCCAAGAGATACACCTGAGTTGGCGGCACCTATCATTCCACCAATCATACCTAATTCAATTGCCTGTACTAGTCCCCAGACTACTAACATGTCAAAATCTAATGTCAGAATAGAATAGAGTCCAAGAATTGAAGTTAGGCTTAGAAGAGAGCCTAGTTTTATTCCGAACCAGAATCCTTCTTTCCATGTTTGAATTTTTAGTTTCGATAACAGCCAGTAAATAATAACTATAAATATTAGGAAAGATAAATATCCAAAGGGAATGCGATAAAACAGTTCTCTTGCACCAAGCAATGCTGGATTATTACGCGTAAATATTTTTGAAAATAGACCTGCGTGGAAAAAAAAGTCCAGAGCAACAAAAGCAACCCATGAGATTACGATCAATCCAATTTTCCACAATAATGTTTTCTCTTTTTTCATCTTCAACGCTCATCTTGTACTAGTATTAAATCCTCTTTCAATGCGCCTGCGACTTTACTCCTGAACTAGTGGGCCTTAGTGGATAAGCTTCGAACATTTAACTGATCCTGAGCGTTGATCACTCGTGAGAACTTTTTGAACAGAGCAGCCAGCTGAGGCTTATCTAGTCTAGACCAGAAAACAACATGTAGAGCATATTGATGGGCATAACGATAATTCCTGGGGGCTCGAAGCGAATGGTTCCCGTATCTAAATATCGTTTAGTTGGCCGAGACCGCGCCCCACCGGGTTCATTTATTATTTCTAGCGTACCACGATCTTTCCAGCGCAGGTAATCCTCGGTGTTTTCATCAGCATAGGAAGGATCGACGGAATACAGGTCCCGCTCAACTATTGGCATAAATCGTGATCTTATCTTGATGAAGACCCGGCCATTGCCGCTGCCATAGGCACCGACTCCCCTGAAGTATACGTCGGCAACACGAATATTATCTGGAGATACGAAGCTTTCCACGTGCTTTTCATTAGCGACCTCACTGGCCATAAAGATGAAGCCTAGCGTAAATGGCGGTACGAGCATGAGCACGGCAATCAGAACCGGCAGGCATCCACCGATCAGAGACGGCATACACACAAACTTATACGCGCGCTTCAGACGTGTGTCCGTACTCCTAGCCCAGGTTAATAGCGTAACTATAGCGAGTATAGCTACAATTGGTGGAAAGATTATATCCGGAATTGTCCCCGCCCAAGAAAGGTTGGTACAGTATCCGAACCAGAGAATCAGTCCCGCCAGTAGATTGACACCGATAATCCACTTGTGTCGCAACATTGGCATGGACGGCCGCGAATCTACATGTTGATTGTCGGTTTGCGCGCTTGCTTTTTTATTGTTACCTGACATCTTTTCTTAGTCTTTCTTCGAAACTAGCAAGCATTTTAGCATTAACTTAATATCTGATGGTAATAGGATTATTGCTGGTGGGCCTTAGTGGATAAGCTTCGAACATTTTCTAGCTAGTCAGCTCGCTTAGATTGCACCGGCGTTGTACCTAGAAACGAAATGGTGAGAATCGCTAGATCGTCTTTTAGGCCACCCTCGCAAAAACCAGAGACTTCTTTAAAAATCCTTTTTGGCATTTCTTTGGTATTTGTCGTACCCGAACCTCTCACGACCCCAACGAGCCTGTCCTCTCCGTAGAGATCACCTTCGCACCTGGCCTCAATTACACCATCTGTATAGAGAAGCAGCATATCACCGTGTCGCGTTGTCACTTGTTCGTCCTTAAAGCGTGATGATGGAAATATACCGATTACGGGTGAACGTGTTTTTAGTAGCGAAATGTCCCCTGTAGTTCTTCTGATTATCCCAGGAGGGTGTCCGGCACTACAATACGTGAGGGTGCCAGATCGCCTATCAAGTACCCCAAAGAATACTGTGACGAAAGCACTTGAAGCAGACGTATTGCAGACAACCTCATTGGTTAGGGACATAACATTCGCCGGCGAACTGTGCTGATAGGCATATGCTTGAAGACTATGCTTGACAAGAGAAGTCAGCGTTGCCGCCTCCAAGCCCTTGCCGGACACATCCCCGATTATTATGCCAATGCTTTCATGCCCAAGCTCAAAGAGGTCGTAGAAATCGCCACCGGCTTTGCCCGTTTCGATTGTGGACGACTGGTAGAGGTGACCTATCTCCACTCCCGGCATGCTCTCTGGGACCCGTAGAAGTGCCTCCTGTAGCGTATCCGAGATGTTTCTCAGAGATCCCTCGACCTCTTTTCTCCGGCCGATTTCCTCTTCTAGTTGCGAGTTGGCACTTGCCAAGTCATCGGTACGACTCTTAACGCGTTCTTCTAACGAATCACGTGCCGCACGCAGCTCATCGTCGCTGCGCTTGCGTTGATCTTCTTGCTCGACATTGAAGATATTGAGTATGTGCCAAAATGACCAAGAGAGACCGACTGCCGCTAGCGCCCGGAAAACCTGCACCGGTGCGCCAACCAGCGACAGAAACGAGACTTTATTGAAGACTGAGGCAGGGAAGAATCCCGCTTCAGAGCCAATCAACCCGCCAGCCACCGCGTAGAGAACGAAAGACACTGATGCTGCAGAAAAGTACACGCCAGCCCTGATCTCGCGCATTTGCATTATTTCAGCCCGATAGTACCTTTGGAGTCCGATTGCCGACAGGACTGCGCCGCCGAAACCGAGGGAATATCTACCCGAGATGCCCCAGATGTCGAGTGAGTTCGGCCCGAAAAACATTGGGACACCGAAGAAGAGGAGCAGAACAAGTGACGGAAACCAAATTCCTAGCTTTTTTCCCTCATCAAGATTGAATAGCGAGTATCCGAAGTACAAAAGCAAGAGATAAGAGAGCATCACCAAGAGGGTAGAAGGAATCCTTAGGACCTGTGATTCACCCCTTAGGAGTTCAAACATCTCCAACATCTCGTGAGCCCCATGGGTAAGGCCAAACCAGGCCAGGATCGGTAAAACTCTTACCAATCGAAATGTGCTTCTCTTGGCCCCCCTAATCTGTGAGAAAATGATTATCCCAAGACCTATAAAAGCCAGCCCATAGAAGAAAAAAACGATGTCCAAATTTGAGATTAGAAAATGTGTCACTGCCCTAAGCCCTCATTTTCCCGCGTATACATATCGATACTATATTTTCCCTTGCCGAGACTGTCCTAAGCGACTAGCATCGTTTCTCTCTGGACTCTTGGGCCTGAACTGCTTCTATAATAAAGCCGTTGGCCATCAGGTTTTGACAACCGCTGGTACAGCGCTCCCGACAAAAGTTGTGGTGGGCCTTAGTGGATAAGCTTCGAACATTTTCAAACTAGTGAACTTAAGAAAAACAGCGGCCCCAATGAAGAGACCGCTGTCTATTTCGATGATATGTTGGTTAAACTCTTGAACTATGGCCCAGCGAT
>JAUWRD010000068.1 GCA_030610765.1 Actinomycetes bacterium
TCCCAGGCGTTTTGGTAAGGAACATCGAATTCTTTGATATAGCTTCGGACTCCTTTTTCTGTATCTTGAAAGATGATACCCAGGAAAACTACCTCATTTTCATACTTTTTCGCTGTTTTCGCAAGGAGCGGAGCTTCCTCGCGACAGGGAGGGCACCACGAAGCCCAAAAATTGATAACCAAGGGCTTCCCTCGGAAATCTTTGAGCGAAACCTTTTTTCCGTCCAGAATATCAACGGTGAAATCAGGTGCCGGCGTTGCTTGTATGACGCCGGATGGTAGCCCATCGTCTGTGCTTGGCGCCGGTAGCAAGAAAACGGCTGCAGCTAAGAGAATCCCAACAGCTGCTACGGCCCCGATTATTGTTTTCGTATTCATTCTACCTCTTTGACCAGCTCGATCGCGGTTCAGATAATACTATCATAAAGAATGATTATATAACTATAAAGTCAAGTTGTCTTTGAGCTACAGAGACTTTGACAAGTTTAACATTTACGCTTTGGCCGATACGGTAGATCTGCCCGGTTCTCTCACCCTTTAAAAGATAGCGTTCAGCTTCAAAACGATAGTAGTCGCCTGATAGTGTTCGAACATGGACCAAACCCTCGGCGCTATTGTCTAGTTGGACAAAGAGGCCATAATTGGTGACACCGGTTATCACTGCTGTAAATTCATCGCCTACGTTATCTTTCATATATTCGGCTACCTTGACGCCCGTTGCTTCCCGGCTGGCGGCTTCAGCTTCGCGCTCTTGAATCGAGCAGTGTTCCGTAAGCGCCGCGAGATTGTTTGCTAGGTTCATGACTTCTTTTGTGCCAAGAGTTTTTGTAAGCACCGCCTTGACAAGCCTGTGCACTGTTAGATCGGGATAGCGCCGGATAGGGGAGGTAAAGTGGCAATAATGCGGTGATGCCAATCCAAAATGCGGCACCAGCGCTGGTGAATATTTAGCCCGGCTCATGGCTCTAAGGAGAAGCGAATTGATGAGCAGACGCTCCGGCCGGTTATGAGCAAAGTCGATTAAAGCTTGAAAGGTGCGCGGGTGGGCCTGTGTCAGCGAGCGCATCGGGTAACCTAATTCAGATATCAGCTTCGAGATACTAAAGACCGCGTCAGGATCGGGTCTGTCGTGCACTCGAAAAACCATGGGTGCTCTGTGGTCCAACATAAACTCGGCTACGGTTTCGTTGGTCAAGATCATAGTTTCCTCGATCATCTGCGTGGCAGTTGTCCGCTCCCGGACTAAGATCTCAAGCGGGCGACCGTTTTTATCCAAGATTAGTTTCGGTTCAATAGTTTCGAAATTCAGACTTCCGCGCGCCAACCTTTTCTTCTCTAATACTTGGGCGAGCATGTGCAGAAGACGCAATAGTTTCTCTGTCTGAGGCTCTTTCAGAAGCCCTTTGGATAGATGGCGATCAACCTCCTCATAGGTAAGGCGGGCGTCGCTTTGAATAATAGTCTCGCTGATTTTGAAGTTGGCTACTTCTCCATCAGGGTCTATCTCCATAAGCACGCTAAAAGCCAACCGGTCAACCTGTGGATTTAAGCTGCAAATGCCGGTCGACAGCTCATGCGGAAGCATTGGTATCACCCGGTCGGGCAAGTACATCGACGTTGTTTTAACGAAGGCGTCTTTGTCGATGGGCGATCCGGGAGTCACGTAATGAGAGACGTCGGCGATATGAACGCCCAAATGGTAATAGCCCCGTTTATCGACCCTAAGCGAGAGAGCGTCGTCGAAATCTTTAGCGTCGAGCCCGTCAATGGTCACTGTGAATTGGTCGCGGAGATCAAGACGTTCCGCTATCTCTTCTTTGGCCACAGCATCCGTCATTGATCTGGCCGCCGCCAAGGCGTCGTCGCTGAACTCTTGCGGCCAATTGTGGGCCATGACGATCACTGTGATATCCATCCCCGGGTCGGTGTCGCGTCCGATGACGCGCATAACTCGACCTTTTGGTCTTTGGCCATCAATGGGCCAGAGAACAACCTCGATCTCAACGATGTCACCTGTTTTGGCGCCGGAGAAATTCTTTGGGGCAATAGTGAATTCGTAGAAAAGGCGATCATTGGCGGGCATAACGACACCTTTGTTCTTTTGACTCTCAAATCGGCCGATGATTGTTTTGTTCGCCCGTCTTGTTATCTCGGCGATTTTGGCTTCTCGGCTCTCGCCTGGTCCGCGTTTGTGACCCAGCCTGACCCGAACTTCATCGCCATGAAGGGCTCCGTTTACCTTGGATGCCGGAACAAAGACGTCGTCATCGGCAAGCGAGACAAAGCCATAGCCCTTTCGATGCGCCTTGAAAACCCCGGTCAAAGAGTCTACGGGCGAGCGAAAGCGCCAACGGCCGCCCTTTTCATGCCTAATTTTGGCGTCGTTTTCTAAGACCGATAAGGCTTTTACGACGCTTTCGCGAGAAATGCCTTTGCCGGAAAAATTTGAAAATATTTCATCAACTGAGAAAGAGCGTTTTGCCTCTCTCTTCAGCTGGTTTAGGATTTTTTTAGAAACTTGCATAGATTAACGCTTGCTCAACGGCAGTTTTTTTTCCTCCAGATATGGTAATATTATACACAAGTTCTTTATTTTACCGAAAAGTGGTGACTGCACATGCGACAGCGCAAAGACCATGCCCCATGTTTTATCAATGAAGGAATAATTTATCAGAAAAAAGATATGTTGCGGGCTCTTGAAACCCTGGAAAACCTGAAGTATCGATATGTGATCGACGGTCAGTTGATCAAAGAAGGTCAAGGGGCGCTCCTAAAAGTTTTTGCCAGTCGCCATAGCGCGACTCTGATTATTAATAATTGTGTTTTCATAAATGTCCTAAGTTTTGATTATCTAAGTTTCACCTGCAGCGACCAAGGCAAGACCGTTGTTGAGCTGGTAGAGGAAGGCCGGGTTTTAAGTCTAGAGGCAATAGAGGAAGATATAAAAGTGCCTCGGACAGACAGAGAAATATTGGCTTCTGTAGATCAGTTTGATGATGAAGAGACATTTGCCTTACTCGAAGAGGGCGATGAAGAGGAACCTAGCGTCTAGCCTTTAGACTAGCTGGCCTTCTTAACCTTTGTTCCAGAAATCAGATCCTGAATAACTTCTTTTGCCTTGTTTAGTTGCGGATCATCTTTGCTGCCCATCTTGTGCCAATCTTTCTTTTTGAGCTTGATTTTGACGTCAGGGGCAATCCCTTTCTTGTTAAGAGACCTATTTTTTGGCGTCAAGTATTTCGCTGTTGTCATCACCAGGGCGCTGCCGTCGGGGAGCGGGATTACTGTTTGGACGGAGCCTTTGCCAAAAGATTGCTCGCCGACAATCACGCCTCTGTTAGTGTCCTGAATGGCTCCGGCAACGATTTCAGAAGCGCTGGCGCTACCTTTATTGACCAGGACGACTAGAGGAATCTTATCATCGGCGGTCTTGCTGGCCGAGAAGGTTTCCGTCTTGCCGGTCCGGGCTTTCACTTTTACTATGGGGCCTGATTTGATGAAGATGCTCGACATTGAAACGGCTTCATTAAGCAGACCACCGGGATTGTTTCTCAAATCAAGGATCACACCCTTGGCGCCTTTTTCTTTTAGTTCGGTAAGCTCGGTCAGCACATCGTTGGCGCTGTCTGTGTTGAAACCGTGAGCTTTAATATACGCTATGTCGTTATCGAGAATTTTGCCGCTGACATTAGGTATTTTTATGTCCCCTCTGACCAATTCTTTAATAAAAGGCTCATCGCCGTTGCGGGTGAATTCCAAAATGACTCTTGAACCCTTGGGTCCGCGAATCAACTTGACCGCTTTTTCAATTGACATATCTTTTGTTCCGACGTCGTCAATTTTTACAATTTTGTCTCCGGATTGAATGCCAGCCTCGAAAGCCGGGGTGTTTTTTATAGGGGCGACCACTGTTAGCTCTTTATCGCGCAGTCCTAATTCCATTCCAACGCCACCAAAATGCCCTGTCGTCTGTTCTTGAAAAGTACCGTAGTCCTTTTTCTGCAGTCGTCGCGTATAGGGGTCGTCAAGCACCTTGAGCATGCCCTCGATTGCGCCGTTGATCAGTTTGCTGGAACCGATCTTCTCAACGTAGGTATGGGAGATTTGTCCAAACACTTCCTGAATAAGGCTAACATCAGCGGGGCTGGTAGACTGTTTTGGAGTCGAGTGAATATCTGTTTTTGTTGGTTTGTCTTCTCCTAGCCGACCCACGAAAACACCTGAGACGAAACTTGCGGCTAGCAAGAGTATCGCGAGGGCAATCGAGACAAAAGCAATAAATCTTTTATACATTATTCAAAAGAGTAATACCTTCACAAGGTTATGGCAAGTAATTTAAGGGATTTTGAGCCGCTCCATTGATCCTGACCTCAAAATGTACATGCGGCCCGGTAGAATTCCCGGTTGAACCGGCGTTGGCGATGATCTGGCCTTGGCTGACATTTTGTCCGGCACTGACAGCAAAGGAGGAGTTGTGGCCATACCAGGTTTCAACCCCGCCGCCGTGATCAATAACGACAAGATTCCCGTAGCCTCCGTAATATTTCGCGATAGCGACTCTTCCGGCTTTAGAAGCAGTTACAGGTGATCCATAGCTGACACTAATATCTATGCCCTCGTGCTTCCGTCCCCAGCGCTGCCCGAAAGGAGATGACATCGGCCCTGTCGCCGGCCAGATAAAGCCTTTTACTGAGGGCTTGCTCGTTGCCTGCCTGCTTTTTGCTAGCTTCTGACGAATTAACGCTGCTGATCTGCTAAATTCAGCCTCAGCCGCCAGCCAGGATTCTCTATCTGACTCTATTTTTGTGATTAACTGTTCTTTGGCTCGTTTTTGCGCCTTTTCCTGGTCACGCTTGTTTCTTTGTTGCCGGGAAAGACTTGCCAGTCGATTAACTTCTGCTTTGAACTCGGCTTCGCGTGCTTCTGTCTGTTTTTTGTCACGCTCAATGGCGACCCGCGCTTTTAATATCTTTGCCCTCGTCGATTTAATATCAAGGACTAGTTGCGTATCTGAACTGACAATTATTTGGAGAAACCTGGCTCGAACCAGAAAATCATTAAAATCCTGGGCGGCCAGCAAGACCTCGATGAAGGAAATATCCCCGTTCTTATAGAAGCTTCCGGCGCGCTGGTTTAGCGTCTCTGTCAATACTTCTAGTTTTTTGGTTGCTTCGTTCAGTTCAGTTTGGCTCTTGGCCATCTTTTGTTTTAGGACGTTTAGCTCGGCGGTAATCGCGTTCTTGGTCTTTTCGGCTTTGCTTAGTTGTCCGTCTATTTTATTGAGCGCTGTTTCAATGGCCGCCACGCGACCATCAACTGATTTGATTTCAGTGTTAAGCTGGGCCTTATCGGTGTCGCCCTTATTAATATTCGCCCGGGCGTTATTCATCTTCTTTTCGGTCTCGACTAAATCGTTATTGGTGACAGCGTGGGCGATATTTATCCACATCAAAGACAAGGTCACCGTGAAAACGATTACTTGCTTTATGGCAAAACTCCAGCTACGTTGCACAAATTACTCCTTTTTAAAGATTAGACCTTCAAGAAACGGCGGAGAGCAATGAAGCTTCCCGCGGAACCGATGACGGCGCCCGATAACGCCAATAAGAGGATTAGTTTAATAAAAGCTGTTTGATCAATTTGAAAGCTGAGAAAGGCGAGAACCTTGCCCGAAGCGAGATTAGTAAACAGAGTGCGCCAGATGCCGACCAAGATCAAAATGGCAACGCCGGCTCCGATAAACCCTTCGAACATTCCCTCTAATATAAACGGCCATCTGATAAACCAATTTGAGGCACCCACCAAGCGCATTATGCCAATCTCTTTGCGGCGGGCAAATATGGCCAAGCGAATAGTGTTGGTTATCAGCACTAAAGAGACAAAGATCAAGAGAGCCGCGAACCCGCCTGCCGCAATCGATACCCACCTGGTGACAGCGAACAGCCTTTTGACGGTATCTTTTCCGTATTGCACGTTTTTATCAAGGTCGCCGGCTAGATCTTTAACGTACTGGATCGTTTTTAAGCGGTTGGCCACAGCATCGACTTTTCTAGGGTTCTTGAGGCTCACACGCAGTGAATCAGGCAGTGGATTGCCTTCAATATTTTGGATTACCTCCGGATTATATTGAAAGTCTTTCTTAAACTTATCTAGAGCTTGTTCCTTTGAGACATATCTGACTTTCGACACCTCAGACCAGGCGCGAACGGTATTTTCTATCTCTTGAATTTTATCCATTCTTGCCGTTACTCGCCCTGAGGATTGTATGGTTTCGGGGTTGTCAAAGAAAATCTCGATTTCTACTTTCTTTTCAATCCCCTCGATGATTTCGCCACCGACATACATGACCATAAGAATTAGGCCGATCACAACCAGGCACAGAGCGACTGTGGTCACGGCCGCGATGCTCTGGACGATGTTCTTTCGAAAACTAGATAGTGCTTCTTTTATAAAATACAAAATATTAGTCCTCGTACCCGTAGACGCCTTTTAGCTGGTCTCGCACGATGCGACCATCCTCTAAGGCTATTACTCGACGGCGCATACTATCAACAATTTCGCGATCATGGGTTGCCACAAGAACCGTTGTTCCTGTTCGGTTTATGCGGTTTAACAACGTCATAATTCCAAGGGAAGTCGCGGGATCTAAATTTCCGGTTAACTCGTCAGCCAGGAGAAGCGGTGGGCGATTAGCGAAAGCTCGAGCGATCGAAACTCTTTGTTGTTCGCCGCCGGATAGTTCATCGGGGTACCGATCGAGCTTTTCTTCGAGTCCGACCAGCCTTAAAACTTCCGGTACCTGTGTGTTTATTACATTTCGTGATCGCCCGATGACTTCCAACGCAAAAGCCACATTCTCAAAGGCAGTTTTATTGGGAAGAAGTTTGAAGTCTTGAAAAACGCAGCCGATATTCCGGCGCAAGAACGGCACTTTCCAACTACGCATGTGTACCACGTCTTGACCGGCCACGATAACTTCGCCGCGACTTGGTAAGAACTCTCTTAGCAGTAGGCGAATAAAAGTAGACTTGCCTGAACCCGAGGGGCCGACCAAAAAAACGAACTCGCCCTTGGTTACTGCAGCGTTAACATCGATGAGGGCTGGTTTATCTCCATCATAGCTCTTGGAGACATTTTTAAGTCGTATCATTAGTCAAACTATCACTCCTAACCAAGGGATATTAACACATAGGGGCTTAGAAATCAAAAGATGGTGCCTAAGAAAGTTAGCGTTGCACAAGCTCTCTAGCTGCGGCGGCGATGTCGTTGGCAGTTAATTTGAAGTGGCGCAGAAGCTCGTCAGGCGAGCCTGATGTTCCAAAAGTATCATCTATGCCGACGCGGCGTATGGGGGTCGGTATTCTTTCACCCAGAAGCTCTGAGACAGCTCCGCCCAAACCGCCTATGCGACTGTGTTCCTCTGCTGTCACTACCAGGCCGGTCTTAGCCGCAGACGCGAGTATTGCGCGCTCATCAAGTGGCTTAACGGTGATTACGTTAATAATTTCGGCATCGATTTGTTCAGCGGATAGGATTTCCGCGGCTTTCAAGGCTTCTCCAACCATGACGCCAATAGCCAGAATAGTAACGTCACGACCTGTCCGCAAGGCACGTGCTTGACCGAGCTCAAACTTGTAGTCATTGTCGTATATTCGCTCAAGCTTTGGTCTGCCTAATCTAATATAAACAGGTCCCGGTATTTTGGCCGCTGCCTTAACGGCTTCTCGTGCTTCCACATAATCCGCCGGGACGATAATCTTCATGTTTGGTATGGAACGCATTAGCGCGATATCCTCAACAGCCTGGTGGGAGCCTCCGTCTTCGCCAACAGAAACACCAGCGTGAGTCGGGCAAATTTTGACATCAGAGGAACAGTAGGCGATCGTGTTGCGGATTTGTTCAAAAGCTCGCCCGGTAGCAAAAATGGCAAAAGAGCCCGTGTAACATATTTTTCCGCAGGCAGCCAGACCGGCTGCTGTCCCCATCATGCTCTGTTCCGCGATTCCGCAATTAAAGAAGCGATCCGGGAATTGTTTGCCAAATTTCACAGCGCCTGTTGATTTTGACAGATCGCAGTCTAAAACAACGAGATTATCAAGTTCTTCACCGAGCTCAACGAGGGCGTCGGCATAACCTTCTCGGGTTGCTCGCGGTTTTTCCAGCTGAATATCTTTCATGCCGAAATCATACTAGATGAGAGTGAGCGAAAACAAGAGCAATCTGCTGATTTTGTCTTAATAAGTGCCCGAGCCTACTTGGGGAGCAAGCCGCCAATAGCGTTAATATACCAAAGCCAAAAAGAAATTGAACCGGCGAGAATCAAGATGAACATCTTAAAGACCAATCCAAGCGACTGAACGCGCGATTTAATCACGATAAGGGCAGCGAAGATGATGAAAACATCGAAGAAGGGCATGGCTTGCACAGTTGAGTCTTCACCTACTGTGGCAATTTGAGTATATGCAATGAGGTGGAAGGTGGCCACAGTTAGCATGAATATAGAGATGTTCAGGGGTAGATCGATAGGCATCTTACGTGCTTTTGTCTGGAGCATTGCTGCCCCGGCAAGCCAGGCTATGATGCTTCCGGCCGGCCAAATGATTCCAAGTATCTGCGACATACGCAACCGCCTCCAAACAAATCTCACTTAAGTCTCTTTGGCTTTATATACCCAAAGAACAACTTTTTTGCTAGTCTTCTAGCGTTGAGATGTCACCCTCTGGAAGCCCAAGTTCCCGTGCCTTAAGCAACCGCCTCATTATTTTGCCGCTTCTGGTTTTTGGTAGGTCGGGTAAAAAAGCGATCTCTCGCGGACAAGAGAGAGCCGCGAGTTTCTTTCTAGCGAACTGTCTGATTTCTATTTTTAGCTGGTCAGATTCTTGATGTCCGTCTTTTAAGGAAACAAAAGCTTTTATAACTTCACCGGCCAGCTTATCGGGAATACCGATCACTCCCGCCTCAGCGACCGCAGTGTGTTCAATCAAAGCACTCTCGACCTCAAAAGGCCCTACCAGGTGACCCGTAGTGTTGATAACGTCATCAGCTCGACCAACAAA
>JAUWRD010000166.1 GCA_030610765.1 Actinomycetes bacterium
ATAAATGAACTAGAATCGGGAGTTAAGTGGCTCCGCGATCCGACCCGGGGTGGGTTAGCGACAGTCCTTAATGAGTTGGCTGCCATGCGCGGAGCTGTAATTGAAATAAAAGAGACCGAAGTTCCTGTAAAAAAGAGCGTCAAAAGCGCTTCGGAAATCTTAGGGCTTGACCCCCTATATTTAGCTTGTGAAGGACGACTGGTTATTGTGGTTGAAAAGAACCTGGGGAGCGTCGCTGTGGAGTGTCTGAAGAGACTGCCGGAGAGCATCGATAGCGCGGTTATAGGCAGCGTTCTCAGCGTAGACGGCAATCAACCTCAGGTACAGCTGGAGACTAAATATAAGAGCCGGCGCCTGCTGCGATATTTGGCAGCCGACGAACAACCGAGAATTTGTTAGGTCACGCATACGCCCTTGACGGGCAGATATCATTCAAGACGCACGAAGCGCACTTCGGTTTTCTGGCCACGCAAATGGCGCGTCCGTGATAAACGAGAAGGGTAGAGAAGCGGTACCAATCAGACCGCGGTACCTTTTTCATCATCTCGTCCTCAATTTTAACCGGATCGCTCTTGGAGGTAAGTCCCAGGCGATTTGTCAGTCTCTTCACATGAGTGTCGACTGGCACGCCCTCAACGACACCGTACGCCTCGGCTAAGATTATGTTTGCTGATTTTCTGGCGATTCCCGGTAATTCTAGTATCTCGGGCATCGTTTTCGGTATTTGGCCTCCGAATTTTTCAATGATAACCCGGGCGGACCCGATAATGTTTTTGGTTTTATTTCTAAAGAAGCCGGTTGATCTGACTTCCGATTCAAATACATGAATATCCGCGCCGGCGTAGTCGGCGACAGATCGGTATTTTCGGAACAATTCTTCGGTCACCAGATTCACGCGCTTGTCGGTGCATTGGGCCGACAAGATCACAGCGGTCAAAAGCTCAAACGGGCTCGACCAATTAAGGGCCGTCTTCTCGTTTGGATAAAGTGGCTTAAGGCGCTCGATTATTAGATCTATCTCGCCTTTTTGGTTCACCGATTCGCCAACCACTCGCGGAGGCGGAGGCATGCTTCTTTAATCTCGTCTAATGAGGTCGCGTAAGAAAACCTGATATGTCCCTCAGCGTTATTTCCGAAGTCAATTCCTGGCGTCAACGCGACTTTGGCTTTCGCCAGTATTTCAAGGACCAAATCGTACGAGTTTTCGCTCAGGTGCCTGGCGTCGGCCAGCACATAAAAAGCTCCAGTAGGGTCAACCGGTATGCCAAACCCCATCTCTTTAAGACAGGGCACAAGCCACTGGCGCCGTTCATCATAGAGAGCGCCCATGCGCTCGATGTCTGGTTTAGCTTTGTCTAAAGCCGCTAAAGCCGCGTACTGAGAGATTGTCGGCGCTGAAATATATAGATTTTGTTGAAGTTTTTGAATAGGGCGGACAAGTTGAGGCGGGACCACTAAATAACAGAGCCTCCAACCGGTCATAGCATGAAGCTTTGAAAACCCGTTGATAACAATGGCTTGGTCGGTAAATTCTAAAATAGAGTGCGCTTGACCCTCGTAGACCATCCCGTGGTAAATCTCGTCGGATATGACCATCCGGTCGGGGCCGGACAATTGGGCGATATTGGCCAAAGACGTTTTCGACATTATTGTGCCGGTCGGATTCATCGGAGAGTTAACTACTATGCACTTGGTTTTAGAAGATAAAACTGACTCTATTTGAGAAAGAGACGGCTCCCATCCCTCCTGCTCATTCAGGTGGATATAGACTGGTTTGCCACCAACTACGTCAACAAATTTGGAGTAACACGGATAGCCTGGATCGGATAAAACTACCTCTTCACCGGGATTAAGAAGGGCGGCAAAAGTCAAAAGCATCCCCGCTGATGTTCCGGTTGTAACAATTATTTGTTCTGGATCAACTACGACACCGTACTCGTCATTGATGGACCGGCTGATCGCTGTGCGCAATTCAGCCAGGCCCAGGCTATGTGTGTATTTTGTGAGGTTAAGTCTAATCGCTTCAATTGCGGCCTGATTGATGACGTCAGGCGTGTCAAAATCGGGTTCACCGATTTCCATGTGGATAATTTTTTCCCCGCGCGACTCCATGGCTTTAGCCTTCTCAAGTATCTCCATAACTATGAACGGACGAATAGCTAGGGCACGCTCGGCGATTAATCTATTGCTGCTGCTCTTCATTGGCGCCTAGTGTATCAACTTCGAAGAGTGAAACCAACCTTTTATCACAAGTCTTGAGCAATTACTTTCATCAGATTTGCAATGAATGTGTTTACGTTTCTTGACCGATAATGATATACTGCCGTGGTTAGAAAAAACAAAGAGGAGATATGTGAATGAAGAAACCAATTTACATTATTTTGGCTTTAGTTGTGGTCTTTTCGGTCGTAATTGTTGGCGTAAGGCTGAGACAGCGCGCAGGCGAAGCGACCATTGAGTCAACTACGGCGAAAGAGGTCAACCGTCAGCTGGAGGTTCTTAAGAAGCAACAGCCGAAAACATTTAAGGGTACACGAGGCAAGATAGCGGAGAAAGGTATTAAGAATTCCATCGAGAAACAAGTCAGAATCAATGAACTGATTAAGCAGGAAGCTGAGAAACTAGGTGTTACTGTGGCTGATAGCGAAGTCGAGATAGCGGTCAATCAAGTAAGAAGAGCCTACGCGTCCCCTAAGAAGTTTAATCAAGATCTAAAGAGACAAGGTCTGACAGTTGATGACTATAAGAAAAATATTAAA
>JAUWRD010000064.1 GCA_030610765.1 Actinomycetes bacterium
GAAAGTTCTTAAGATGAATTCTCCCAAAATAAACCAAACAATTATGATTCTGGCCGTGATTTTTCTAGCGTTGGTAGTATCTGCGTGTTCGGCATCAGCGAAAACGGAAAAAAAACGTTCAACAAGCAAAAACGTCAAGAAAATTGAACTAAAAGGGGAAAAGGGCAAGCTGGTGATAGAAGTCTCGGGCCTGAAGCTACCAAAAGGTTTTCCCGAAGATATGCCGATCTATGAACCCTCAAGCGTCGATAGCGGCGTGACAAGCGAGGGTAAAGAGGAGCCACCAATGAAGATGGCTATCTTAAAAACAAACTCGTCGCTAACGAAAATCATGGGTTTCTATCAGAAAAACCTGCCTGAGAATGGGTGGAATATTACGAGTACTCAAGAATCAAGTGCTAATGTTGCAAATATCACCGCAGCTAAAGGCGATCAAGTTGGATCGATCAGCATCGGAAAAGACAAAGAAACCAGCGGTACGGTAATTTCAATAAATATCGTTAACAAGTAGGACTAAAGCAACTTGCTGCAGTCATAATCTTGCAATGTAGAGTAACTCTTGCAATGTAGGGTAACTATGTTATGAAGGCCGCCACAAAAACAAAGACAAAAAAGAACGGTTAAGGAGAAGGATGAAATCCAAGATCTTAAAAATAGCACTATTGACCTTGTTGGTGTCACTAGTATTTGTCTCTACAGCGTCGGCTCATACCGATGAGCAACATATCGAACTATCCGATCCGGAACAGGGAGAAGACCCAGTTAAAGAGCCGGATACTCCAGCGAAACCCGATGAAAAAGAATCTTCAGAAAAGGCAGCGCCTGCACCTTCTGAACCGGAACACGGCGAAGAAAAAAAGGAGGAGACTGATGATGACGAGGCTGAAATCCATGATCCTGGAGCGTCGTATAAACTTATCGCTCCGTCTCAACCTGGTTATCTATTCGGGACGGCCATAGTCCTCGTTGTAGTCGCCCTATTTGTGATGTCAGTCTTTTTTCTGAAATGACGGAAAGAGTGAGTTGATTGAGCGAACATGAAGCACAAGCAAATAAAGACGAGCCACTAAGACAAGGCGAGCAGGCGACTGAAAAAAATCGTGCTGCCGGATTTTTCGAGGAACGCTTACGCCTAAGTGTTCTAAACTATGCAATTCCCAAGCATGCCAATACAATCTGGTACGCGTTGGGGGGCACTGCTCTTATCTCTTTCCTCTTGTTGATCGTAAGCGGAATGCTAATGACTCAATTTTATGATCCTTCAATCACGGGCGCGCACGAAAGTATTGAATATATTAACAACAAAGCGTTTCTCGGGTGGTTTGTCAGGGGCATCCATCACTGGGCTGCCAATATCATGTTCGTCCTGATCTTACTCCATTTGGGCAGGATAATAATCACGGGATCTTATAAAAAACCGCGTGAGATTACTTTTTACGTTGGCCTGATACTTCTATTCCTGACTTTCGCAATGGTATCTACAGGTACAATTGTGAAATGGGACCAAGAAGGATTCGAGGCGCTGCTGCACTTTGTCGGCGTAGCTAGTTTACTTGGATTCCTGGGCCAAGCTTTTACCCCGGCTGCAACACCAAGTACGCACATTATCTCACGCATATATTCGTTTCATATATCCATTATTCCCGCAGCGATTGCGATATTGCTTGTTTTTCACTTCTACTTGATCAAGGTCTTAAGAATATCTCCGGTACCGGGGAAGCCGCTTAGTGAGCAAAAGGAGACCGCAACCTATGCACAACATATCCGGTTGTTGATAAAAACGGGCTTGGCGGTAACAGCGCTTATTATGATTTTGGCATTGATCTTCAGCCCGCCTTTTGGAGGGTCTCCCACTAATATGGAGACAGGAATCAAGCCACCGTGGCTTTTCCTTTGGTTGTATGCGCTCGAAAACCAGCTTGGGATGGCAGGTATACTCTACGGCATGACTGGCGTATTCGGGACTCTGGCAATCTTGCCTTTGATAGATCGGTCTAGCGAGATTCGCCCGGGCAAACGGCGAGTTGCTATAGTTATCGCATGCCTGCTGGTTGTTATTTTAGTTGGACTTTCGGTAATAGGCTACATATCGCCACCGGTCGTGCATTCAGAAATGTAGTTTAATATAAGTCCTCGGACACCCTGTTAATTGATATGTCGTTTCTAGTAACTAGTTAGCTGATCAGCCGTTCACGCTGTCTATATGCCGGCCCCACAACCGCAGTAACATCTTAATGTTTGCGTCAGTTCGCGATTATCCAGATTTGTCGCGAAAGCATACGCGTCTCGCACTTCGATAGTCCCCTGCGTTACGATCTCAGGCAAAACTCCGAGCGCGCGTGGATCAGCAGGTCCGCGCACTGACTCTGTGCTTGATGCTGAACCAGGATTCTTGGGAATCTGCCGACTTTTTCCGTTTCCGTTGAGCTTCGAGTCGCCTCACCCCTAGTCAATAGGACGCCAAGACTTATAAAGGCCCCACCGAGCGCGTAGCTGGAACAATCATAATAGTTATGGGTCGCTTTATGATGGGTGCTCTCAAGATACCCCCCCTCAATAAAGAAATGCGATCTATTCCCGGAAGTCGCAGATTTGGTTTATTTAGCGCTTTCCCTCTTGGGATGGCTTTTGCCGTCGGCTGGACGCCGTGTATTGGGCCGATACTTGGCAGTATTTTCATGTTGGCGATAGAACTCACCTGTTAATGGGGCTTCACTGCTGCTTATATATTCGCTTGGCCTGGGTGTTATCGGCGCTCTTCTGTTTATTGGGTATTGGACCCAGCTGGTCGCACCGCTGCAGAAATATATCCAATTGCCGATTTAACAGAATTTCCACGCACGTGTTTAAATAAGAGAAAAGGAGACATAAATGAAGAATTCGTCGTTATTGATACTGTCGGTTGTACTTCTTGTGATCGGCGCAATGGGACTACTTGTATTTCCATGCTTGTTTGCCATTGACGGGACAGGTGATACTGGCGAGTCATACAATTCTTTAGGTGAGAAGATTTATTTTTCCGGTCGTGGAGAAAATGGAAAAGCAATTCCTTACGATGACGGTCCGCATTGGTTCCGCATGCACGGAGGAGCCTGCGCGACATGTCATGGCGATGATGGAAAAGGCGGCTTTCAGCTTATGATGAGCGAAGATAAAGCTCCCGCTATTACTTGGGACGCTTTGACTAAGAAAGATCATGATGAACATGAGAACGAGGAAAAACACGGTCGGTACACTGAAAAGAAAGTAAAGCGAGCAATTACAAAGGGGTTGGATCCTGATGGAAAGAAATTGGACACAACTATGCCTCGTTGGGAGATGAATAAAAAAGAACGGGGCGCAGTTATTGATTTCTTGAAAGAACTTTGACGACCATATTTTTTAGGAGGTGGTTATTGTGATGGATTATAAAGCAGTTTCCCCCTGGAGGGACATCAGCTACTGTATCAACCAGCAATGCCCTGGAAATACTTAAAGAGAGATTCGCTACCAATTCAATTCCTTAAAGCAATTATAGGGGCGATAGACGGCTAAAGAATTCCGCCAACATCGTAAAGCGACCAGTAGCGGTCAAGATGCCGAAGAAGACAAGGAATCCGCCACCTACTACATTGACTATTTTCATGTTCTTCTGCGCCTTTTTCAATCTATTGATGACGGGACCGATAGCCCAGGCTGTTATAAAGAATGGGACTGCCAACCCCAAAGAAAAAAGGGCCAGTGATAACATTCCTTGGGTCTGCGAACCGCTTACTCCGGCGCTCACCAAGACAGAGGTTAAGAGTCCGCCGAAACAATGTGAGCAAGCAACAGCGAAAAGTAGGCCGACTCCAAAAGATCGGCCCGCGCCGGAAGAACGGCCGCCGGTTTTCAATCCGGCCACACTCGGACTCTTTAGCCATCCAAACGGATCAGCCGGCAGCCAGGTAAAAACTCCCGCGAAACGCAGGCCCAGCAGGACAATGATTGTTCCGCCCACGACGTTCAACTCTGCTTGGTAGTTGCTGAGAAATCCGCCTACATAACCGGCTGCCGCGCCGACGGCCATGTAGATGACAGCAAAGCCGCCGACAAAATAAGCGGTATTGATTACTATTTGACGCCGGACAAGAACAGTGTCGTCAGAGAGTAATTCATCGGCCGTCATCCCCGTAATCAAGCTCAGGTAAACTGTAATCATCGGTATAATACAAGGGGAAAGAAAAGCTAATATGCCGGCTAAAAAAGGGAATGTTAGTTCCATAATCTGTTAGAATCTTAATTTTCTGGCAGCGGTAATTTCCAGATCAAACTTCGTTCCGGAACCTCCGAGATATTTTTCACCAGCAACTCTAGTGACCCTGCCTGATCGGAAAGCTCTAAACTGTCAGGACGGGAGAATATTAAATACCCGCTGCGGTGGTGTCCTCCCTCACTCACGGACTGCCAGTCACCAACTGGTTTGAGCTCATTTCCTTTGCTGTCTTTAAGAATAGTCAGCTTTGCCATGTTGTAGCCCAACAGATCTACCGAATGTGTATTCATAGCGATTAAAAAAACCATTTCCTTAAGCGGATCGTACTCCGGTTTCTGCATCGAGGGATCTTGCTCAAGGATCTTTTGGGTTATGTAAGTCGCGGATATATTTACGGCTCCGCCGCCCTGATCAGAGCGAGTGAGCTGGTCGACGCCCTCACCCTCTGGTGTAGTGGCTTCGGGCATACCATCAGCCGGCGTTTCAACCGGAAGTTGGGATTCTCCCGACTTAGGACTTTCTTGTCCGCCTATGTTTAGAACGGCCCACGCCCCGCCCAAGAGTGCTACTAAAAGTGAGATGAATATTGCGATATTTTTCATTTGTTTGGTCTCCTCCAAGATGGTCTATCCCGGCTGCATTTTTTTAACTAAAGAACGACTTTTTTCCGGAATAAATTTTGAATGTAATATACCCCCAAGGGGTATACTTATATATAAAGCATGCGGGTTTGTCAAGTCTTACTGCAAATCTGAAGTCAAAAATATTCTTAACTGTCTAAAGCGCGTTAAAGGCCAAGCTCATAGCTGTGACTACCGCTCCGACAAATAATCTGCCACAGTTTCTATTATAATTCTATCTAACAACCGTTCTTGAAGATAATGTTTTAAATATGTTGCCTTAGAAAAGAGCATTATTATGGATCATCAAGAGCATCAACCGAACGCTAAAGTAGGCGACCACGATAAGCCCGCAATGAGCCATCACGCGTATATGATTGCTGACTATCGCCGGAGATTCTGGGTCTCATTGGCTCTAACTCCGCTGATCCTGTTATTATCGCCGGCGATTCAAAAGTTTCTCGGTCTCGGCGATTCCCTTAGGTTCGGTGGCGACCTTTTTCTTCTTTTTGCTATTTCAACGGCACTCTATGTTTATGGCGGACGACCGTTCCTAAAGGGCTTTGCTGAGGATGTTAGATCTACCCGACCAGGAATGATGACGCTCGTGACTCTCGCAATTACAACCGCGTATGCTTACAGCACCGCCGTGGTTTTTGGATTAAGCGGACCTATTTTTTATTGGGAACTCGCCACCCTTATTGACGTGATGCTCCTTGGGCATTGGATGGAGATGAAATCGATCATGGGCGCGTCCAGGGCGCTTGAAGAGTTGGCTAAACTGATGCCGTCTGAAGCCCACATGGTAATGCGGGACGGCATGACTACTGATGTACCGCTAGATCAACTCAGCACCGGAGATAAGGTTTTGATAAAGCCGGGAGAAAAGGTGCCGGCGGATGGCGTTGTTGTCGGCGGCGAGACATCAGTCAATGAAGCAATGCTGACAGGCGAGTCAAAGCCGGTTTCAAAGAAAATCGGAGACAAGGCAATCGGCGGCTCAATCAATGGCGAAGGGGCAATAACTGTTGAGATAGAAAAAACCGGCCGAGACTCATTTCTCTCTCAAGTAATACACCTGGTTAAAGAAGCGCAGGAGAGCAAGTCAAAAACTCAGGACCTAGCCAATCGAGCCGCCATGTATTTGACAGTCATCGGGATCACAAGCGGAGTCATAACTCTCTTTGCCTGGCTGGTGATAGCCAATCGTGATTTCGCTTTTGCTCTTGAGAGAACGGTTACGGTGCTGGTCATTACTTGTCCGCACGCCCTTGGATTGGCTATACCGCTTGTTGTGGCGGTTTCCACCTCGCTTTCAGCGCAAAATGGTCTGCTAATCAGAAACCGGACAGCTTTTGAGATGGCCAAAAATATTCAGGCGGTAATATTTGACAAGACAGGAACGCTGACCGAAGGAAAATTTGGAGTTACCGATATCGTGGTTCTCGCAAAAGATCTTTCAGAGGAAGAGCTATTAAAATACGCGGCGTCCGTGGAGTCAAGCTCTGAACATCCGATTGCCCAAGGTATCGCCACCAAAGTTGAAAAGACTTTTCCAGTCACGGAATTTAAAGCAATCCCCGGTAGGGGTGCCGAGGGTATAGTAAACGACCTTGACGTCAAAATCGTTAGCCCCGGTTATCTTAAGGATAACGATTTGGTCATTGAAAATAGACGTGTTGGTAATCTTTTTGAGCAAGGGAAAACAGTTGTTTACGTGATCTTGAACGATCAGGTCAGTGGGGCACTGGCGTTGGCCGATATCATCAGACCTGAATCAAAAGATGCTATTTCGAAATTAAAAGAGATGGGCATCAAATCGATGATGCTTACAGGGGACAATAAGCAAGTGGCTAAGTGGGTCGCGGATGAGATCGGTCTGGACGACTTTTTTGCTGAAGTCTTACCGGATCAAAAATCGGCCAAGGTGAAAGAAGTGCAATCACGAGGTTTGACGGTAGCCATGACTGGTGACGGCGTCAACGACGCGCCGGCCTTAGCTCAAGCCGATGTTGGTATCGCGATCGGCGCTGGTACGGACGTAGCCGTGGAAACCGCCGATATCGTCCTAGTTAACAGCAGCCCGCTTGATGTCGTGGCGATCATCGGTCTATCAAAGGCGACGTACAGAAAAATGGTGCAAAACCTGGCTTGGGCGACTGGCTATAATGTGTTTGCTATTCCCATTGCCGCCGGAGTTCTTATAGGCTACGGTATTCTTCTGAGTCCAGCTATTGGTGGCGCGCTCATGTCTTTAAGTACAATTATCGTAGCTATTAATGCCAGGTTTCTCAGATTTGAGAAATGATCGGCTGAAGCTTCTCTTCCCGATTTTGTTCGAGTGGGCAGTTTTGCAAATTTCGCAAGAATTCTAGTTAAGCAAACTCATTGAAAAACTCACCTAGGTCTGCTATTATAGATTTTGTTCAGGCAAGCAGAAGTGCAAAATAATAGTTTCGCTTTTGCTACCTCTAAAGGGTTGACAGTCTGAGCGCACCCGGTCAGAGGTTTTTTACGTGAAGGAGAAAAATGGCGACAACTGACAAAGGTACCAGCAAAGATATCAATAAACTTCAAGACAAAAAAGATAAAGTAATGCGGAAAAAGACCGGCCTTTCCTCAACGACCATCTTGATCGGGTTGATGATAGGCGCAATGGCCGTCGGTGGGTTTATGCTCACCCGAACCGGCGCTCAAGCCGGTAAACAGATTAATACCCCGAAAGACGTGCGGAGAATTAGCGTTTCTGGCCCGGTTGATTACACAGAAGAACGTGTTGACATGAAAAAGGTTCCCCATAAAACAGAGGGCAAGTGGATCACGATAAAGTTGAGCGACGTAAAGAAACATAAGCTAGTCAGATTTGAATTTCGATCTCCAAAAATTAACGTTAAACAGAGAAATTTTGCCGGAAAGCCGGTTCTGCCGGTGATGGCTTTAATTACTCCGCCAGGTGATTTGATGGTGGGCGTCAGTTATTGTGAACCGTGTCGCTCAACTACTTTTCATACGGAAAGAGATCTTAGTTTGACTTGTAATATCTGCGGCACAAAATGGGACGCGGAAAGCCTCATTGCTTGGTCGGGAGCATGTATGCCTTTTCCCCCCGACGAGATAAAGGTAGAGGTCAAGGATGGAAAGATTTTTATACCCAAGGCTTATTTAGAAGAATGGGAACCGCGTGAAGAGGCTTGAAATCAGTGAAGCTTGTCAATATCGCGTTCGGCAAGTAGAATAGCTAAAATATTTTTAAGATATGTAAGACGAAGGGAGACACGGAACATTGACTAGTAAATTTAAGATTCGCAAAGGTGGAAATGGCGGTAAGAGGTCGGTTCGCGGACGAATCTTCGCGACCATACTTTCGTTAGCATTGCTGGCTCTAATAATACCGACGCAAGCGCTGGCGGCGAAAGACATCAAGGTTGAAAAAATGAACATTCTTGTTGAGCCGGAATACGATGACCCTCGCGTGCTTGTGGTCATGGAGCCGATTTTGAGCGAGGACACCGAATTGCCCCAAAAAGTGGAATATCTGCTTTCTAAGAAAATGCCGGATATCACGGTGGGGATGGCTTGTGAGATACCTGAGGGCCAAGGTCATCGCTGTAAGGTTTATGACACTAAAGAAGCGGGTGACTTTGAAGAATTAACATATTCAGTTGATTCGGCCCGTACTCTCTTCTTTGAATATTATTACGATCCCTTTAGCGGTCAGAAAGAGGCTGAAGACGGAAAGAAAAGCTTTGTTTATGAATACAAGGCATCTTATCCAATCGGCAATTTAGAGATTCAGGTGCAAGAACCCTTGAAGGCCACTGATTATAAGATCGAGCCTGCATCAGAGAATATTTCTGAAGACCAGCAAGGTTTCAAATATCACACATTCTCTTTTGCCGACGTCAAGGCTGGCGATGTTCTCGCCTTCAATGTCGACTATACAAAGACCGACAAAGAGCCATCAATTAAAAAAACTACTCAGCCGGTCAACAACGAGCAGGTTGGTTCCGGGGAAAGTCAATCCACAAATCCAAGCTCAACGCGATGGATCGCGTTTTTAGTAGTATTAATGATGGTCGGTGGTGGCTGGGCCATGTATTGGCGCTCACAGACGATAGCCTCTGCTGAGGTTGCTGCTGAGAGAAAAGTTAGGCCGAAACCAAAAAAGGGCGGCAAGGGCAAGGTAGCGGCTAAGGCTAAGACAAAAGCGGCTAAGTATTGTTCTAATTGCGGTAGCGAAGCAGACGGAAACAGCAAATTTTGCTCTGATTGCGGCAGTGAGATTGGTTGAAACCAAAACGTAAGAAAGTACTCGCGGCTGCCTTTGTCACAATAGTGACATTAGTTGGATTGTTAGTGATTGTTTTAAGGGGCAGCCCGGCGAATTACTGGGTGACACCGGCGGAGTATATGGCTCAAGGCGGAGCCGAGAGCCAACATGCGAGAGTAGCCGGTCAAGTAGTTAGCAACTCGATGGATTGGGACCAGGCGAACCAAC
>JAUWRD010000161.1 GCA_030610765.1 Actinomycetes bacterium
CTTAGCGTCTGAAGGCTTATCAAAACTTTTAACGGATCGCAAAGTGACCGCGGTTCAAGTCTTTGAGCTTCTACTTAGAACCACCGGAGAGGCTGAAATCACGAAAACGAAAGACAAAGCTCCCGCTAATCCGGAAAGCCAAACAAACTTGTCGAGATTCAAGCAAGTATTATTAGCGGAAGTTGAACCCTCGACTGCTGACGCTTACGAAATTCGGAATTTCATAACCAACACCGATCCCGAAGCACTGGCCGTCTTTTTGGGCTCTCTGCACCCCAATGCTCGAGCAACTAAAAAAAGTGCTCGGGTGATCAAAGATGCTCTCTCCGAGCTGGATAAACTATTTATCCGCTCATTACCGGAGGATCAGGTCATGCTTTACAAAAAGTTGGCCGAGTCCATTATTACTTTAGGAAAGCCACTGCTTAAAGCGTTGGCGCCGCATTTAATAAACACCAATATGTCGGAGTTACGCGCTTTTGCTCCGAAACTAATCGCGCACTTACCAGACCTCGAATTAGTTGGATTGATCAAATTATATGTATCAGCTAAAGATTTTTCACCTGAGAGGATCTTGGATGAAATCAAGGATATGCCGCTCTCGTTTGAGCGCTTTAGAAGCCTGGCGCCTTTGTTGGCGGAAGAGTTTTCCGTAGAAAAGGATCTGCTGCGCGATTTCTTTAAAAGTATTTTAGAAAAAGAAGAGGCGCTGTCTCAGGCGTTAAGTCAGCAAATTCAGGATGAAAATGAATCTGCGGGTCAAGTCACAAACTCAAAAGAATTTGAAGAACTGAAGAACGAAATAGCGGGTACCGTGACGGAATCCCAAGTAGTGAAGCTAGTTCTGGGGCGCTTGCGTGAAGCAGTTTCCAAAGAGTCTGAAATCTCGTATTTAGAGAAAATGTCAGACATGATTGTTGAGGTGCTTATCGCTGGAATCAGGATAGGCGAGGTAGGCCTTGTGGTTGACGCGGTAACGATTCTTGCGGAAGAGCGTGATCGACGCTCCTCAAACGAAGAAGAGAAAAAAGTTTTTGACGAGGCTATGAAAAAAGCTGGTACGAAAGAAAAAGTTGATAAGATATTTTCATTGCTAGATCTGGACCAGGAAAAACAACAGGGAAATGTTCAACGCTATTTTGAGCTCTTGGGCGGCTACACAACCCCGACTCTAATTGAAATCCTGGTTGACGAAGAAAGGCGTGGACGAAGGCACCTGATCTGCAAGCTTTTGACAAGTTGCGCGGGCTCGGCAGAAGGCCTTGTAGGCCAACTTAACGACCCCCGGTGGTTTGTAGTGCGCAACATCGTATTTGTTCTCGGAGAGATCGGAGACGAGAAGTCGATTGTTTACCTGGAGAGGATAGCTAGCCACGAGGATGCCCGGGTTAAAGTAGAGATCATAAAGGCGTTGTCAAAGCTGGGGCCAAAGACTGTCCGTGTGCTTGAGGATATGCTCGAAGACAAGGATCATCACATCAAAGTTGAGGCGATCAGGGCATTGGGCAAAATAAAAAACCAAGATGCCATTGCCTCCTTGCTCGGCGTGATAGAAAGTCGCGATCTTTTTCTACGGCAGGTAGATGTTAAATCAGAAGCGATATTGGCACTGGGAAAGCTGCAGGCTTACTCAGCTAAACCGGTCCTAGTCAGAATGGCAAATCGAAGCTCATGGCTATTTCATGGTAGAAATCAAAAGCTCAAAGAGGCCGCAAACCAGGCCTTGGCGCAGGTGGCGGGGGGCTGACATGAACTTAGGCTTACTAAATAAAGACAAGAAAATCCCGGCTCTTTTAATGACCATCGGAAAAAACATGGGTCTATATCCGGAGGGCCATCCTGAAATTGTGAGCTTAGTTGATGAGCTTTATGAAGATATTAGCTCGTTTTTATCAGGTCGGGAGCGGTTGACTTATAGTTTTCGCGACGGTCAGATATTTTTTGAAGAGGAAATCCTTATCGAGGAGAGCTTTAGCTGTATGGAGCTGACTAGCTGGTGTGAAGCAAGAAATATTGATCGGATAATCTTCCTTCCGCAAGTTGATCGGGAAGAAATTATCGGGTTTATCTCGCTCTTGCGCGGCAAGCAGGGTGTGGCCGATTTCGATTTCAGCGCGGAGTTCAAGCTGGCCGGATTCGCGCACATTGAAATAAAAAAGCTCGTCGCTGTTTCCGGAAAAGGCACTGACAAGCCGGGGGAAGATGGGCGACACAGCGACATTAAGAAGTATGAATTGGCGACCGTTGTTATCAGCGACATTTTTGATAAGACGAGAAAAGCCGAGACGTTTGATCAAAGTAAAGTTGACGGCATTGTTGATTGGTTGGTCAAGGGTGTCTTGTCTAAGGATTCAAGTTTTGGGGCCTTAACTTCTTTGAAAAACTTTGATGATTATACTTGTCGCCATTCGGTTAATGTGGCCATCTTGTCGCTTAATCTGGGTCTTAAGCTTGGATTGAGAGAGGAACAGTTGGCTTGGCTTGCCACGGGAGCCTTGCTCCACGATATCGGTAAGATGCATGTCCCTATAAAGATCTTAAATAAGTCGAATAAGCTGACTCGCAAAGAATGGGAGATCATCAAGGCGCACCCGGTTGAAACTTTGAGGATCCTATCAGGGTGGCCATCAATTGAAAAATCGGCTTTGGCCATTGGTTATGAGCATCATATGGGTTGCGACTTAAGCGGTTACCCAGAAAGTCCAGGTGGAACGAGACCACATGTATTTAGTCGATTAGTTCAAGTGGCTGACGTATATGACGGCTTAACTTCAGAGCGCGCTTACCACACCCCATTTTCTCCGGCGGAAGCTCAAAACTATATGCTAAATGAGGTGGAAAAGGGGCTAGACCAGACAATGGTCAAATTGCTTGTCGAC
>JAUWRD010000034.1 GCA_030610765.1 Actinomycetes bacterium
AAAGACACTCCTTCTTCTTAAGCCCACGGTACTTGCCAAGATCCCGACATTATTCAAGACATAAGGGGCGTGTGTCACGGCCGTCGCTATCGCGGCGCCAAGGCCCCCGAACCGGGGTATAAGTATAAAGTTCAGGATTACATTTAGACTTACGGATATTGTCAGCCACATTGCTCTAACCCCG
Organism: Actinomycetes bacterium; assembly: GCA_030610765.1. Classification (GTDB taxonomy): domain Bacteria; phylum Actinomycetota; class Aquicultoria; order CAJVYJ01; family JAUVQD01; genus JAUVQD01. The sequence continues at coordinate 185 of JAUWRD010000034.1, forward strand.
GCCTTCCCTAAATAATCGAGAATTGGAGTGACAACGACCCCTGTGCTCAGAGAAAGCACAAATACCGCCATCACCCTAAGGGCGCTTGCGCCAGCTAGATACTCCTGACCGTATATTAAGACCATTATCTTTGGAGCCAGAACAAACAAACCAACGGCTATTGGAAAAAATGAAGCCACGACGTATCTGAGTAAACGATCTGTAAATTCAGCAGCCTGGTCGTGATTTTGAACTAGCTTGACAATCGTTGGCGCGGCCGCTTGCCCTATTGGCACTGCCAGAAGCGGAATGGCGCGAGCGATATTCATGGCCGCGGAATAAAGACCGGTCGCCCCGACGCCGGAATAATAACCGATCATGATATTATCGAGCTCAGTATAGATAACAAAGCCGGCGGTCGTTAGCATCAAGGGCAAGCTGTATGTCATAACCGAACGCCATTGCTCGGCAGCAAGTCGCGGAAGTCTCATCCCTAAGTGAACAAAGAAGAAGAACGCGACTAAAGAAGCTAACGCCAAAGCTAGCGCGAAACCATCAAGCGCCCCGATCAGCCCGTAGCCGGCTAAAGTAAGTCCCGCCGAAAACAGGAGCTTACCGGCAAATTCGACACCCGTAATCGCTGCCAAAATGTCGAACCGTTGTAGCCCTTGGAGAGCCGCTTTTGAGAACTCGACAGTAGCGAAAAAGACGAGAATGATCGCGCCTACCCGTAGAGCCGGCGCCAGAGTTTCATCGCCGAAGACGTTCGCGATTTTCGAAGAGAAGAGCCAGACAAGAATGGCGAAAAACCCCGCCGAAATCATCTGAACCCAAAAACCGGCCGCTAAAAACTGCGGCATCAACTTTTGGTCATCACCTTTAAGGTTAGAGATATGCTTACCGGTTGAGGGCCCTAAGCCACTACCGCTAAGTATGCGAACAAAAACTAGTAACGAAAGCGTCAGAGCAAATAGCCCAAACCTGTCACGACCAAGACCTTTTGCCAAAATAATATATAGGGGTAAAGCCAGGCTGGCTGAGAATAATTTTGCTACATATGCCCAGCGGACATGAGTAACAAACTTTTTGGCGGCCGTCACTTTGAGCTCCGATTCCCAACCTGCTCTTCAGGCGCAACTCCATCTTGGTTGTTTTCCTCTTTGCCTTTGATCTTGAATATGTCCGGCCTAACCCGTCCATCAATGTTGTCAGGAGGTTTTATCCCTGCCAGGGCTAAAATGTTGGGAGCGATATCCTCCAAGACAAGACCGTTAAATTCGCCACCTCTGACATCTGGGCCTGTCGCTAGAAAAACCCCGTCTCGATGATGAATGCCTCTTGAGCCCCCGTCTGACCACTCAACCGCAGGTCCACCTAGGATAGAATCTTTTGACTCGAGACCGGATCGCTCAAAATCCAGGATAATGTCGGGAATGGACTCAAGGTGCGGGCCGCTAAAAACATCTTCGCGACGGTGCGCTTTAAGAATATTGTTTTTGGAGTTAGGCTCATTTATTCCGTTGAGCGCTTTAATAATCTCATCTCGCGTCTCTTCGTAGTTTTCGCGCGACACAATTCCTTCCGGCTCGCGCCCTGCCAAATTAATATATATCCCTTGCTGAGCAACAGAAGACGCATAAGCCTTTGTTTTAGACCAATCTATTCCTTCTTTGGTAAAGCTAATCGTTTTCTTAATGATCTTATTTGGAATAAAGCGCTTTAGAGCTGATATATTAAGTTTTCTAATGATTGAGCGAGCTGGCATGAGCCCGGAACTCGGTTTTAAAGCCAACATCCCTTGAGAAACAAGAAAATCATTGGTGTAAAACGCGCCTCTTTCCACAGTGAAGCCATGATCCGATATAAAAATAATATTTGCGTCCGGCGCAAGCGCAATCAACCGCCCGATAATCTCGTCTAATTTCGCATAGGATTCATATATGCGTTCGCGCCACTCTTCGGCACGGTCCGACCTATACGCTGTGCTGATCGGATTAACAAACTGAGAAAAGGCATGTTGTATCCTATCCGGTCCAACAAAGACCGCGAAAAGAAAGTCGGGTGACTCTTCTTTTATTAAGGTCAGCAATAAGTCCGCCCTAGTCTCCTGGGCCGCGTCAAGCTCATCCATAATCGACAGATCACGACTGCGATTTAGCCCTGAAGTTATATCGATAACATAGTCCGGCCACGTATCTTGGATTCTGGTTTTTAATTCCGGCGGATAAGTAAATTCGACTTCTTTCGAGGGCGTCATCATGCCCGTGATCATTGAGCCATTTAGGGGCTCCGGCGGAAATGTGACCGGAACATTAACAACCAGACTTTTTAAGCCCCGCCGACTGAATAGTGACCAAAGTTTATCGCCCTTGATAGCCTTTGAGCTTAAGAAAACCGGTGGCTGCCCGGGCGTCTGACGAACAAATCCAAACACTCCATGTTTTCCGGGGTTGTTTCCGGTCATCACACTGGCCCAAGCTTGCGGCGTGAACGGCACAACAGTTGATCGCAAGACACCACTGGCGCCATTTTTAAGAAGGCCTGACAACACCGGCAACTTACCCGCGTCCATAATGGGTCTTAAGATCTCGAAACTAGCGCCGTCAAGACCGATAATCCATGTTTTCTTTTGATTAGACATTTACATCTTTCCTGCAAGATGGCTGCTCTTTTAATCCTTTTTCAGATAAAACGTCTTCGTAAACGCTTTGATAAAGACCGACTATTTTACTTGGTGAAAACTTAGCCGCTGTCTCTTTGGCAAGCCTCGATATGCGCTGATAAACTTTTTCATCTAAAAGAGTCTTGAGCGCCTCAAGAATCTTTTGCGGGCTCTCGGGGTCGACCAGCAAGCTATTTTGGCCATCTATAAACTCAACAAAAGGCTCATAGTTTGGAGCTAAAACCGGAACGCCTAAAGACATTACTTCAAGCGGCGTTACCGGAAAAGCCTCAATCTTAGACGTCACAAGCAGGGCCCAGGCACCCGCAATTAAATCTTGCTTGGCATCGCCGTTTACCTGCCCCGCAAACTCGACTGAATCAGTGAGGTCAAGATCGGCCACTAAACGCTTAAGTTTCTCGTCTTCTCCGCCGGCGCCGGCAATTACTAGTTTTGTATCCGGCAGAGTCTTTTTTATCAAGTCCATCGCTTGGATGGCTAATTCAAATCTCTTTACTTTGTGCAACCTTCCCATGGCTAGCAAATACCTGTCTGCCCGGCTCGGCGAGGGAGATCCGGCAGTGCGGGGTACAAAATTGGGAACCACGGCTATATTATTAAGCGCGGAGCCGGCCTCGGTGGCTGATTCGATTAATGAACCTCGCACAATCGTATGCTTATCAGCCGCTCTAAGCGTTAGCTTAGTTATAAAGTTTATTAGTGGACTTCGCCGGGATCCATACCCGATCGATCTATCTATCACGATATCCCGACCATGAGAGGTAATAACCAATTTTGCTCCAAATAACTTTGAAGTTATGGCCCCGAGAGTTCCACCCGGCCAGGCATTGTGAGCGTGAATAATATCAAAACGTTCTTTAGCCGCCAGCCTTAGCCAGGGAATTACCCCCAGAAGGAAAGAGATTCTGCTCAAACCAAAACAGCGCTCTACCTTGTAGCCGGAAGCAGTCTCCGGCCCCGACATATTTGGATAGCGCGGACAGGCCACGGTGACGTTATGACCCAACGCCGCCTGTTCTCTCGCCAAACTATCAATAACAATTTGCGCCCCGCCAACTTTCGGCAGAAAAGATTCGGTCAGGTGACATATTTTCAAATTGTTGTCAGGGCCCACTTTCAATTCCCTTTCCTTGCGACAACAATCATGCTTGGTTGAAGCCAGATCGGCAAAAGCCCCATCGGCAAAGCCTTAATCACTGGCTTCGCAAAAGAACCGATGAAGCCCAGCCGCCCCAAGAATTTTTTCACCTGATAATCCGGCAAACGCCGCATCTTAACGAAATTAGCGCTAAAACCAGCCAATGCCAACGCGTCTTCCAGCTGTTTGGTGGACATAACCGATGGGTGCCATTGCTTAATATTTTCATTCTTTCGATAATAAATATCGTGCAAGAAACGATTTGGCGTTTTTATAAAGTAACTTCCCCTCGAGGTCAAAACCCGTTTGATCTCGCTCAGATGTGATTGGGGATCTTCTAGGTGTTCAATCATCTCAATTGATACGACGGCATCAAAGGTTTTGTCCTCAAAATCTAAATTCATCGCGTCGCCAACCTGAAAATCACATTCAGGATAGTTTTTCCGAGCGGTACCAACAGCTACGGAACTGAAATCGACAGCTGTGACCTTGAATCCAAGGCTTGTCATAAATCCAGCGGTATGGCCCCCTCCACATCCAACCTCTAGCACGCGGGCGCCAGGGTCAAGCGAGTTTTTTAGGGCTTCGGCCATCTCGTAAATAAGACTATGATCTGAATGTAAATATGACGATTCGTCGGCGAGATTGCGTTTGTGACCCGAGGCATAATGATCGCGCGTTGCCGGAGCAGGCGCTTCACGCGGTTTTTCATTGACTGCCATCTATCGCCCTTTCGTAAGCGTTCAAATACTCTTGAGCCGCGTTTTCCCAACTAAACTTTAGCGCTATCTCCCGGCTACGCTGGGAATACCGTACCCAACGTTCCTCCTCTGATAATATCAGAGTTGCGGCCTCTATTATGCCTGCTTGGTCGCCGGCTTCAATCACTAAACCATTTTCATCGACCAGCTCACCCGTGCCGCCAGTGTTGGTCACGACTACCGGCAAGCCACTCGCCATGGCTTCGAGAAGCGCGTTTGACATCCCCTCGAAATATGACGGCAAGACAAAAAGATCGGCTTGGGCGTAGATTTCCGGAAGTGAGCTGTGATCAACGTAGCCTAACCATCTAATATCATCGCTAACGCCTTGAGACTCAGCTAATGCTTGCAACTCTTCTTTAAGGTTACCCTCTCCAACAAGAGTCAACTCCACCTTTCCAAGCTTGGCCTTTATCTTCGGCAAAGCGGTGATTAAGTCGTCTATGCCTTTCCTGCCTATCAAACGACTGACACACACAAGCCGATACCTTTTTTCAGGTCGTCTGTTTTGCGCTGGAACAAACTCCCGACAATCAACCCCGTTGTGGATGATTTTAATATCAATATCGGGGGTTGTTTTTTTCGCCAACTGCCTCAGTCCTTCGCTGTTGGCCCAAACTCCGGACGAAGCCTTTAGTACTCGTTTGAATACAGGTTTAAGAAAGCTGTTCATCCAATTAAAGCGCTTATTAAACCCTGGCACATCAGAGCCCCGCAAAGAAACTATGTAAGGTACCCTCGATCGCAATCGATACGCCATCGCCCCGCAAGGCAAAGCAAAAAAAGCGTGGCAGAGATCATATTTTTCTTTAGCAAGCAATTTGTTGGTGTAGCGGGTTGCCAGAGACCAGTAACCAAGTATTTCCCGCTCTGTCCAATAGTGTAGAGAGTCCTTCTTTATGGCCAGCTTATGCACTGATATACCATTAGCTACGGAGCTAATGCTCTCTTTGCCAACGTGAGAGCTGGTGACTAGGTCGATCTCAACCCCGCCAATCAACCCGAACTCGGTGAGCAGATAGCTGAGAGCGTTGGCTGCCCCTCCGCCTATTGGGGGGTATTCATAATTTAGGATCAAAATGCGCGGTGTCCGGCTCATTTAAAAAACTACTTAGACTTCGATATCCTCGAGCACTCCCCCGGCGGGCGCCTTGACGTTTGAAATATCAAGGGTCGGCCGGGAGGCATCTCTGATGACATAAATGGGCTTGCCCTGAGTTTCATAGTAAGCCCTGGTAACAAGCTCCCCTATTAAACCTATTGAAACAAGCTGTATTCCGGCCATAAACAAGAACAAGCTGAATGTCAGCATTGGATTACCGGTCAAGTCGACTTGCGAAAATATCTTCATCCCCACCGCGCCAAAAAACATCAAAAAGGCGCTACCTAGGCTGATCAAGCCCAGTTTACCAAAGAACTGAAGCGGCCTGGTGCGATATTCAAGCAAGAACTTTACATTCGCAAGATCGAGCAGCACCCGTGTTGTTCGTGACAGTGTATATTTTGACGTGCCGAATTGGCGCGCCCGATGATTAACGGGCACCTCGGCTACTTCCGCTCCGCGCTCATTAGCTAGAGCGGGGATAAAACGATGCAATTCTCCGTATAGGCGCAGATTCTTTACGACCTCTGAACGATATGCTTTAAGGGTGCAGCCGTAATCATGGAGCTTGATTTTTGTTAACCTTGATATGAGCCGGTTAGCAATCATCGATGGCAACTTCCGGCTTAACCATGAATCGCGCCGCCTATGCCGCCATCCGCTCACAACATCATAGCCTTCTTTTAACTTGTCAATGAGTAAGCCGATATCAGCTGGATCATTTTGAAGATCAGCGTCCATTGTGACAATGACGTTGCCGTGAGCCATATCAAAACCGGCGCTGAGAGCTGCTGTCTGCCCGAAGTTTTTTCTAAATTGGACGACTCCGACCTGCGTTGAGGCGGCTTGTATCTCTATTAATTTCTCGTTTGTTCCATCGGAGGAACCATCGTCAACAAAGATGATTTCCCAGGGAAAGGGAAGAGCTTCGAGACTGGCTTTTAATTCTGTGAAGAGGCCCGAAATACTCTCTACTTCGTTATATACAGGTACAACCATAGAGAGAGTTATGTCTTTATTTTCCGGATAGTCAGCTAGCCTCACTCAATCCTCCATTCAGATACAGGCGGCTATTTTTAAGTCTGCTCACCTGAAGAGACCCGTTTTTCCAACTTTCGCGCCTCCGCGAACCAAGTGATAACCTTATCGAGGCCTTCCTTTAAGCTCACTTTTGGCTCGTATTTTAGCCATGATCGAGCGTGCGCCAGCTCGGGGCGCCTCTGAAGCGGGTCGTCTCCGGGTAAGGGTCCATAAACAATTTCCGATGCCGATTGACACATCGTTTTTATTGTTTGAGCTAGATCAAGGATTGTCATCTCCGCGCTATTTCCTAAATTCACAACCTTGACCGAGCCATCATCTTTCAGCCCGCTCGTTACTTTTTCGAGAATCAACTCGAAAGCGTGAATGAGATCGTCAACATAACAAAAACTTCTTGTTTGACTACCGTCTCCATAGACCGTCAACGGTTCGTCAGTTAAAGCCTGGTTTATAAAATTCGGAATCGCACGACCATCGTTAATCCTCATCCTGGGGCCAAAAGTATTAAATATGCGCCCGATAACCAAGACCAGATCAGTCTTTCTTTCGTATGCTACCGCTAATGCTTCAGCAAAACGCTTTCCCTCATCGTAACAGCTACGCACGCCTATCGGATTAACGTTTCCCCAGTATTGCTCTGTTTGCGGGGTAACCAATGGATCGCCATAGACCTCTGAAGTTGAAGCAATGAAAATACCGCATTTATTTTCCGCCGCTATATCGAGAACGTTTCGACAACCAATCGAATTAGTCAACAACGTCTCGATCGGCAAAGCCGCATAATCGACAGGACTCGCGGGGCTGGCCAGATGAAATATAAAATCGTATTCGCCACCCGGCAGAGTATTTTGAATATCGTGTTCTATCAGTTTAAAGTTTGGTTTTCCTAACAGATGAGAGATATTTGCTTTGGCCCCGGTCACAAAACTGTCAACGCATATAACGTCGTGCGTCTGCTCAACTAATCTTTCACATAAATGCGAGCCGATGAACCCGGCGCCGCCAGTAACGAGAATCCTCATATATCAGTACCTCTACTCTATTTGACCTAGCGTTAATATGATAGCAGAGTTTCCAGATAAACCCCTAGTATCCGGGCGAATCACTTCGATTACTTTTCGCCATAAATAGTTACTTCTCTCGATGGGCTATTTGTACCCAAGTCCTTAAACCAGGCAACACCTAGCGATACCAGATCTATATCTAACTGATAGTCTCCGGGTTTACGAGGAGTATTTATAAGATGGTTAGCCGAATAACTCTCGCCGGGCCCAACATCATAAGCCAATGAAAAATCCTGCACCTCGCCGACCTGTTTTCCTTCGGCGTCTTTGAAAGATGTCGCAATGTGGACTTCTCCCCGATCAAGCGGCAATAAAAGACTAGTCGCGGGATCAAACTTAGCTTGCCATATCGACTGTCCGGTGTTTTTAATCCTGACGTCAACCTTCATCTTTGATCCAGCCGACGCTCGTTGACTTAAGCTAACGCTAATGAACCGGCCCTTGAGGTCAGTGGCGTCAGTGCTCTTTGTTAAACCCTCGATGATTTTGACCCTCATTTTGAAGTGCTTGCGTCTCAAAAGGGGTGAGTCCAACGTAACCGCCAATCTATCTTTTCCAGCCAACTCCGGGGTTTTGATTTGCGCCTGCACCCAAGCCGTTTGCCGTGGTTTTATTACCAACGGTAAACGCGGGAATAGCGGCTCCAATCGACCACTATCCCAACTATAACTGGCCGTCGGTTGTTCTTTGGTCGATATGACCAAACGATCGTTTGTTTTATTCGTAACCCGCCAAGCAATATTTATCGAATCTGTTGCACGGCCGGATTTTGGGCCCCGCATCGAGGCTGAGAGAACCGGTCGCGTTACCCTTGCTTCTACCTGCGCCAATCTGAAAACGAAATCGTCACCAAAACGCTGGATGAGTTTGACACCCGCAACACGTTGAGCCGAATCAATAAGGGTGCCTGATAATTGCTTGTTGTCAGACGTATGATAAACAACATAGTCAACGCCTACTTGGCGTAAGACATCCACCGATAACTTGTCTGGAAAACCGGCGGTTGTTTTAATTATCTGCTGATATTCCGGTGGAGTATATCCGCTATAACCATTAACCACGCGGTTCCAATGAAAGGCGGAGAAAAAAACATAGCGAACGTCTCTATTCCAACCACCAACAATTGAATTCTTACTAACAGTGGCGGATGGGAGCTCCATCACTACCTTGTTTTTTTTCGTAGCGAGCCATTTGTAGACTTTTGGGAGATTATTCGCCGATGGCACCTCTGGCGATAAGGCAAACGGCCAACTAACCTGGGTGGCAAAAACCAAAAAAGCCGATATCACGATCACCGAAAACCTAACCGCTTTTTTCACTTTTATCCGCTTACCAACTATTGAGCTTAAGCGGCTAAAGCCATATGAGGCCAGAATAATTAGAGCAAGTATAACTATCAAACCAAACCTTGAGGGCACTCGCATCGCTTTGAATCCGGGAATAATGTTCCAGGCCAAAAGATACGGTAAGGGTATCTTGTCGCCATTTCTTATTATGAACGGGCCAAAACTAAGAGCTAGCGCTACCAGCCCGAGAAGCAGATAGAAAAGCTTTATCCTGACTGAGAAAAGCGGGGGTTGCTCACTGGAATCAGACTTAGCAAAGATCAGCGCCGCGGCGACGACAACGCCAACGACAGCGAAAATACCTGGAAAAAGGAGATGTTCCCACATATCTGAACCCGTCGGAACCCAGGACCCGCCAAAAATCTTAATGAAAATAGGGTTTTTCGTTGAAAAATAATCAATACCCCGCGCTGAAAAGTGGACCGCCTCACCCAAGGTCCGACCAAAATTCGGTAGAGTCGCCCGGAGTTTAAGATATGGCAGGATGAATGGAGTCAAAGCTGCCCCGATGATCACTCCGAGCATCAAAAGATGCTTAAAGAAGCGCGCGTTAAGATGAATGCTTTTAACGCTCACAAAGTAGGCCAGGAAAAAGAATAGGATTAAAAACCCGTAGAATCCATAATACCAGCTAGATAAGGCCTGCAGACTCAAAGCAACTCCAGCCAAAGCCAGATACCTGGGCTTAGCTGTATTCAAATAGAGGTGCGCAAAATAGAGCATCAATACCAGAAAACCGTCCATGAGTAACTGAAGGTGACCCATCTGACTCACACGGTAGGTGGAAAAAGCGTAAGCGATGCCAGCGACAAACCCGACAGAGGCACTCTTTGTTAGCAATCTTATGAGTAGAAACATGGCGGTGGCTGAAAATATAAAGGATAGAATAACCAGCAGGTTATAAGCGACTACCGGACTGGGGCTTAGGAGAGTGACGGGCAACATAAGGATTGAGGGGGGAAGCATAAGATCCGAATAGGCTAAAACGTTGCCATATGGAAAGTACTGATTTGCGGAAAACAAGTTAAGGGGGTCGGTGGCTAAAGTGTGTCCATTCCAAGCGACAACCCATGAGTTAAAGAGAGGATCAACATCGTCAACCGGTACTCGAGAGCTAAGTGATTCAACCAGACCGAAAGCGTAAAAAAGAGTAATAGCCATGTAGCAGGCGATAACCAACGCCAATATCTGATTAGTCTTGCGCAATACTTATCTACCAACCCCTTGATATGTAAATCCCAGCCGCCTGAGGTTCTGGGGATCAAGACAATTCCTGGTATCGTAAACGACAGGCCGCTTCATAACTTCTTTGACGCGCCGCCACTCAAGCCATCTAATCTCGTCCCATTCAGTGAGCACGACCACTAGATCGCTCTTTTCGCATACTTCATATGGATCGCTTACGTACTCAATACCGTCAGGCAGCAATTTCTTGGCGTTATCCATAGAGACCGGATCAAACGCGACTATCTTCCTGTTATCTTTTTTGAGATGCGGAATAATATCAAGCGCCGGCGCGTCTCGCATATCATCCGTATTGGGCTTGAAAGCCAACCCCAAAATACCGATTCTAGGATCTTTTAGCCCCTCGAGCATCTTATTCGCCTGATCCGCGATGAGGTTTTTCTGACGCACGTTCATGTCCATTACCCCTCTGAGTAGCTCAAAATCATACCCATGATCACTCGCGATCGACAACATCGCATGGCAATCCTTTGGAAAACATGAACCGCCAAAACCAGGGCCAGCCCGTAGAAACTCAAACCCGATCCGCTTGTCGTAACCCATACCTAAGGCGACCTCTTTCACGTCCGCGCCAACAGCGTCGCAGATATTAGCGATGGCATTAATAAATGAAACTTTCGTCGCCAAAAAACAATTTGAAGCGTACTTTACCATCTCGGCACTGGCTGGATCAGTGATTACAATTGGTGAGTTTAGCGGTTTATAAAGCTCGTTCATTAAGCCGGCAGCCCTTTGGCTGTCTGTGCCTATGACGATTCTATCCGGGTGAAGGAAATCTTCCACAGCCGAGCCTTCACGCAGGAATTCCGGGTTTGATATCACATCGAATTCGCGGCGCTCACTTAGATTCTCTTGAATCACTTTGGCAACTAACACAGTTGAGCCTACCGGGACGGTGCTCTTGTTGACAACAATCTTATACCTATCTAAGTTCTCCGCGATTGTTTTGGCAACCGCTTTAACATATGACATATCTGCCGCGCCATTTTCATCAGGAGGTGTCCCGACAGTGATAAAGACAATATCAGAAGCTCCAATAGCTTCCGGAACATCATCAACAAACGACAGTCTACCGTTCGCTGTGTTTGCGGCGATAATCTCATCTAGCCCTGGCTCATAAATCGGAACCTTTCCCGCTTGAAGCTGCTTGATCTTATCTTTATCTATATCAGCGCCTATAACATCATGACCAATCTGCGCCAAGCAGGCAGCCGTAACCAGGCCGACATATCCGGAACCAATCGTTGTTACTTTCAAGCCCTCTCCTTTTTATCGATAATTAACGAACCTTAGATATTCTAACAGTTTATCGGAAGCGTTTTGTGCCCGGAAGAAAATGTAGATATATACGCCTTATCGTCGCTAAATCGAAAATGGGGCTCCCCCCGCTATCCATCAGCGGTGGCAGCTCGGGCCAGAGCTTAAAAAGTTGCGCGTCCTTAACTAAACGCTGTTTTTGAATCTTGCGCCTGGCCACCATAATCCCCGGCACACTAACCAAAAACCTGACCCACGCGCGAACATATGTCAGCGCCATACCGAATTCCCGGTGCTTGATACTTCTCAAAAAGCCAAAAATATCTTCCTTGACGTAATTGCGCATGAAGTTCAACCAGGTTCCCCACGAAAGATTCTTTAGCGCAAAGCGCAATCGATTACTAATGACAAGTTTCCACTTGAAGGTGGCCTTAAGCTTTTTCATGCTGGCGTTAAACTTATGATAGACGACGGCTCGAGGAGCAAAGTATATTTTGAGCCCTAGCTGGCGCGCACGATAGGACCAATCACTATCTTCATAATAGAAAAGATATTTTGGATCAAGCAATCCCACCGCGTCCAAAGCATCCCGAGAGATCATAACAGCTCCGAAGCAAGCGCTAAAAACTTCTTCTATCTGGTCAAACTGTCCGATATCAAGATAGCCGATATAATTGTCGCCACCCCAGCCCCGAGCCTGAACTGAATTGCCGATTGCATTCAAGAATTTTGGTAGCTGCCATTGAAACATCTTGGGCACAATAGCCGCCAGCTCAGATTTTTCACCGGCGGCGGCGACCAATTGGCTAACGCAATCATCCGCTATCCTCGTGTCATTGTTCAATAGGAAAATATATTTGCCGGTAGCCTGCTCAATACCAAGATTGTTCCCGCCGGCAAAACCGATATTCTTACTTAGTTCCACAACTTTCCCGCCGGGGAAATGGCTCTTGAAAAAAGCGACTGAATTGTCTTTTGAGCCATTATCGACAAGTATCTTTTCTATCTGCTTGTAGTTTTGGGCTTTAAGCGATGGCAAGAGCGTCTCCAAATGACGCTCTCCGTCTTTGTTCACAATAACCACAGAAACAACGGGCCCCTCGGTGGGCGGGGTCGGCAAGGATTGACTTGGCTCCTTTTCGTCGCTGCTAAGTAAATCAGCCGCGACCATAAGCTTCAGTGAAACATCGAGAATCCAGTCGGAAATATGAATTCTATCTCCTATCCCCTTTTTGATCTCTTGAGCAGTGCGGCCGTTAGCTTTTTGCCAAACCATATTGATAAAGCGATCTGTCCTGATGGAAGCCCCGTTTTCATGCTTGAGGTAGTAGGCTGGTCCCGAGTTTACTGTTTTATATGACTTGTTGTGCTGATATTTCATCTGTTAGACGCCGCCCGGCTATAGATCGACCGGAATTTACCTGCAACAATTTCCCAGGTATAGTTCTTTAAGACCAAATCCCGTCCATTTTCAGCCAGCTTGCGCCTGAGGTTCATATCGAATATTAATTCCAGAATCGCTCCAGCCAATTCTCGATGGTCTTTATAGTCCACCAAGATACCGTTCTTACCATCTTTAACCACGGAAGGTATAGCCCCTGAGCGGCAACCAATCACCGGTCTGGACGTCGCCCACGCTTCAAGAAAAGTAATCCCGAAAGACTCGAACCCTGAAGGCGAAGCAAAAATGTCGCCGGCTGCGATGATCTCTGATTTCTCTTCTTCGTCAAAATTCGGTATCTCGATTATTCTCTCTCGTTGGCTTGGAGTAAAAGACGCGACGATCTGATCAAGAACGGCCGAATAGTTCGTACGAGAGCCGGCAATAATTACGTGCGTGTTTGGTGCTTGCCGCCAAATAAGAGGCATGGCCTTTAAGAGCGTATCAATACCTTTATGCCCGCCTTGCTGACCAACAAATGTGACGACCGGGTCGTGTCCAAGGTTGTATCGACGGCGTATTTCGCTGCCCGTGGCCTTCGAGAATCTTTCCGGATCCGTACCAACCCCGACGACGTGGATCTTATTACCGGCAATGCCCCGCCCTAACAGGAAATCGCGTTCGTAGGTAGTATTAGCGATATAAGCGTCCGCTTTGTTTATCAGTGAATAGATGATTTTGCGGTCGAACCCCCAGCTATCCTGGGGATGCAGACCCCCATGCAAAACCAGAGCCGCGCCAGCTTGAGAAGCTGCGGCCGAAGCGTAGTGCATATGCATCAAGGGGAAAGAAGAGGCGCAAACAACGTCGGCTTCAATGGTCTTAATTCTCTTAATT
>JAUWRD010000083.1 GCA_030610765.1 Actinomycetes bacterium
GGTTCTTCTTAAGCCGCTTTCTCGATGCGAGTTATATCGCTTTCGAGGATAGCCTCAGCGTCAATTCTGATTCTGACATCCTGGCCGAGAATAAAACCTTCGTTCGCCATGGTGCCATTCCAATTGACTCCAAAATCGTATCGATTGATGACCGTCTCAGCCGTAAAGCCTATGCGGTTGACGGGGCCGTGGTCTCCATCCTCGAGCCAATAAGGGGTCTTCCAGTGACCCAAATAGTGCAGGTCTAAGGAGACCTCTCTTGTAACATCACGGATCGTCAAATCACCGGTCAATCTGAAGTCGTTTTCGCCGAGCGCCACTATTGTGTTGCCCTGAAAAGTGATTCTCGAAAAGGTTTCAACTTCGAAAAAATCACTACTCTTTAAATGCTGATCACGCGCTGCCTCACCGGACCAGATGTTTTTCACCCCGATCTCCGCTTCGACGCTAAAACTGCTGGGATTTTCGGGATCAAACTCTACAGAGCCATGAATGTCTTTGAAATGCCCCCTAACCCAGGTCACCATCATGTGTCTGATAGTAAACTCTGCGCCGGTATGTCCCGGTTCAAGTATCCATTTTGACATTTTTACCTACCTCCTTTTGTTCTTTTATTCGAAACGTACCAGGAGTTATTTTCCATTTAATCGCAGGTAAAACATATTAAAGCCTTAAAGCCCAAAAGCCCCTCGATTCGAGGGGCTTTTGTTTTGATGCAGGTCAGTTTTATGTTTTTGGTCGTGATCAGCTAGCTACGGCGACTCTCTCTTTTTTGTCTTTTACAACGTCTGTGAGCTCATCAATGTCTATTTCTGTTAATTCGTCGTTATATTCTTCAACCAGCTTTTTCAACCGGGTACCAAGTTCGCTGAGCTTTTGCGCGGCAGATTCAGTTTGTTTTGTTGAGGCCAGCGTCTGGGTCGTCGATTGATTAATGCTATTCATCGCCATTGAAATTTGATCCATTCCAGAAGCTTGCTGATGAGCCGAGGCCACGATCTGTTGAGCCGATGCACTTGATTCATTTATGGCTTCAACTAATGCGCGAATAGTGCCACCGGCCTTATTAGCTAATTCCACTCCTGAGTCGACACCCTTGGTGCCTTCGTCAGTTACCATAACGACGGTATGTGTGGCTTTTTGGATATCATCAAGAATCGCCCTTACTTGCGATGTGGCTTGTTGTGATTGCTCAGCCAGGTTTCTGACCTCAGAGGCGACAACGGCAAAACCTTTGCCTTGCTCGCCCGCTCTGGCGGCCTCGATTGAGGCGTTGAGGGCCAAAAGGTTTGACTGCTCGGCAATATCGTTAACTGTTGAGATGATCTCACCGATTTGCTGAGTCTGCTCGGAAAGCGCTGTGATGTTCTCGGCTATTTGCTCAACTTTATCTTTTATCCCTTTCATGCCCTCAATGGTTTTGCCAACCGCATCCATGCCGGTATCGGATATCTTGACAGATTTCTCAGCTGATGAAGCCACTGATTGAGCTCTTTCATTTGTTTGCTCAGCTGTCTGGCGAACCTCGTCAACGGTCGTCGCGGTTTGGCTAATTGAGGCGGCTTGTTCGGTCGCCCCGGTATTATGCTGAGAGCTAGCCGCGAAGATCTCCGTTGAAGCTGACGCGATATCCTCAATGGCGAACTTGATATTTCCAAGTAAGGACTCTAAGTGTTCCTTGACGTTCTTTTCCGACTCAACCATCTCTTTGAGGTTTCGAGCCATCTTGTTGAAAGCGTGACCGAGAAACGCGGCCTCCCGAAAACTGGCGCTTCCAACATCGACTTGCGATTCCAGGTTACCCTCGGCTAGATGATCAGCAGCGGTACTGATGTCTCTCAGTGGACGGACAATTCGTCGGCTCAATATATAGCCAACACCGG
Organism: Actinomycetes bacterium; assembly: GCA_030610765.1. Taxonomy (GTDB): domain Bacteria; phylum Actinomycetota; class Aquicultoria; order CAJVYJ01; family JAUVQD01; genus JAUVQD01. Next base: position 1,884 of record JAUWRD010000083.1, read on the forward strand.
TGACTAGAGCGATCATGAGAATACCGGCTAAGGCAAAGGTGTTCTTAAGTTTTATTAGCGGCGCGAAAGCATCTTCTGAATTCTCTTCGATGACAACTGTCCATAGTTGATCAAAGACGACCATAGAGGCGCCAGCCACTGCTTGGTCCCCGTGATTATCATAGACTTCCATGACTTCACGCGCGCCGGTTTCGAGGCCGGCACTCGTAGTGCGCGCACCCGAGGCATTGACGTCGAGGGCGCGTTTGAGTGGCTCTTCACTTCCTTTTTTCTTCAGAACCGTATCTTCACTGAGAACGCGCGATTGGCTGATCATTAGACCATCTTTATTCATAATATACATGTCGAGGGTTTTACTGTAGCCGGCAAAGAAAAGCTGTCCACCTGTTAAGTTACCAAGCTCACCGGTCATAATAAGAGCAAGCATGCCGGTGTCTACCTTAACGCCAAAATAGCCAAGAATGTCTCCAGTTGTGTGGTCATCAGTGGTGTTAAGGCTTTCCTGATAAATCGGAGCGGTAAAGCCAAAAACCGTTTTTTCCTCACTTTCCCGATGGGCGTCAACGATTCCAACCTTGCCCGTCTTAGCTGTGGCGAAGAAATCGCTGTCGCGTAAGTCTTTATTGACGTTGTCGGGATTGGTCGAGACGATCACTTGCCCCGCTTTGTTAAGAATGAAGAACTCATCATATCGATTCCTGGTGGGGACTTCGCGGTCAAATGGATGTTTTGTGGTCATCTTTGTTTCATCTAGCATATGGTTTAGGTAGGCAGTTGCCTGTTTTTGTGAATCTTGGGATCCGCTATCGTCGTAGTGTTCATTTATACTGTCAATAACAGCCGGAGCGGAAGCGACATTCGCTGCCTCTGTTTTGCCCCTATCAAGCAAATCCAGGATATGAATATACTTGGTGTCGATTATGTTCATCATGTCACCAAGTTTTTGCTTGACGTAGACGTTGTTGACCTGGCGATAGCCAAAAACCGCTAATATAATTAGCGGTAAGGTTGTGACCAGGACAAGATATAATGGTAGTTTAAACTTTAAGCTTTTTCTTGAAATCATACTGCCTCCTAATATGTCGATGCTTTCAACGAGATCGGTCAAGTCCGCTTTATACTTTAAGAAAGTATTCACAATCAGATCTCATTGTGGTTACCTTTTCTACATCGGCTACCTGGGCTAATACTTGAAATATTTCTCGGCAAAGGCTTGATTGCCCCACAAGCGGCCGACTTGACCAGGTGAGCGGAGATCTTGGAGTAAAAAAGCAAAAGCCGCGCTGTGCGCGGACTTCTGCTCGAGGCTAGCTGAAGGAGTAACTATGTTCTTACTTTGTTATTATCGACAATGTTGAGGGCAATGGCTATCGGCTAAACGGCCTATCTTTTTGTGGGTACATTGGACTAGAAGGGAAGGGTTCGGCTGTGTTTAGCCTAGATCTTCGACAAATCCTTGAGCAGAGAAAGCTGCCGTGGCTCCGTCGCCAACAGCCGTGGCGACCTGTCGCAGGGCTTTGACTCGCACATCGCCAACAGCGAAGATGCCTTTGATAGACGTCTGCATCTGCTCATCGGTTATGATGAAGCCACCGCTATCTTTATCGCAATCTACTAGGTCTGAATTCGGGAGAATTCCAACAAAAACGAAGACGCCCTCGACTGCAATATCTTTGGTTTCTCCGGTTTTTACGTCTTTGACCACGACAGCGCTCACCTTTTTATCACCCTTTATTTCTTCGAGCACGGAATTCCATTCCATTTCTATCTTAGGATTATCCAGGGCTTGATCCTGATGGATTTTTTCTGCGCGCAAGGCGTCGCGTCTATGGACAAGGCTTACTTTGCTTACTAGTTTTGTTAGGAAAAGCGCTTCTTTGACGGCGGTATCTCCACCACCTATAACTGCCACGTTCTTCTCGCGAAAGAAGAAGCCGTCGCAGGTGGCGCAATACGATACACCACGACCGGTAAACTCATTTTCACCAGGAACGCCAAGTTTTCGGGGCTTTGCTCCGGAGGCAATGATAACGGTTTTTGCCCGGAAATCGCCGGAAGTTGTTTTTACGAGGCGATGATCGCCTTCATCAGTTACTTTCTCGACATCTGTGTACTCGATCTCAAGTCCGAAACTTTTGGCCTGCTCTTCAAACTTGGCCATCAAGTCAACGCCGGTTATGCCGGGAAGGCCTGGATAGTTGTCAACGATGTCAGAGAGAGCGATTTGGCCGCCGACTCCGGTTTTTTCAATTAGCAACATGTCGAGCTTGGCACGCAAGGCGTAGATTGCTGCGGTTAGCCCACCCGGGCCACCGCCTATAATGATTAGATCAAGCACTCTGTTATTGGTTTCCATATCTGGACATCCTAACTTGGTCTGACCTCATTTTCAAGTAAAAAAGCAAACCTTTGATACCCAAAAGCAACCTCTGCAATATTTTAGTCATATCCCTGATCTAAACGCTCTCAACTCTCTAATTTATGGTGATGTCGTTTGCCGGCTACGCGGTCAACAAGCCAACCACCGACGATTCCACCGGTTATGGGCCCGGCAATATATATCCAAAACCCGTTGTGTGGACCAGGGATAGCTATTCGGTTCCAACCGGCAAAGAAGCTCACCAAGCGAGGCCCAAAGTCGCGCGCCGGGTTAAATCCGGCCTGGGTAAGCGGGGCGATAGTGCTGATGATCAGGGCAATGGCCGCTCCTATCAGAATCGGTTGTAGCCACATAGGAACCTCAATTTTCGTGACTGTAAAGATGACCATCACAAGAAACGCGGTGCCGATTGCCTCTCCGAGAAAAGCTTGTGCAGGACCTATCCCTGAAAATATTTTCGCGGCCTCATCCGATAAGCCGGGATTGGGAAAATACTCGCCGAACATCATAGCCGAGAGTTGGCTTCCCGGTTGGCCCCGGACTAGCCCTAAACCCGCTTCAAATATGCCTATAGCCTGGCCGAACACTAAGTACACTAGAAGTCCGGCCGTGAACGCGCCCCCCAATTGGGACCCGATATAAATCGCGGTCTCTTTGAGATCGGCGGATTTGCGCCAGAGAGCCAACGCGACTGTTACAGCGGGATTTAAGTGGGCTCCACTTAAATCAGCTGCCAGGTAGATTCCGAGGGCAACCGCGATACCCCAGACCACGGCTACCTGCCAGAGACCGACTTGCGCGCCGGCCAGAACGGCTGTGGCGATTACACTGCATCCGAAGAAGGTCAGAGTGAACGTGCCCAGGAACTCTCCGACCACAATTTTTTGCCAATCTTTCACTTTTGGTCGACACCGCCAAACATTGCAATCATATTTCTTTATATGCTCATTTATATGCCTTACTATCGCGTTTAGAAAGAGCAGGGCACGGAAAAGATTTTATGAATATCAACTATCTTAGAAAGTTATGCAAAAAACATGGCAAAAAAAAACTTGAAAGATACTGAAAATCACTTTCACTCGATTGCCGATCATGCCGTCGACGCTATTATCAACATTAATTCCTCTGGAAAAATAGTTTACGTCAACAAAAGTACTTGCGCTGCTTTTGACTACAAAGAAGCCGATCTTCTGGGCAAAAACGTTACTATTCTCATGCCAAAAAAATACCGGGCAGAGCACAAACAATCAATGGGTCGTTTTCTAAAGACCCATAAACCCCATATTATCGGCAAAACCGTTGAGCTTGTCGGTGTAAAAAACGATGGCACAGAATTCCCGATTGAGTTGTCGCTTTCTGTTATGAATGATGAACAAGGTACTCTCTTTGCTGGTGTAATTCGTGATATCTCTGATCGGAAGAAAGTCGAGAGGGATTTGGCCGAAAACCAAAGGAAATTGGAGGAAGCCCAGAGAGTAGCCGGAATGGGATTCTTTGACTGGCATATTAGAGACGAACAGATTGAATTGTCTGAACAATTAATAGAGATTTGTGGACTTGAGCCGGAAACGAAATTCGTGACGCGAGATTTTCTTCCCCAAATTTTTTATCCTGCCGACCTTGAATATATACAAAAGAATTTAGAGTTCGCCCTTCGTGGAGAGAAAGAACTTAATATGGATCATCGACTAGTTTGGCCTGATGGCACTATTCGATGGGTGCACGTCCAGGCGGAACTGACTCTTGACGCGAAGGGCAAGCCCGAAACATTACTTGGCACCGTGATTGACATCACCGAGCGTCGGGCGAATGTTGACAAAGTGGAGTCTGAGCGGGATATGGCTCAAAAGTATCTTGATATCACAGGCACCATGATCGTCGTAATTGGTAGAGATCAAAAAGTAAAAGTGATCAACAAGAAAGGACGCCATATTCTTGGTTATAGAGAAAGCGAAATTATTGGAAAAAACTGGTTCAATCTTGTCATTCCAAAGAAAATGAGAGCAAAAGTGAAAACTGTCTTCAACAAGCTAATGGAGGGGAAGATTGAGCCGGTCGAACACTTTGAGAACTTCCTCGAAACTAAGAGTAAAGAGATTAGGCTTATTGCCTGGAATAACACGGTACTTTATGACACTGAAGGAAACGTTGCGGCCACTTTAAGTTCCGGTGAGGATATAACAGACCGTAAAGAGATTGAGTCCAGGTTACTTGAAGAAGAAAAACGCTATCGGACTCTAATTGAAAGCTCAGCCGAATGTATATGTCAGCTGGATCTCAAAGGCAATTTTCTATTCATGAACCCAACCGGGCTTAAGAGCCATGATATCACTAGCAACGACGAGCTCAAAAAGATGAATTGCTGCGATTTGTCTGAGCCTGCCTATCATAAGGTCTTAAAAGACACCTTAAAAGCAGCTAAGACAGGCGAGATCCAAAAGTTTGAATATGAAAGTGAGACTGTCGACGGTCTTCGATGGTTTGAGAGTATC
>JAUWRD010000018.1 GCA_030610765.1 Actinomycetes bacterium
CTCGACTAGAACCGCTACGCTATCGGGCCCGTATCCTTCATAGAGAATCTGCTCAAACTGCACACCTTCAATTTCGCCGGTTCCGCGCTTTATGGCCCGATCGATATTGTCGGCCGGCATATTCTGGCTTTTTGCTTTCTCGATGGCATTTGCCAGGGTGACGTTCATCTCGGGGTTCCCGCCGCCGTCTTTTGCGGCCACAGTTATATATCGAGAAAGGCGTGAAAATATCTTGCCCCTTTTAGCGTCTGCTTTGCCTTTCTTATGCTTTATTGACGACCATTTCGAGTGGCCCGACATGAATTACCCTCTCTTTTGTTTAACTTGCCCCTTATTTTTCTCGATCATTTTTAAGAAATGCCTGTGAATCTCCAGATCGTCGGTCAGCTCCGGATGGAAGCAGCTCACTAAAAACTGTCTTTCTTCCAACAAAACCGGTTTTCCCTGATAGCTCGCGAGCACAGTCACGCTTGAACCTGTCGCCTCGACCAATGGCGCCCTTATAAAAATGGCCCGATATTTTTTTGACGACAGGCTGTCGAAAGCAATATCAGCCTCAAAACTCTCTGCTTGAGAACCATAAGCGTTCCGCCTGGCCTTGATGTCTATCAAACCGAGAAGACCCTGCTCGCCTTCTGCTATCTCCCGAGCCATAAGAATCAAACCGGCGCATGTTCCGAAAATCGCTAATCCATCTTCGGCAGCCTGCTTGATCGTCTCTGTTAAGCCCGCTTGAGACATAAGCTTTGCTATGGTGGTGCTCTCACCGCCGGGTATTATCAGACCATCAAGTAGAGCTATTTCTTCTGCCTGTTTCACCAGAGCCGGCACCGCTCCGCACCGCCTTATCGCCCTTTGATGCTCGCGAACACTGCCCTGAAGGGCCAGAATGCCAATTGTTGGCGCGTCCGGCACCTACCAGCCTCTGTTCTGAAGAAGACCTGACTCTGGAATATCTCCAATTTCTATGCCGACCATAGCCGGACCTAATCCTTTTGATATGCCCGCTAAAATCTTAGGGTCATTGAAGTTTGTTGTCGCCTCGACGATAGCTTTTGCTCGCGCGGCCGGATCATCTGATTTAAATATTCCGGAACCACCAAACACCCCATCCGCGCCCAGTTGCATCATTAACGCGGCATCTGCCGGCGTCGCTAGGCCACCAGCGGAAAAATTGACTACCGGTAGGCGTCCTGTTTTAGATATTTCAAGTACGAGCTCGTATGGCGCCCGCAAATCTTTCGCTGCTGACATCAATTCTTCTTTAGGCATGCCCTTAACTTGCATGATGCCTCGGTTGATTGAGCGCATATGACGAACGGCTTCAACGACATTCCCCGTACCTGCTTCACCTTTGGTCCGAATCATCGCGGCACCTTCGCCGACGCGCCTCAGGGCCTCTCCTAAATCGGTCGCGCCGCAAACAAAGGGAACAGTGAAACCTGATTTATCAATGTGATGACTTTCATCAGCCGGAGTTAAAACTTCACTTTCATCAATATAGTCTACGCCCAGCGCTTCCAGTATCTGGGCCTCCACAAAGTGACCGATCCTGGCCTTGGCCATAACCGGTATTGTGACCGCTTCAACGATCTTTTCGATAATTGACGGATCGGCCATACGAGCCACGCCGCCTTCCGCCCTAATGTCAGAAGGTACCCGCTCTAGCGCCATTACCGCTACAGCGCCGGCATCTTCTGCGATTTTCGCCTGCTCTTTGTTGGTGACGTCCATGATCACGCCGCCTTTAAGCATTTCAGCTAAACCTGACTTAACTCGAAAACTGCCTTTCTCTGACAAACCAACCTCCATTAGACCAAATCACGAACGATTACTAGCTAGTATGATACAAGATACAAAAATAGCCCGCAATTTTTGATAAACTGCTCAACGTTATCTCGCTAACTTTTGACAGCGCGGACAAAAATTAGTACCGCGCCCGGCAATTTTTTTCTTCTCTATTGTGGAGCCACATTCCCGGCATCTTTCGCCGCCCCGCCCGTATACCCTCAGCTCTTCAAGATAGTTGCCGGTACGCCCGACGGCGTCAACGTAGCGGTCGAATGTAGTTCCTCGAAACTCAATGGCAACTTTAAGAGTAGAGATAATGGCCAAATATAGGCTCTCTGTCTCTCGTTTGGAAAGTGAAGCCAGCTGACGCTCCGGATGAATACCCGACGTGTGAAGGATTTCGTCAGCGTAAATATTGCCAATTCCGGCAATAAATTTTTGATCTATCAGAAGCGCTTTTATAACCCGACGACTCTTCTTTTTTTCCTCGATCATACGGGCAAAAACTGCCTCAGAAAACGACTGGTCAAGCGGCTCGGGCCCAAGACCCGCTATTTCAGACACTTGATCCAGCAGACAACCATCAACCAACTTTATATATCCAAATTGACGCATATCCACAAAACGCAGTTCATAGTCGTTGTCCAGCGCAAAAATAACGTGTGTATGTTTTTCGCGCTCAACTTCTACAGGCAAATAGACCAGGCGACCACTCATCTTCAGGTGAACCAGCAAGCAGTCCCCTGAAGACAGAGTGAGGATAATTATCTTGGCCCTCCGCCCGACACCGGTAAAGCGACAACCCTTTAGTCGGCTCTCAAATTCTTGCTTTGAAGAGCCACGCAAAAGCTTCGGAAGCAAAACGTGAACCGAAATAATCTCTCGACCAACTATTAGGCTCTGTAGATCACCTCGGATAGTTTCGACTTCCGGAAGCTCAGGCATACGCTAAATTAGGTGCCCATTTCCCAGCTAGCCAAATATTTTTCTTGCTCAGCGGTAAGAGTGTCTATGTCTATCCCCATCGCAGCCAGCTTGAGACGCGCGATTTCCATATCTATCGACTCCGGCACACCATGCACAGCTTTTTCAAAACCTTTGCCTTTGGCATTCATGAGCTCGGCAGCCAAAGCCTGGTTGGCGAAGCTCATATCCATTACCGCGGCCGGGTGACCTTCGGCCGCGCTCAAGTTAACAAGGCGCCCCTCTGCCAAAATATAGGTCTTTCGCCCATCAGCCTGCGTGTACTCTTCGACAAATTTCCTTACTTGACGCACGCTTTTTGAAAGATCTTTCAAAGCGTCGATATTTATTTCGACATTGAAATGTCCAGTATTACAGACTATTGCGCCGTCTTTCATATTCTTGAAATGAGGCCCGTCAATAACATTTATATCACCAGTGACAGTTACCATAATATCGGCAATGCTTGAGGCTTCGACCCCTGGCATAACCCGAAATCCATCCATAATAGCCTCAAGAGCTTTCAATGGATCGACTTCGGTCACAATCACGCTGGCTCCCATACCTTTGGCTCGCATAGCTATGCCGCGCCCACACCAACCATAGCCGCAAACTACAAAGTTTTTACCGGCTATCAATGTGTTTGTGGCCCTTAGAATACCGTCGATAGTGCTCTGCCCGGTGCCATACCTGTTGTCAAAGAAATGCTTGGTGCAAGCGTCATTTACAGCGATGACCGGAAAACGAAGGACGCCCTGAGCCGCCATGCTCTTGAGGCGAATAACACCTGTTGTAGTTTCTTCGGTGCCGCCGACGACATCAGCGCATTGGTCCTGGCGCTCACTGTGAAGAGTTGAAATTAGATCAGCACCATCATCCATTGTTATCTGAGGGTTCATGTCGAGAAGTTGATTAATGTGCTGATAGTATGTCTCGCTATTCTCGGCATTGATAGCAAAGACCGGTATTCCGTAATCCTTAACTAAAGACGCGGCGACATCATCCTGTGTGCTCAGGGGATTTGACGCACAAAGAGCAGCGTTAGCGCCCCCGGCTTTTAACGTTCGCATTAAGTTAGCGGTCTCTGTGGTTACATGCAAACACGCGCCTATCGTCACTCCGGCAAGGGGCTTTTCTTTTTCAAAACGCTCCCTTATCAGCCGCAATACCGGCATTTCGCGCTCTGCCCACTCTATCCTTAACTTACCTTCTTCCGCCAAGCCTTGATCTTTGATATCACATTCCATTAAGCACTCCTTTTGTCTTCTACCTAATTACTGGTAATAATCTCTCTTAACCATTCCGCCAAGCCTGCCGCCGCGCCCTTGCTCGTTGACAACACATTGGTATGCTCTGTCTCTTTCTTATCCCAAAGACTGTTTGTAATGCATGATATACCCAGAACCCGCATCGCTAGATACCTTGCGACAATTGTCTCCGGCACGGTTGACATTGTCACCGCGTCCGCGCCCACGCCCGCAAGAAAACGAGCCTCAGCGCCAGTCTCGTAAGTTGGCCCTGAAACCGCGGCCAAAACGCCTTTTCTAACAGGTAGCTCCAGTTTCCGTCCTATTTCCTCTGCTGATTTCAGCAAATCTCTGTCGTAGGCGTCTTTCATATCCACAAATCTTGGATCCAACTCTTCATCGGCCGGCCCAATCAGGGGATTATCTCCCATCAAGTTGATATGATCATCAATCAGCATGAAATCGCCGGATCTATAGCTACGATTTAGACCGCCCGCGGCATTAGTTAAAATCACTTCTGTTACCCCCAATCGAGCTAGAGCTCGTATTGGAAACGTAACCCCACGCATGGTATAGCCCTCATAATAGTGGAACCTACCCTGTAGAACCAGAACAGTTTTGCTGGCCACATGACAGAGAAGAAGCTTTCCCTCGTGACCTTTAACGCGAGACACCGGAAAAAAGGGGATCTCCTCGTATGGCAGATCTTTTTCAGGATTAAGCTCAACCGCGACTTGCCCAAGACCAGATCCGAGTACTATCCCGATGTCGGCTTTCGGTGCTAGATTCTTGGATATATATTGTATGGCTTCATTGAGGTTTTCCGGCAGTTAATATGCTCCCATTAAAACTGATACTCTCACAACAGACGATTCGAAAAGCGCCTTATCTACTATAGGTTGCTCTCCCGGTCTTGGCAACCTTAACAATTGTCTAAAGATTTTAGCGGCTCGGTATGATAAATTAAATCGAATAACGGAGGTGTCATGAAATTAGGTTGGAATGAAATAGAAATAATAGACAAGAACAGCATGATAGATGATGTCGTCAGTTTGCCGACCGATATTGAAAAGGCAATAGCCGGTATAACTCAGGTTGATCTCCCGGAGAGTTACAAAAATAGCGATTTGGCTTTGGTGGCCGGCATGGGCGGCTCCGGAATTCCCGGTGATTTCCTACAAGCGCTCTTTGGTCAGCAGAGCAAAATACCTATTTTCGTGCAGAAAAACTACGGCTTGCTTCAGTTTATAAACTCATCGTCCCTGGTACTGGCGATTAGTTATTCAGGCACAACCGAGGAAACGCTTGACGCTTTCAGGTTAGCGAATGAAAAGCAGGCTAATATTATTGGAGTGACCGGCGGCGACAAAATGCTGAAACTTTGCGAGGAAAATAATATTCCCGTCTATCAGCCACCGACCGATCGCACAACTAGGGCGAGTTTTGCGTACCTGCTGTTCCCGATTATCAACGTCATGCAAAGGCTTGGGTTCATTCCAGCTCAAGATGAGGCAATCGCGGAAACTATTGAAGTCTGCCGACAGCTAGCAAAAGAATGTGCCCCTGATGTTCCTGAGCCCGAGAACGCCGCCAAAAAAATGGCTCTCTCTTTAGTAGGTCATACGCCGATCATTTACGGGTCTCACTTGGCCACGGCCCCGGCGGCGGTCAGATGGAAACAACAATTTGTGGAAAATGTGAAAATCTTCGCCGCCAACGAGACTTTTCCTGATTTTACTCATAATCAAATACTCTCGTTAGATAACGGAAGAGACCCCTCAGTAAAATACGCGCCGATTTTCCTTCGCGACCAGAGCGAACCTGTAGCTCTGCAAAAGCGAATGGATGTAGTTGAGGAACTTCTGACGTCCACTGGAAACAATGTTATGAGTCTTAGCGCGGTTGGTGAAAGCTTATTGTGTCGTTTAATGTATTTGAACTTATTTAGTGATTTTGTCAGCTACTACCTTGCGATCTTAAAAAAAGTTGACCCGACTCCGACCCCGATGATGTCTCTCCTGAAGGACAACCTGGGCTTAAAAGACCTTTCCCCGGGACAATAGACGATTTAAAGCTAGAACTGAATTGTCCTGGCCGCTATCTGCGTATCAGGCCAAATCTTGATCCCGTGCTTCAGCCGATTTTCTTCGCCGATTGTTAAGTTATCGCCTAAAACTGAGACATCATCGATGTGCACTTTGCGCCCGACCTTGATGTTGTGTCCTAGAATTGAGTTCTTAACAACGACACTGTCAGCTAATTGACATCCGTCTAACATTATCGAACCCTCGACTCTCGCTCCGGCTGAAATATGGCAGGAATCTCCGAGTGACGTGGGTCCCACAACAACCGCGTGAGCGTCCACCTGGCATTTACGGCCCATTACTACCGGGCCATAGATTGTGGCCGATGGATCAACTACCGATCCTTCACCTGCCCAGACTCGAGAGGCTATTTCTTCTCCTTGATGATCGAAAACAAGCTTCCCCTCTAAGAGATCGTGGTGCGCCCGAATAAACTTCTCGGGGCTACCGATATCGAGCCAGTATGAACTGGAAGGAAAACCATAAATAGGCAGGTCTTTTTCGAGAAGTAGGGGAAACAGACCGCGCTCAAATGAGTAATTCTCGCCCGCGGGGGCCAAATCAAGCGCCTCGGGTTCCAGAATATATGTTCCGGCATTTATGAGATCCGTTGTGACATCATCCCAATTTGGCTTTTCAACAAAATTCTCTACGACCCCGTCGTGGTTCAGAGGCACGAGACCATAACTTGTTGGATCATCAACAGACGTTAGCGCAATTGTCGCCAGCGCCTTCTTTTGCCGGTGGTATTCCAAGAGGTGGGACAAGTTAAGATCGGTCAGAATATCGCCGTTAAAAACCATGAAAGTTTCGTCGAGCAGGTGAGAGACATTCTTAACCGCGCCGCAAGTACCGAGGGGCTCCTCTTCAATAACAAGCTCAAGGTTAAGGCCGAGATTATCTATTTTTTTAAGGTGCTCGATGAAGGTCGTCGACAAGTATCCAGCACTCAATATGACATCGGTTATGCCGTGTCTTTTTAGATGGCCCAGCACATGTTCGATAAACGGCCTGTTGACAAGCGGCAGCATGGGTTTTGGCAAATTACATGTCAAAGGACGGAGTCGCATCCCACGCCCGCCAACGAGTATTACGCCTTTCAAAAGCTTATCACTTCCCTTTCGTTGCCTTTTAATTACTTTCTAAGAATCTCTTCTTAATCTTCCCGTTTTTTACCTAAGTAACGCTTGACCCCATCGACAAGTATGAGAATACCAGCTCGCAAAAGAAGCGCCAAGGCCACCAAGGGACTTAAAATACGTTTCCAGGATTGCGCGTAGTTCTTCTGAAAAAACCGAAAGAGGCTTCGCTGAAACTCTACTATCATTTTCACGCTCGATTGATCGCTGCTCTTGCCTATGTGATGCATAACCTTAGCGCTCGGACAGAAATAGACCTTGAACCCTTTTTTCCACATACGGTAGCAAATATCCATATCCTCGACGTACATAAAGAATCTCTCATCAAAAAGGCCAACTTCATCAAGGGCCTCCCTCTTGAAAAAGATAGCCGCGCCGGAAACCCAATCAACCGTTTTTTCGGATTCGCGATCCCAATCAAGCATATAGTAACGGACGGTATATGGGTTGCTTGGCCAGACAATGCCGAGAAAAGCATGGATAAAAGCGTCGATAAACGATGGAAAACGGCGACCTGAGATCTGAGTTGTCCCATCGAAATTTTGCAACTTCGGACCGATGACACCCATATCTTCGTGAGCGTCAGCAAATTCCACCAAGATATCAACGGCTTCAGGATCGAGTTCCGTATCCGTATTTAAGACCAGAACATATTTGCCATGGCTTGTCCTGATCGCCTGATTAGCGGCGGCCGAAAACCCGAGGTTGCCGGCGTTTTCTATTATGTGAACCTTCGGATAATTTTTCTTTACGAAATCAACACTACCATCGGTGGAAGCATTATCAACCAGATATATCTCATAAGATGCCAGAGGCTCGACTTTCTTGATCGAGTTCAAACAAGACTCGAGCCATTCCCGCGTATTATAATTTACGATCGCGATACTGACTTCGTATTTATCCATTTAGACCTTTTAGGTGACGGACTATCCAGCGCCAATAACCGAAAGGTACCATCCAGCGCTCAATCTCTTTTTGTGAAACTTTCCGACCCTTTTGAATTATACGTCTTTTTCTAATAAGAGCGGGCAGATTGCGCCAGACATCCAACCAACCGAGAAGTGCCGGAGGGCAACGGAAAAGTAGCGCCAGGCTCTTAAGTGAATCAGTAACAATGTAATGCGGAATGCTCTTTAGCATGCTAAAGGCTGAATCATTTTTGAGGATCATCATGTAGCGATTTTTATAGTTGTGAATCTCAACGAGCTTCGTCTTTCTTTTGGCAGTGCCGCCTCGATGATGCCAGGCAATAGCGTCTGGAGCATACAGGCACTTCCAGCCTCTAAGTTGTGCGCGCCAGCTAAGATCGGTATCTTCCAAAAACATAAAGAAAGATTCGTCAAAGTACTCTTCTTCAACTCGACAATCTTCGAGCATCTCTCGTTTGTAGAGACCTGTTCCGGCGCAAGTACCGAAGATCTCTTCGACCGCGTCATATTGACCGACGTCCGACTCGCCATCACCCCTGTCGGTGAAGAGCCGGTTCGTGAAGATAACATGTCCGGTCGTATCAAATATTTTCGCAGGCTTTTCAGATAACTTGTAGACTTTTGATGAAACTGACCCGACTTTTGGATCCTGTGTGATCGTCTCGACCATCTTCGATACGAAACTTTTGTCTAGAACGACGTCGGTATTGAGTAATAGGATTAGATCGTTCTTTGATTCTTTGATTCCAAGATTCATTCCACCGGAGAACCCAAGGTTTTTGCCAACTTCAACTACCTTGGCTTTCGGAAAATCTTGACGAACAGCTTTGATTGAATCGTCAGTTGAGCCGTTATCAATGACCATAACCTCGTCAACTGGATGATCCTGGATAAAAACCGATTCAAGACATGGCCCGATAAACGCTGCCCCGTTATAATTTAAGATGAGTATAGATACATCAGACATTTATGTCCGGCTAATAAAAACAACGCCGATCGAGATAAGAATGGCGCCGGCCCACCGTACAGCGCTGATAGGCTCATTAAAAAGCGAGCGGGAAGCTAACATAACTACTATGTAGCTGAAACCGATCAATGGATAAGCAAAACTTAAGTCTACTCTGGAAAGAACTATCAACCACACGCCTGCCGATAGCGCATATATTGCCAGGCCCAACACAACTTTGCCGTTTGTAGCAACCTTCACGAGCGTAACTATCCCGTTTTTTGTATCTGAAAGAGTGATCGGCCCGATCTCGTCCATCCCGGCTTTCAGAAAAAGTTGACCGACAACGGCCACGGAGATGCTGAACAATATCATCAAGAGCGACTTTGTCATGTTGCCCCTATCTAACTACCCTGTATTTCGCCAATGCCCAAAGCGCTGGAAGAGCATCTTTCCAGGATATTTTCTTTCCTTCGTGGCTCTCTCGACCGGTGTAGGAGATAGGCACTTCGTAGATTCTTATGCCTTTTCTCAGTATTTTCGCGGTTATTTCCGGCTCAAAATCAAATTTGTTAGCCTTAATTACGAGGCCCTCTAGCGCCTCTTTAGTAAATAATTTATAGCAAGTCTCCATATCGGATATTGTCGTATTGTAAAGAACGTTAGTGACCAGCGACAAGAAGCGATTGCCAAGGTAATGCCAATAGAGCATATTCCGGCGCTCACCGGTAAACCTGGAACCGTAAACAACAGTAGCCTTGCCCTTCAGTACCGGCTGAATAAGTTTCATGTAATCCTCAGGATCATATTCTAAATCAGCATCCTGGATAATAATAAGGTCACCCGTTGCAGAGGCAAAACCAGTCCGAACAGCCGCCCCTTTACCCTGGTTTTGTTTGTGGTGCAAAACCTTAAGAGAAGAATCGACCTCAAGTTTTAAAATGTCGATCGTACCGTCGGTAGAGCAATCATCAACTACTATTATCTCTTTGTCGATGTCGCCGAGGTCGACTGCTCTTACCTGTCGCAGTATTTCTTTGATCGTGTTCTTTTCATTAAAGACCGGAATAACTATTGAAAGCTTCAACCCAGGCTCCTTATGACGTCTTAACTGTACCTATTTTACCGGTAAAACCTAGACTTACAAGCGAAAAAACCATTTTGGCAAGCCTTGCGAATTAGCTCTTGGCTTTTGAAGCCATTCTTCCTCGAAAACTTGGCATCCACGCCATGGCAGTTAAAACCATTACCACTAAAACCAGCGCCGCCCAAGCGAGGACAAAAATCGGATCAGCCGCCAGCCTGGCCCCGATCGAATTTACTAATTGACGAAATGACATATCGATATATGTCTGGAAACCAAGATCAGCGTCAGCTTGTGGTTCGCCATTTATGTAAGCTTGTCCATCCTTGTAATGATCCAGACTAGTCAATTTTACCGCCAGAGAAAGATCTGATGTGACTTCCGGAGCTTGAACCTCAACATAGAAACGCTTCTTCTTAGAGTTGGCTACCGGCTTGAAAACAAACGCATACATTTTCGCGTCCCGAATTTTAGAGACAGGCATCTTAAGCTCAGCGACTTTGGTCTTTTTAGGCAAAGCAAATACCTTTACGAAGAGACTTTTTCCACCCAGGGTTCGAGAGATCAATTTTCTATTCTTGGCATTCTTCGCACTTCTTAATATCTTTGATGGAAATAAGTAGACATCAACTCGAGCCAAGTTGCGATCACCAACATAAAACTCTTGACCTATCCGCCGCTCTCCAAAAAGAGAGGCTTGACGCACTCCAAAATCCCCCTGGCCACTAATCGGAACGTAGACACAACCCGAAGCGGCCACAGCAAAGACAACCAGGGCTACCGCTAGAAACAATCTAGACAATGATTGGCGTGAAGGCACCAAATCAGCTAGTGGTTTCATAGACGACCTCCCCCGGGCTCTCTTCGGCAACCTCTTTAGGTTTTTCATTTTCTTTATGCTTCTTCCAAACCAAATAGACCAAAGCCAGGCAAGTAGCGGAGAAAAAACTGCGGCCCATGCCGATAATCTGAACAGACGGATAATAGTGGTTTATCAATTCGCTCGGTGACAGCGTGGACCAGAAAAAAGCCGGAGACAAGGGAGCCAACAACGATCCAGCTAGATCACGCCCCCACTGAAAGGTATAGATAACCCAACCCACCAACAAAAGCCGATAAACCGATTGGAATTTTGGTATATCAAAATAGAAAGCCATAAAAGGCACTATCCAAATTAAATAATGCGGATGAAAAAAGCTAGTCGCGAAAAAGAGCGCCAAGACATAGAAGCTGTACTGCACCAGGTTTTCAAATCCGACCCGGGGTTCAATATATAGAAATAAGAGAATCAAGCTGTAGATAAGCACAAAAACATAGAGACGGTCGTTCAATCCCAGAAAAAACTTCATTGCCAGAGGATAAGCCAAGTGCCCCATAGGAGCTATGCCTCGAATAACCCCTATTTGCCCTTGGGCCCAACCAATGGCCATAGACGCCAGGAGCGGAAAGATTCCGACAAGGCCTAAACGAACGCGTTTTTTAAAATCGCTCTCTAGAATAAGCGCGAATGGAAGGACAAGGACTATCGGGTAGATCCTAAGGAGCGCGGATAAGCCCAGCATAAGAAGCGACCGCTTTTTCATGCCGCGTTTGGCAAAATAAAGTGAGCTTAGTAATAGAAAAACCGTGATCATATCAAAACGGCCAAAAATATAGGCGGAGAAAATAACGATCGGATTCAAAACCCAGAAAGCCACGACTTTCTCAACACGCTCTGGTTCAGTTAACTTAATGAGCATCCATATCACCAGTACCTCGAAGAGCAGATAGGGTAATTTAAAAATGAATAGCTCACGAAAAACCGCCGTTTGGTTAACAAAGGCAAGCCAATCAAAAGCTAGAAGTGTTCTGGCTTTTGTATCTCCCCACATCGATGCGTAGGGCAAAAGTGGCCTGAACACCCATAAAAACCCAGCGTGAATAACATTAAAGAAGCTGGGACCGAGCCCTTTTACGCTAGATCCATCAAGTAATAGGTGCGCTCGATGATAGATGGAGAGAAGATCGCCATGGGTGGTGATCGGCATTACTATCAGCCGGATCAGGAGGCCCGTGAGAAGCCATTTACGAATTCCAGTTTGCTTAAAACTACTTACCTGCTCTGCTTCACCCATCTTTAATTAGAGCTAGATGTAGCCTAGATCGGCCAATCTCTTAGCGAGTTCTTCTTTTTCTTCCTCGCTGTAAACGCCCTCGACAGACGCCGACGCCTCGATATACGAGAGCTCCTCCAATCGCTTAAGTATCTTTTGAGCGCTCTCTTCTGGTGTCTCTTCGGCGGTTTTTACAATAACTTCTGCTGACTCGGGTGACTCATATGGGTCAGAAACCCCGGTGAAATTCTTGATCTCGCCGGATAGTGCTTTTTTGTATAATCCCTTCGTATCACGTTCTATGCAGACCTCAACCGGGCAATCGACAAATATCTCGACAAAGTTTTCTATCATCGCCCTGGCGTGATCGCGAGTCTCCCGATATGGTGAAATTGCCGCCGCGATAGCCACGACTTCATTTCGTGACAAAAGATCGCAAACAAACGCGATGCGTTTAATGTTGGTGTCTCTATCTTCCTTGCTGAAACCAAGACCCTTGCTCAGATTGGTTCTAACCACATCTCCATCGAGCGCCTCGACTTTATGTCCTCGTCGACGCAGCTCTGCTTCAACAATTTTTGAAATAGTGGTCTTTCCAGAACCGGATAAACCGGTAAACCAAAGTGTGCAGCCAGCCATATGGGCACCCCTCACCTAGTGTTTTTATGTCTTATACATTCTATAAGTAATAGAGCAGCCATTCAAGGGGTCAAAATGTCATCCCCTGCGCAAAGAGTGTCATTCCGGTGGTTACTGGGTATTAACAAATGGCATGATTGCTAAAGCAAAATTGGGCACGGGGGTGTTTCATGGAGTCATCAGCTGTAAATAATAAGAATATTTTTGATTGGTATCTTGAGCCCTGGAAGAAATTTGCGGTTGGCAAGGGACGAGCGGGTCGAAAGGAGTACTGGTTCTTCTACCTTGGCAACTTCGTCATCGGCACAGTGCTTAGCGCAATGGGCGGCTCGTTATTAGGTATCGCCAATTCTACAGGGCTTTATTCGCCATCTACTCTCTTTGAGCTGGCAACCCTGATTCCGACTATCGCCGTTGGCATTCGCAGAATGCACGATACAGATCACAGCGGGTGGTGGATCCTTTTCCCGATAGTAAACCTGGTCTTCTTGTTGATCAATAGTCAGGCCGGCGAAAATAAATATGGTGCTAACCCTAAGGGCATTGGCAATACTCTAACGCCAAGCGCAACGAAAACATCTACCACGGAAAAGATAGAAGAATTGGAGAAATTAAAAGAAGATGGAACGACGTCTTCTGAAGCATTCAAAGAAACCTCTGCAAAAATCCGTAAATTGGCGAAGCTCAGAGACGAAGGCGTCTTGTCCGCGGAGGACTTCGAAAAAAAGAAAGCGGCTCTGCTAAAAAAATTCTGATGACCAGAGATATCAATTTAACTAACTTCTTTAAGTTTTTTGATCCGTATCTTCGGATTGTTAATTGCGAGATCATAGTTCGTCTGTAAGCTAACCCAAAACTCAGGTGTCGCATCGAAAGCTTGCGAGAGAAGCCAAGCGATTTCTGAAGTAACCCCCCTCTTTCCACGTATCAGCTCGTTGATTCTTTGCGTGGAGACCCCAATATGCTTTGCTAACGCGACCTGTGTGATTCCAAGCGGGTCCAAGAACTCTTTTTGCAAAATAATCCCAGGGTGCGTCGGTATTCTGTGCTTGGGCAGCATCTTCGTAATCACTCCTTTTTAGTGGTAGTCAACCAGCTTGACCTCTAGTGCTTGGTTGGTCTCCCCTTTGAACCAGAGCAGGTAAATACTTGTGAGCCTAAACCCGATAACAGCGATTTTTTCAGCCAATCATTTCTCCTTAGCTCGCCCTGATCGTACGATCTTATCGGTTCCTTGTTATGTTAGCATGCGAGCGCGAGTTCGTTAGTTCTTAGGGGACACCATACCTATTTCGAAAGTGCATAGAAGATCGAAATAGGTATGGTGTCCCCGCATTTCCTAATGTCGCCAGTTGCCATATAGGCTCCTACTAGGCGATAATGCGATATGACGGAAGACAGATAAGGAATGATCACACTAGTTGTTAAAGAAGATTTGGACTAGCAAACTAACTACAATCGTTATTATGTCCGTCGCGATGACGGCTGTCTTGCTGTCTCTGGCCATTAATTTCGGCCAGCCGTCCCCCACCAAAGTAATTGGTCGCCTGCTCTTTGTCCTATTCATAGTTGGGCACTTGGTCACTGTCTACCCAAAGCACGTAAAACGTCTGCTGTTTGGTACGGATGAGAAGATACTGCCAAAGCTTAAGATCCCGAGACTAGATAGTTTTTATGCGCTTTCCGGCGTGATTCTGCTCATAAGTTTCGTGGCGAGGCTCTATAGATTCACAAAATTCATTACAGTTGACGAGTCAAAATGGCTAGTGATTCGGATCCCGACTTTCTTCAACGAGCTTCAAGCTTTTAATTGGAGCAACCTTTTGATCTCGGATAAGCCCGGCGTTATGATTGCCTGGATAGTTAAGCTGGGGTGGCTTTTCACCAACAAAGATGGTAACCCCGCGTTTTTGGCTGACCCGGAATTTCTTTTCTTTAGCCGATTGCCGTTGCTTATTGTAAATATTTTATTTCTTTTCTGGTTAACGATGCTGGTTAAAAAAGCTACAAACAGCAAACCCGCGGCCCTTCTTTTTCTGGCCTTAACAGCGACAAATCCCAATATTATGGGAATGGCCCCGATTGTTAACCCTGATAGCATCAGCTGGTTTTTTCCGATGGCCATAGTTTTATCTTTCTTCCTGTATTTAAGAGACCG
The DNA here is from genome assembly GCA_030610765.1 of Actinomycetes bacterium. Lineage (GTDB taxonomy): Bacteria > Actinomycetota > Aquicultoria > CAJVYJ01 > JAUVQD01 > JAUVQD01. The sequence continues at coordinate 15,074 of JAUWRD010000018.1, forward strand.
GCAACCTTGGGACCTTCTTCAAGCATCCCTCATATTAGCCGGCGGGGTCTTAAATAAATTCAATGCATTAGTAGCTCTGCCATTTTTGCCGGTGCTCGTCATAATGTTCTTTCTTTTTTCAGATAAGAAACCAGCCGACTATTTCAAGTTTTCAGTGGCCTCTCTTGGCCGCCTTTATATTCTTAGCGCCGTGATTTCTACAGCGCTTTGGCCCTACTTGCTGGTTAACCCTCAACACTACCTGCAACAAACACTTTTTAGGCCCGTGATAAAGCCACTGTTTATTCCGATCTTGCTAAGCTTATTTATTTTTTGGTTCTGGGGGCAACTGATCGCCAGGTTCTTAACAAAGTTTGAAACTCAGATAAAGAAAGTGATTCTTGTAAGTGTGCCTCTTATACTTTTAGGCCTAATTTTTACCACATTTTGGTTAACGCCAAGTCTGCCATCAGTAGCAAAAGGTACAAATGTAGAGGCCCCCTTCGGGGATCTGGTCTTCAGTAATTTCTTTTATCATCTATACTCGCAAACGACGCTAACTCTCGTATTGTACATATTGGCCGGAATAGCGACGTTCTTCTTCGCCTTTCGAATAAAGAAGACAGATGTCTCACACACCCTGATTATTATGAGTTTGCTATTTACTTTGTTTTATCTAGCAGGCAGCGCCGCTACCGGGCACATTACCAGCCCCAGGTATCAAATTCCCGTTTTTCCCGCCATCAGTTTACTAATTGTGGCGGCGCTTTTGTCTGTAGTTAAGGGAATTGATATAAAGAAATTTAGCGTTGCAGTCGTAGCAATAGCCGCGGCGATCAACTTCGCTTTGGTCTTACCTTTTTCGCCTTACTACCTCTTCTATCACAACCACTTCCTGCCTCGCGGGAAATTAGTTTTCGATGGTTGGGGGCTGGGCGGATATGAAGCCGCGCAATTCCTAAATAAGAAGCCAAACGCTGAAAAGCTAATGGTCTACGCTAGCTACGGGGGTTTTTCAAAGTTCTTCAAAGGAAGCTCTATGAGCAGAAGCGAAAATCCTTTTGCCGGGACCGTCGACTATCTGGTCTTGTTTAAACAAAGCGATAACCACATTATCATCGGTAACGATCAGGTTAAAAACGACTACTGGCGCCATCAAGCCAAGGCCGATTTTCAAATAGTCATAAACGGTGTTCCTATTGTGAAGGTAATAAAGAAGCCATCGGAAAAACAGAAGCTATAGAGGTCTGTGTAGAAGGGGGACGTTGGTTTACAAGGTTGATTTACTCCGTCTTAAAGCTTACGGCCTCTGGCCATGATCCTCGATACCGCAGATTTTGTTATCTTGAGCTCAGCCGCAATCTGGCTACCGCTCAGCTCTGTTTCTCGGTTGAGCCTTAGGGTCAAGTCTTGTCGAGCTTTTACAACCGCGGCTCTTTTTGCGTTTCCGACAAGTTGGTTTTTGGTTAGATTGTATTCTGTGCAAACAGCGCTAATGATGTCCTTAATGTCAGCTGTGGGACCATCGAGATTTTGTTGCTCTTCTGCCCCTTGGAGGTTTTCCACAAAATCTGAATCACCGAGAATTCGGCTGTCAAAGACTTGTTTCGCTCTTGGGTAGTTGGTTATTGCCAGCGATCGCTTAAGTCCTCCGCCTTCAAGATCAGGTTTGAGTGAAAGCCCCTCTTCTAGAAAATCCATATAGCTTTTAATTGCCCTTTTTCTATCATTCGAGAAGTGGGATAGAAGTGCGGCACCATCAAAGAACGCCGCTGATTTGCGCCCAACAATGTACGGATGACTCGAAAAAGGATACGCCGTTAGACCCTCGATTGTATCAACCAATTTTGCCCTTATCGGATTTAAGTTTATATACCGGACAAGTTCAAGAAAATAGGAATCTTCCTGACATATGATCGCCTTATATCGATTTTGGAAGAGATGGCCAGCTCTGTTGTGTCTTTTATTAAAGTAAATCGCGTAGCTGGTCAGGAGTCTGCTCATAACAGTAGATATCGGTTGGTTTGCTCTTCTAAGTAAAAGATGAAAATGATTCGGAATCAAACAAAAAGCATATATTGGCGTACCGGTATCGACTAAGATCGTTTCCAGGCGTTCAACAAACGCCTGGCTATCTTGATCATCAGCAAAGATAGTCCGCCGCTCTATACCTCTTGCGATTATATGATATATGCATCCGGGTGCATCGATTCTTGGTTGTCTTGACACGCAAAGAGATTAATCGGAAAATATGCGTTTGTCAACCAAGTAAACCAACGTCCCCTAGGGTTATAGGGGTCTGGACGATCTTCTCAACTGCGTTAAATCCTTTTCCAAAAACATTCTTTGCCGACGATCTTGTGTCTGCCTAGCCTGAAAGATCATCTTGAGATAATACGGTGAATCAATCGGCTTTAATAACAAGCCAAGCTTGAATTCTTCCTCCGCCGCTGGAAATTCTTTCTTATTAAAAAGGACCCGCCCTTTGGCCATATGCGCCCTTGCGGAAAGGGGCCTGGTCTCAATCGCTTTATCTAGCAACTCCTCAACACCAACTGGTTTTAACTTACTTCCCGCCCGCCACCTTACCAGCGCTTCCGCTATATACGGCTCCTCGCGCAACGGGTGATAATCTTGAGCCCTTTTAATCAATGCCAATCTCTCTTGTGTCGGCCAGGCTGAAGCAATTTTTAGATATTCGCGCCAATAACTATAATTGCGGGGATTCAAACTGACCGCTGTTTCAATTGAAGCGGCCTTGACGTTTACGTCTTTAGTTCGCCAGCCCTTTTGAAAATAATAATCCGCAGTCACTTGCAGACCGGCGAGAAAGATTAGCCCCACAGCGATCACCGAAACCCCTCCGGCCATCCACATTCTAATATTTATGGTGAATTTTTTCTGCGTATTTATGGCTAAAAACAACCAGAAAAAACTCATGAGAAAAACGGCCCACTCCAAGAATAGGCTAGTTAGGAGCGCGGCTATCATCGACAAGCTTAGCGTCTGCCGCCAATAATCTCCGCTTCTCATACCTTCAATAATTCCTTTGCCAAAGATTATCGCCAAAACTATTAGCGCTGGTATTCCAAGTGTTAAAGCCGTATTTAGAGGAAAGTTGTGGGGTGTCTTAGGTCTGCTCGCAAACTGGGCCATTCTTATTGATTCCCGACTTGGCGAGGCCAACTGAAAAGTGTCGGGACCGGAGCCGAACAAGGGCCGATCACCTGTGAGCTTTATCGCGGTTTTCCACAACGTCACTCTTGAAGTGAGGCTGTTAGCTTTGAATATCGTAACAAAGCGAGAAGAAAGATTTACTTCTCCACTTGACTGCCTGGCAGTAAAAAGGACAATTACAACCGCAAAAGCCGCCATTAACCCAACTAACTTCAAGATCGTCTTTTTGTCTTTACCGACAATGATCACAAGGAGGAAAATAAAAGCGCTGATTAACCAACCGGTACGGGTAAAGCTAAGAATGTTGGCACCGAATATCAAAAAGCTCGATAGACCCAGCAAGATTTTCTCTCGCTTCCCCGCGTCTTCAGCTAAGAATAATCTTAAGGCTAGCGGCCAAACAAATGTCAGGTAAAAAGAAAATCCGTTTGCCCCGACCAATGTGCCGCGCGCTTTATCAAGCTTCGCCATATCATCAACCGTAAACATTCGGAAGCCAAACCTGATTATCGAGTACGCCGACACCAACGCGGCGACAAGCACGATCGCGTAGAGAATTACCTTGACCTTCTTTTCGTCCCACTCAATTTGGAGCGCCAGAAGAAACGCTAGGGCCAAAACCAGGTAGGTCGATAAGCCCTCCCAGTGCTTGTAGAGACCGATAAAACTTGTCGTTCTAGAGATAGAAAGCGCGGTCGAAAGAACTGCCAGTGCCAGAAAGATCGCGATCAAAATAGATTTGGTATCAACCACAAGAACGCGATTCTTATCTAAAACCAACCAGGCTATTGACGATAAGCAAATGATGATTACAAAAAGGGCCACCTTGATTAAAGTGCCATTTATCAACTGAGGGATAGAGATTAGCGGCACGATAGTCGCCAGAAGAATGAATGCTGGAAGAATTATGCGCTCTTTTTGAATAACGCTATTCATCATGCCTCGCTCTTTACTCTTGCCTCTTCACCCTCGACAGGCGTTTGGCTTTTTAATCCAACAAACAGCTTGCTGACAAGTTCGGAAATTTCTCCCCGGGAAAATGTCCCCGAGACAAATAGCAGAAATATATAGGATAAGAAGCCGACAACCAGCGTCACAAC
>JAUWRD010000081.1 GCA_030610765.1 Actinomycetes bacterium
ATTGGCCCCAGCCGTAGCCAGAGCTGTCGCTGTTAATATCTCCCAGGAAACTGCTCTTGTTTCCTGATCGCCCCAATCATCGTTTGATGCTGTCTTGGCTTCCTTCGTCTTCCAGACCTCCATGCCGAGATTGCCGATAATCGGCATCTTGGTCATTTCATCGCCCTGCTGAAGAGCGGCCAATTTAAGACGCTCAATTATTGTATAGGTATAGTCGAGGCCATAGCCGAGAGCCCCGGTTGAAGGATCGATAATTATTCTCTCTTCGACAACGCCCAGCTGAAGCAAGAGGATATTAAGCTGTTTGGCGAGATTGACATCGCAGGGAGAGAGGGAGACAACATTATGGCTAAAACCCATAGCGGCAGCGGCCACTGTCTTGTAGTTGTCTTCAGTCGCAGGTCCGAGCGCAATGTTTTTACCTGCGGCAGCCGCAGCCACTTTTGGTAATACTTCGCTGTCTTTCTCGGCATTGTCTGTCCCTAGAACAATTAACGGGATCTTGATCGCTTCTAAGACTTTTTTTACAGTTTCAGCGGCTTCGTCGCCGCTTTTATTCTCACCGTGCGGGTCAGTACTCTGCAGTTGCAAACAGATTAGCTCGGCTCCATATTCCTGCTCGCATTTTTGCGCCCAGGCAACCGGATCGGCTAGAACATCGGCAAACGGAGCTTTAGCAGCCGCTTCCCAATCTTCCGGGTTGTTGTCAAAAACTTCCATCGCGATTTTGGGTTTGTTTGGAACTTCGCCCTCGAACCCCAAGAGCGGAAAGGTCTTTTCCCCGCCAATTTTTACATTGTTAGGTGCTACGCCGATATTTACCTCGACTATTTCCCCGGGGAAATTTTCCACAGGAGCTGTATATGCCATATCTATTTCCTCCCTTTAGCCGCATGCATCTTGGCGGCTGTCACTGTATTTCTCAATAACATCGCTATCGTCATCGGGCCAACTCCACGCGGCACCGGTGTTATTGCCGAGGCCACTTCTTTGACGGCCTCAAAATCAACATCACCGCAGAGCCCATCTTCTGTCCGGTTGATGCCAACATCTATAACAGCGGCGCCCGGCTTAACCATGTCGGCCGTGATAAATTTCGGTTTTCCAATACCCGCTATTAAAATATCAGCCTGCCGGGTTTCGGCTGCTAGATCGCGTGTTCTCGAATGACAAAGCTCGACAGTCGCGTTTTCGTGGAGCAGCATCATAGCGACAGGTTTGCCGACAATATTGCTTCGGCCAACCACAACGGCTTTACTTCCCTCGATCTTAATATTGTATCGTTTCAGCAGTTCAATGCAACCACTGGGCGTACAGGATGAGAACGTGGCTGTGCCGATCATCAGCGCGCCTACATTGATAGGATGAAAACCATCGACATCTTTTTCCGGATCGATGGCCAAAATGATGGCGTTTTCGTCTATTTGTTTCGGCAACGGAAGCTGAACGAGAATCCCGTTGACTGAGTCATCGTTATTGAGCTTGTTGACTAGATCCAGCAATTCTTTTTGGCTCGTTGATGCCGGAAGCAGATGCTTGACCGAGTCTATGCCGACCAGATCACACGCTTTTTCTTTGTTTTTTACATAAATCTCTGACGCTGGATCTTCCCCAACTAAAACTACAACCAGCTTTGGCGTGATGCCCACCTTTTTTAGTTGGGCAACCTCATCGGCCAATTCTCTCTTTATGTCTGAGCTTGTTTTCTTGCCGTCAATGATTGTCGCAGACAAAGTGCCCTCCCTTATCCAGCCTTCGCTAGTTTTCCAGTTACCTCATCTAATATCTTTGACGCCGCCTTGACAGCTATCGAATCATCGGGTAGCTCAAGCAGCGCTCTATCCTTCATATCATATTTAAGAAGAAGATCGTCGGCCGGGATAACACCGATTAACTCTAACTCCCGCTTTTTAGCTTCAGCCAGAGCCGCTTCTGTCATTTCCTCATTTAAAAGCCTGTTTAAGACTAACCCCATGCCGCCGACTTTCACGCTAAGTTCATTGACGAGATCTCTAATGCGGGCGGCTGTGCGCACTCCGCGAGGGCTGGCGTCGGAAACAATTAAAAGATAGCTGACATCGTTTGTTGTTCCGCGACTGATATGTTCCATACCGGCCTCATTATCCATAACTATATAGGGATAATTATTCTGCAAGATCTCCATATATCTTTGAAGCACTGAGTTAACATAACAATAGCAGCCTGTGCCCTCGGGTTTGCCCATGGCTACAAGATCATAATCTTTCGTTTCAACCATCGATTCCTGCAGTTGCATCTCTATCCAGGCGTCCTTACTCATGCCCGCCGGCAACATACCCATATTCTTGAGGAGGTCGTCTCTGACCCCGCCCACGGTTTGTTTTATTTCAACTCCGAGGACCTCGTTGAAATTTAAGTTGGCATCGGCATCGATTGCGAGCACGGGGCGCAGACCCTTTTTTATGAGATATCTGACCGTAAGAGCGCAGAACGTGGTTTTCCCCACTCCACCCTTGCCGGCCACTGCTATTAGATCTGACAAACTCTTAACCTCTTTACTCTCTAATACTATTCATGCTGGTCATAACGGTCGCTGTCCCTATTAACCCCCGTGAACACTGGGGAAAAGTCGCTTATCTGTATGTGGCAGAAATAGCGCTGAGACATATTTGTCCATAAAGCCCGGTTCAGCGCTGAGCTCCAAATAGTTCATGCTCCTTGTAACTTCCGCGGCCCGATCTAAAACTCCTTTTGAGACCGCCGCTTTGGCGGCTCCGAGAAGCGACCCGTTGCCAACAAATCTGTATCTCTCCACCGGTAGATCCGGCAGAAGCCCGATCGTTATAGCTTCCGCCACTTTTATATAGTTGCCGAACGATCCGGCAATTAATATCTCTTGCACATCATCCAATGTGACGCCGACACTTTCAACGAGAGTCGTGATGCCGGCAAAAACCGCCGCCTTGGCTCTCATTAGGTTGTCTATGTCGACTTCGGTAATGACAATGTCGTGCTCCAACCCGGTCATCTTCGCCCAGGAGACCACAAACTCCCAGCCATACTCGCCTTCGCGAATTCTCGCGGTATCCAAATCGCGATGAAACTTGCCGCGTTTGTCGACCGCCCCTGACTTAAATAGTTCAGCTAAAAGATCTATCAACCCTGAGCCGCAAATGCCTATTGGCAGATGGCCACCGATCGTGGCAAAGACAGTTTCGAAAGTGTCGGGTTCGATCACAACTCTTTCGATAGCGCCGTCGATGCTCCTTATGCCGTCTTTAACACCTGCCCCCTCAAACGCGGGGCCAGCTGAACAAGAACAGCCGAGCAACCACTCGTTATTACCTAAAACAATTTCACCGTTTGTACCGATGTCTATATATAGTGTCAGCTTTTCGCTGTCGAGCATATCGACCGCGGCTACCCCGGCGGTAATGTCTCCGCCCAGATAACTGGCCACGGACGGATAGAAAAATATCGGCGCGTCTTTTAAGCTTTTAAGCCCGATATCTAAGCCAGATACCATTGGCGCCACCCTGAATACCGGGGTATACGGCGCCTCTCTGATCTGCTCGGTGCTGACCCCTAAAGCCAGATGGGTCATTATCGTATTTCCAGCCATAACAGCGAAACCAATATCTTTGGCTTCAACCTGTGTCTGCTCAAGTAGACTTTTGATCATGCGCTCGATTGTCTGAGCGACCTTTGTCTGCAACAAGTGCAGACCCTTATCTTTCTTGGCGTAGACTATCCTTGATATGACGTCGTCGCCGTAATTTGCCTGAGCATTATATTCCGAAACCTCAGCCAGTATCCGCTTACTCTCTAGATCAATAATCTGGGCGGAACACGTTGTCGTTCCGATGTCACACCCGAGCGCATACTGTTTCTTAACTGTATTTCCCGGCTCAACTCTCATGATCCGGACGTGATCTTTTTCAACCAGTGCCAGAACTGTAATTCGCCACTTGCCGTCTCTTAAAATATCCGGCAATTTCTTAACAATATCGAGATCGATTTTGACGTCGCTCACACGGAACTCGCGCTTTAGCGCCCGGTTTATTCTGGTTAAATCACTAACCGCGTCACTCAAACTGGGCTCGACTAACTCAAAATATCTTTTTGTCAGCGGCGGATCGACTTTAAAAGCCGCCAGCTGCTCGTTCCAGGAATCGAGGCTGCTAGTTAACGTCTTTATCTTTGTGCGACGCTTCGCCAGCAGCTCCGACTCGACCGGAATCTTTATCGTTAGATCTTTAAAAACTTGCGTCTTGCAAGCCAAGACATAGCCCTTGGCGATTTCCGTCTCCGAAAGCCGCCCGGCTGAATCTGAATCTACGCGGTTTCCGCTAACAAGGACTTTGCATTTCCCGCAAGTTCCCTCGCCTCCACACGACGCGTTCACATGTATATTGGCTTTCGCGGCGGCCTGCAAAAGATCCTCGCCGGAGTCTATCTCAACCCGCTTATTGGCCGGTAGAAATGTGACTATCGGCATAACTTAAACTTTCTCTAGCTTGCTCTAGAACAACCCGGTTATTACACCGTTTTCATCAATGTCAATATTCTGACCCGCTGGCTTCGCCGGCAGACCAGGCATGGTTCTCATATCCCCGCAGATCGGAAATAGGAACCCGGCGCCAACAGAAGCTTTGATATCGCGAACTGGTATGCGAAAACCCTTTGGCCTTCCCTTAAGTGTCGGATCGTGCGAGAGCGACAGATGAGTTTTTGCCATGCAGATCGGCAAGTTACTAAGACCCATCTTCGTATACATTTCAACCTTCTTCTCAGCAGCGGGGGAGTAATCGACACCATCGGCGCCATACATCCCAACAGCTATCTTTTCGATCTTCTCTTTAATTGAGTCTTCGTCCTTGTAGAGGAACTTGAAGTCGCTTGGTTGGTCAGCCGCTCTTACTACTGCCTCGGCTAATTCCTTACCGCCTTCTCCACCTTTGGCCCAAACCTCGCTTAGCGCTACCTCGTCGGCACCGGCTTCTTTGGCGAGCCTTCGGACTAACTCTACTTCTTTGTCTGTATCATGCGTGAAGCGGTTGATGGCTACAACAACCGGAACGCCATATTTCTTCATATTCTCAACATGCGCCTGCAGGTTAGTGGCGCCCTTTTCGACCGCGTCGAGATCCTCGGTCGTTAGGCCCGGATCAAGTGGCTTGCCCGGCACGATATTGAATTTGCCGCTGTGGCTCTTTAAGGCGCGAATTGTAGCGACAACTACGATCGCGTCCGGCCTGAGGCCACTGTAACGACATTTAATGTTAAGGAATTTCTCGGCGCCGCAGTCGGCTCCAAAACCACTCTCGGTCACAACATAGTCGGCCAGCTTCAGAGCAATTTGATCTTCAATGACTGAGTTGTTGCCCTGGGCGATATTAGCGAACGGCCCGGCGTGTACAAGAACAGGTGTATTCTCAACTGTCTGCATCAGCGTGGGCTTGATCGCGTCTTTCATAAGAACCGCCATTGAACCGGCGCACTGGAGATCTTCAGCTGTGACGGGCTCGCCTTTTGAGTTCGTGCCGATAATTATACGGCCCAGTCTCTCGCGCATATCTTTGAGCCCGGTTGTCATTGCTAGAATTGCCATAACCTCTGAGGCCACCGCGATATCGTAGCTGGCTTCGCGCGGAATACCGTTGGTCTTTCCGCCAAGCCCGACCACAATATTTCTGAGAACACGATCGCTAACATCTACCACACGGTTCCAAGTGATGGAATTTGGGTCGATGTCGAGTGGATTTCCGTGCATCAAACTGGCGTCGATAAAAGCTGATAGCAAATTGTTGGTGATACTAACAGCGTGGACATCGCCGGTTAGATGGAGATTAAAATCTTCCATCGGCACGACTTGTGAGTAACCGCCACCGGCGGCTCCACCCTTGATTCCAAAAACCGGTCCGAGAGATGGTTGACGAATGCAAGTGATAACATTCTTTCCGATCTTGTTCAGCCCGAGGGATAATCCGATTGTCGTCACCGTTTTTCCCTCGCCGAGTGGCGTCGGAGTAATAGCGGTCACGTCAATGTATTTTCCGTTCGGCCGATCTTTGAGCCTTTCGCGAACATCTAGACTGATTTTCGCTTTCCACTTGCCGTGGAGCTCTAGCTCGTCCTCTTCGATACCGACTGCATCAGCAATCTCTTGGATCGGCTTCATTGTTGCTGCCTGAGCAATTTCAATGTCACTCTTCATACTTCCTCCTTTTAGAGAACAGTTTACCCTTGTCTTTGCTTTCTTGATTTCTTAAAAAGTGGTAACAAATGCACCATTAGCCCGTTTAAGGTGTAAGCCGAAGACAGGTTAATAGCGTATAAGTGAATATATTATCAATAGTCTAATTGGTAGGCAAGTCTATGAAGTACTTATGTTTTCATGAGCCACAGCGGTCGGCAATATATCGGGAAAACCGATGACCCGGTTTCTGCCCATATCCTTGGCTTTGTAGAGGGCTTTGTCAACGGCTTGATAGAGTTCAGTACCGGATTTACCGTGGGCCGGAAATGAAGCGATGCCCATCGAGACTGTAATACATGTGCTCTCATCTTCGCTGTTTTTGAATCTCAGCATTTCGATGAGGCTCCGCAGGCGGTCGGCCAACCGAACAGCTTCCTCAAATTCGGTTTCCGGCATGATAATGGCAAATTCCTCGCCACCTGTGCGCGCGCAGGAATCAGTTAAACGACTGTTCTCGCCGATTGCGGCTGCGAGCGTTTTGAGCAATTGATTGCCGGCAAGGTGGCCATAGCTGTCGTTATATTTTTTGAAAAAGTCGATATCCAGCTCGACTACGCTTAAGGGTCGATCATATCGTTTTGCACGTATTACTTCATCTTCCAGACGAGTTAAAAACTCTTGCTGGTTCTGGAATCCGGTTAGCCCATCTG
>JAUWRD010000041.1 GCA_030610765.1 Actinomycetes bacterium
GTGTTCAAGCTCGCCCCAGTATGGATTGATTTTTTCGTGAGAGAGAAAAGACCAAAGAAACGAATCGGAATTTGGCATTGAAAGAAAAAACAGCCCACCCTCGCGCAGTAACTCATGCGCGTGCCGCAGAGCCACTTTTGGAAAAGGTATGTGCTCGAGGACATCAGCCATTGAAATTACGTCAAAAAGTTCATTTGGTTTATATTTTTCAAATTCGGTAGCATGTGCTTCAAACCCATACTCCCGCATCAATTTAATGTTAGGTTCTCGCATATCCAAACCTACAACCTGAAATCCGAACTCTGCGGCCGTGGTCATTAATGATCCATTACCAAAACCGATATCGAGCCATCGTCCGGTTGACGCGGGCAACAATTCGCAAACGACCTCTACCATTCTCGCGGAAATGTATCGAGTATTCTCGATTTCCTGACCAGGCGTCTGATAGGTGTGTCCGCCGGAAAACAATAAATCTTGGGCCTCTTTGCTGAAATAGCCGTCGACGTATACGTGATCGCATTGGCGACAGCGAAGCCAACGCTGCGCTTTGGGAAGTTCGTGACTGTAAAGAGGATGGTGTGAGCAATCCGCTACGCACTCCTCGATTGCATCACTACCGTCACAGAGCGGGCATGTTTTGTAGGCTATCCTAGCGTCGGCTTGCTCCACTTTTACTCTGATTTTTCCAGATCAGTGAAGACGTAGTCCATGGCTTTTGCCTGCTCATGGCAACCCCAGCAGGACGCGTCTTTGCCGATGACTGACTCTTCCGCGTCATATTCTATCCATTCCCAGTCGTTATGGGCTGGATCCGCGCCTTTAACTTTGCGCATAATCGATATCAAATCGCTCGACAAGATTTCTTTGACGATAATTGTGCCATCGGGAAACGGAAATTTCAGGATCCCGTGAGGCGCGATCACGTCACGATCCTGATTTACATAAATGTCAGTTAGGCCATGCGTGCGCCCTTCAATTGGCTCGCGATTGAATTTCAACCACTGCTTGTATCCTTCGGTATCTGCCAATGTCGGAGGCCCTGAAGGTTTCTGCGCTTCCTCGGCGGGCTCTTCTTTGGGCTCTGGCTCTTTTGGAACAGACTTTTCAGCCTTGGGCTGAGATTTTTTCGAAGGTTCTTTGCTTTCCTTCGCTTCCTCGCAGCCTACCGCCGACAACACTAAACCCATGCTTATCAAGATCAATATTACTAATACGGCGCGTTTCATACATCCTCCTCACATAAGCCCCTTCGGATCAAGGGCCCTTTCCAAAAGGTTCGCGCCATAGTTAAGCGCATTCATTGCATTATGACTCAGATAATAACGCAATTTCAACGCCCAAAGGCCAGATTGTCTATGCTGCCTGCTCTTGGCCTTCTTTCAACCAATCCCATGCTGCTTCGGCGTCGTAATCGGGAAAATACTTTGCCTCTTTAGCATAAAAATGTCGGCAAAAATCCACCATCCATGATTGCCAACGCTTATCGCCGACGATAGCCATTTTTTCGATCTTCTTATGAAACTCGTGGCCGAAATGAAAATCAGCTCCCCAAGCACTCGGCTCTTCAAGCTCAAAATCCTTCATATCTATCAGCATGCGTATCTTGCCCTCTTTGTTAATAAGGTCTTCGCAAATAGGGGTCAACTCATCGTAATCTGCCCTTCTTATCTTGCCGGTTGCCCTAATACCGAGAACATTCCCGGCGCTTTCGTCCATAATTTCAAACATACCGCTCACTCCTTTTATCAGGTTTATTCGGTGCTTTCGGAAATCATCATCTTTTTTCCCAATGCGCTGATTAATATGCCTTTTGCTTATTCCGCTTTTAACTTGGTGAGAAGTCTGGTGATGTTCTGCTCTAAGGGCTCCGGCTTTTTCAGGGAATTGAGGTAGGCCAATATCTCCCGCTGGCGCGAGGGAGTGTAGGACTCATATCGGGTTTTAGCTTTAAGGTCTGCTTCTAGTGCTTCAGAAAAGGCGCGTGGCATTGGCGTTTCCTGTGGTTGATCATCGAATTCAAGTACAACTTCTATCTCGTCCCCCACGCCCGCCTTGCATGTTTTCCGCATCTCCCCGTTTATATAGAGACGGTGGCGCCACGAGCTCAAGGGCACTAGCGTCGACTTGAATTGATGACCGTTAATCGTACCTTTGACCGGCACATAGCCGTTTTTGCCAATGTCGTCGCTGACCCGACGCGGCACTGCAACACACGGGTTGGTTCCAACCTTATATATTTTTTGAAAAAATTTAGGCATGGTGAAAGTCTACATGAAAAAAGGAGGAGATTAATAGATGGGAACAACGGCCTGCAAGAGGAGCAAATTGTGTCATTGCAAGACCTGACCCCCTGGTTAGGTTAAGACCTGACCCCCTGGTTATCGCAGGGCGATGGCGACTGCCAGCTCGGCAGCTAATCTGAGCTGATCCTGTGAGATAGATTCATTAGTTGTATGAGGATCGATATATCCAACGCCTAAGTTGACTGTTGGGGCGCCACGGGAGTTGAAAACGTTGGTATCGCTCCCGCCGCCTGTGGAGGCATAGATCGGTTCGAGACCAATATGCTTGATGGCCTCACTAGCCCAGACCACGACCTTCTTTTTCGATGACAGATTGTAACCGTCATATTCCCTGGCCACATCAACGTCGACTTCAGCGCCAAAAGCTTTGGCTCCGTGATTGATAGCCTGAACCATCCTGTCAGTTTGCCGGTCGAGTTTATTTAGCTTAAGGCTGCGAGCCTCGCCCTTTATCTCGGCGAGCTCAGGTACGATATTTGGAGCACGCCCGCCCTTTATCTCGCCAATATTTGCTGTAGTCTCGCTGTCCCGACGACCCAAGGGCATTGTCTCTATTGCTCGAGCTGCTGCCTGAACGGCGCTCACCCCTAATTCGGGATTGACGCCGGCGTGCGCGGCCCGACCGCGAAAGACGGCGCTAATTGTATTTTGCCAAGGCGCGACAGTGTATATTTCCCCAACTAAACCGGCGGCGTCGAGAACGAACCCATACTCACCTGTCACCAATGACCAGTCCAGATTCTTAGCGCCAAGGAGTCCTGTTTCCTCCGCGACCGTGAAAACAAGATCTATCGGTCCATGAGTATCTTCACCCTCAACGGCAATATGTGCCATCTCGAGAATTGCGGCTATTCCGGCCTTGTCGTCAGCGCCTAAGACAGTCTCCCCCGCAGCTCTGATAATGCCATCTTTCAGCACAGGTTCGACGCCTATTCCGGGTTCAACAGTATCTAGGTGACAATTGAAATATATCGGGGGTTTATCAGAATTTCCGGGTAGGTGAGCGATGAGATTCCCGGTATTTCCCCCTATGATGGCACCAGCGCCATCTACTTTGATTGAGAAACCAAGACCCTTAAGTTTCCGGGCTAGATAATCTACTAATTTCTTTTCTTTGAAGGAAAGGCTGTCAATGGAAACTATTTCAAAAAAGTTATCAACAAGCCGCTTTTGGTCGACCATTGGCTAACCACCAGTAACCGTTACCGACTGATCTGTCTGACGGCTTTTAGCAGCAGCGGCAGCGACAAATTCTCTAAAAAGCGGGTGTGGCCTGGTTGGCCTTGATCTGAATTCAGGATGAAATTGACAAGCCACGAACCACGGGTGATCCGGCAACTCGACTACCTCAACTAATTTGCTATCAGGCGACGTACCGCTAAATTTCATGCCGGCCTCTTCTAGTTGTGCACGAAAGACGTTATTCACTTCAAAACGGTGGCGATGGCGTTCCAATACCAGGCTTTCACCGTAAGCTTTCTGTACTTTTGTAGATGACTGAACCTTACAAGGATAGCTTCCAAGTCGCATTGTTCCGCCCATGTCGGCAACATTACGTTGGTCGGGCATGAGGTCAATAACAGGATAAGGGGTTGCCCGATCAAATTCAGAGCTACTAGCCCCTTCTAAATTGACAACGTTCCGGGCAAACTCAATTACCGCGCATTGCATCCCCAGGCAAATGCCTAGAAATGGTATTTTGTTCTCACGCGCGAAAGTGACAGCTTTGATCTTGCCCTCTATGCCTCTAATGCCGAAACCCCCGGGAACCAAAACCCCGTCGATGTCCTTGAGCTGATCTTTCATCTCCTCGGGACTAAGCCTTTCAGCATCAACCCACCGGATATCTATGCCGACTCCAGCGCTAAAACCGGCGTGCTTCAAAGCCTCAACCACACTCAGGTAAGCATCGGGAAGTTGAACATATTTCCCGACAATCGCAATCTTGACCGTGTCTTCAATCGAGTGAATCTTTTCTACTAATTCCCGCCATTCAGATAAATCAATCGGGGGACAGTTAAGCTTGAGTTCATTAACGACGATCCCATCAAGACCCTCTTCGTGAAGTTTAAGTGGCGCTTCGTAAAGATTATTTACATCAAGCGCGGACACTACAGCTTCTGGTTCGATATCACAAAACAAACCAATTTTCGCTCTTATAGATTGGTCGATCGGTCGATCGGATCGGCAGACAATAATATCTGGTTGGATACCGATACGCCGCAGTTCGTTTACGCTGTGCTGGGTCGGTTTTGTTTTTAGCTCTGAGGAGCTTTCCAGGTACGGGATTAATGTCAGATGAATATAGAGGACGCTTTCTTTCCCGATATCTTTCCGAAACTGCCTGATCGCCTCAAGAAAGGGCAAACTTTCTATATCGCCTACGGTTCCGCCGACTTCGGTAATAACAATATCAACATCACCGGAGGCCAGCGCGAGGATTCTCTCTTTGATTTCATTTGTTACATGGGGAATAACCTGAACAGTACCGCCGAGATAGTCGCCTCTTCGCTCCTTTGTCACGACCGACCAATAGATAGACCCGGCAGTAACGTTACTGTCTTGGCCAAGACTCTCATCGATAAATCTTTCGTAGTGCCCAAGATCAAGATCTGTCTCGGAGCCATCATCGGTTACAAAAACTTCTCCGTGCTGAAAGGGACTCATGGTACCGGGGTCGACGTTTAGATAAGGGTCGAGTTTCTGAATAGTTACTTTTAAGCCGTGACATTTCAATAAGCGACCAAGAGATGCGGCGGTGATTCCTTTTCCTAGCGATGAGACAACACCACCGGTCACGAAAATATGTTTGGCCGTACCTCTCCTGGTCCTCATCCGGCTCAAATAATCACCGTTTCATGCCTAATTCATCAAGCTGTTTTATAATTGGCGTCTTTTCAATGAATGTGCTTATTGAATATCTTTCCGAAACTACATGTAAAACCACCAGAAAACCTAAAATAATTAGATTTACGGTCTGAGATAAGTTAATCACAAAAGTTAACCCGAGAATAGCCCCTAAAGCGTTTGCTCCTACATCGCCCATCATCGATTGCTCCTTGATGTCGCCCCATAGAAGACCTGCTACCGGCGGAATAATTAAACCCCAATAAGCCCAGAAAGTAGAGGTCAAGCTGGCCAGAAAAGTCGCGACCGCGCTAATTGTGAATACCTTGATCGCGCGGCCCGGTCTCAAGTCGAAAAGATTAACGGCGTTGATCGACAACAACAAGACCCCGGAGTTTATCAGGTAATCAATAATGTTATTTGAAACAAAAGCGGCAATTGTAACTGAAAGCGCAAAACCCACCATTGCCTTAAGCGTCCCAGTGGTTATTATCCCGAAACGCAATTGTGAAAAGTGTCCCCGAAAACCGCCGATGAGCCGCGTCCCTAAGAGGTCGTCCACAAAACCTACAAAACTCATAGTCATGGTAGTTACCAAAAGCAATGGAAGCGCGAGTGAGCTTAAACCGGAACCAGTTCTTGCAAAAACTTGAATGCCGTAAACAGCTGAGGACCACAACATCACCATCGGTAAAAGAATTCCAAAACCGTTGACAACATAGTGTTTGCGATAGTTTGGCTTAGTGCAGTTGGCTCCACTCAACAAGCGCAAAATCGGGTTGTAAAAGAGCACCGTCAAAACGATCGAGACTATAAGCGTTGATAAAAACAGGATCCATCACCTTTAAGCCTTCAAATTTGGTCTCTATCTTAACCGAATATAATATTATTCCCTAGTGAAGCTATCGCATATTTCCAAATAAAGAACGATAGTTAAAAGATACCCAAGAAGCATGGCCATAATGGCAATGCCGGAATCATTTGCCAAAGCGCCTACTAACCCAGCGATAGTCCCGGCAAACAAAGCAATAGCGACACCTGGATGTCTCTTAAGTACCCAATCTCCGCCTTGTCGCTTCCCAAAAAACTGCCAAACCACTAAAGCAGTAAAGGCCGCGAGTCCAAGATAAGACCAATAGCTATAGTTGAAAACGCCAACATTGAGCATGACTTTCCGCTTAATAACGGCGATAAAAGCCGGGATGGCGCCTGTAGCCGCCTGCCGCGTAACTATTCCTAAGTGGGTAGGCTCACTCGGGAAAAAGGCATCCGCGGCCGCCAACATTAAGACAGCAGCCAATGTGGTCAGCGCGGCTACGCCGAAATGACGAGGCTTAACTTGCGTCACCAGCGAAAAATATACCAACGTAAAAGCGGGCGCCATCATGATTATTCCGCCGGTGTTGGCGCCAAGACCGCCAAAACCTACAACAAAAACAATGGCCCCCAAGATGATCGCGAGCGGCCGGGCCAAGGTGGCAAAATCACGCTCAGATCTCTCTGCCCAAAGGAGCGCAAAAACTAGAACAGCCGGCAGAAGAAACGACAGATAGTGATTGCCCATACCGTAAAAACGGCTGGCATTAATAGCCGTATAACCAAAAGCTGATTTGCCGTCGCCAGGGGCACCAATGAGGAGATTCACCAAAATAAAAAGAGTTGTCGAGCCCGTTAAGAATATTATTGGAGAGCGCGTTTTGTCACTCATTCGCCAAGCCGAAAAAGCAATGACAGCCGAAATAAGTAGAACCAGACCAATGTAGGTGGCTCCATTTGCGTAGGCTATTGGGAGCAGCGGTGTTATAAAAACCCCTAATGGCAAAGCAAGAACAAAAATGATAATCAAGCGTAACCATTCGTAAGCGCTTCTTAATTTTTCCTTTATAAAAATTAATCCCAGGAATCCGGCTACAAGCAAAAATGCTTCGGCCACGCTGTAACCGATCGTAATCGGCACAGACAATTCTTCACTCAATAGGTAGTCGTGGGCCTGTTGAGCCATATACTGAAAAGATGTCGTGCCGGCAACCGTTTTTATTAGGCGACCGGAGTTTTGGCTTCCCAAATCCACTCCGAACACATTTGCCACTGTCGGAGCCACGTCTAAACTAACCAATAAACCCGGCCGGCGCGTAGAGGGTGATGTCAGAAGACCCGGCGCAATACCCGGGCCTGCCATTATTATCGGTGTGAGCCCGCCGGACTCGCGTGGCATAGACGGCGATAAAACAACTAACATATCTCTTTTAAAATCCAGGTCTTTCGCCACCCAACCGATAAATTTGTCGGCCCTTGCAATTGCTTCCATCTTAGGAGCAATCTTTTCTCCTGATTTAGTTGAGGTCATATCTGACCGCCTGGTATCGCCGGTCTCTACAATAACTAAGCTTGCGGGCGTGGAAAGACGACTAAACGATGCTTTCATCTGCTGATAGTCTGTCGATATACTGCCATTACCTGGCGCCTTATATATTAAGCTCTTTCTTCCAGGCGGTAGACGCCCATCTTTATCCGCGCCCAACAATTCAACCTCACGCCCTAAAATATATCTCCCATCTTTGTCTCTGTAGTCCGCGTTCCCGATAACAGCGACATCAACGCCGCCCTTGCGCAAGGCTGTTGACAACAAGCCGACCTGTGCCCGATAGCCGGTCTTCTTGTTTAGATCAACTAGCTCTTTAAAACGTCTTGGATTAAGCCCGCGGCCGGCATCTGCGTCGGCATCAGCGCGCGTACCTGCTGAAATTGTCGCGTACGAGCGGACGCTGGTAGTTCTGGGGCCGGCAGTACGATTGATAAGTAAACCAGGGGCGCCTTCTTTGGCCAGGTGACTTAAGTTTGATGGTTGAGAGGCTGCCAATTCAGCCCAAGTGACTCTGTCGATAATAATGATGACAGCGCGGCTGTCTATGGAAAGAGCGCTCGCGCGGCCAAGAAACGCAAAACTCACCAGAGCGACAAGTATAAAAAGACGAATAAGTTTTCTTCTCATAATAAACATTGATCAAAATAATATACCACCGTGAAATATCGCACCATCCCGCATTGTATTTTGAGATGACTGTAATACCTGAAAAAAGGATATATAAGCACAAGACATAAAAGTAATTGGTAGTAGGGAGCGTATTTAAATTGCACTTTCGCGCCGAACCCGAACGAAAAGATCAAATATTCGAACGGGCGGATCCAAAGACTCAACCGAAAGAACGGCAACGATACCACGCATCCACCAAATACAAGCTGCTTATTGCCACAATCATCGGCTTTGAGATTCTATTCATCGGGTTCACAAAATACCAATCGATTATCATCGGCGTAAATCTTTTCACTGAAAACACTTTCTACACACGCGTGTCAGCTGTACAAATTAGCTTAATAGCAGCTACTGCCCTGATCAATAGCCTCTGGACCGCTGAGGGCGGATTGCAGAAAAATCCTTCCCGGACCTGGCTGTTCACAGCCGCCTTCGCTACATTTCTGGGATTTGATGAAACATTTGAGCTACACGAAGCGCTATCTATATATTCCGGTGAAATTTTTCGATTGATCGGTCTGCAAGTGAAATCATCTCTCTGGGATATCCCATTATTTATCGGCTATGCCGTCATCGCTTACTGGCTTTGGTACGGTTTAAAAAAAGATATGTCGGTTGTCCCTCCAGCACAATTCCTTGCTTATGGCGGGGTTACTCTGCTGGCCTTAAGCATATTTTTTGACATTGCCTTGCACAAAGTTGTCCCTGTTGTTTGGGAAGACGGCTTCAAGCTTCTCGGCTTCCTGTTTATTTGGCTATCCTTCCTGACCGTCACCATATTTAAGCTGCGCCTTAAAAAAATATCGTCCGTTTAACGGAAGACGAGTTGCCGTTGTTGCGGCAAGTCTACTGTCTTGATAGACTAACCGCATGCTAAGGAAATTAAGTTTTATTCTGTTTGTCCTCATCTTATCCTTCTTAACCACAACTATCGGTAGCGCCGAGTTGGTTGACAAAAAAGAATCCAAACGAGTCATCTTGATCACGCTCAGCGGAATAAGCGCTGAAGACCTTGCTTCCGGCGACTTGCCGAACATCAAAGACAGCTTGACGAAAAACGCGGCCGTTGGTTTGATGAATTCCAGGGCAGGCAAAGGTGCTCCAGATAGCCCCAGCAGCTATCTATCAATTGGAGTTGGAGCCCGTGCCCGGGCTGGAAAATTTGGAAACCTGGCGGTCGACAAAGGGGAAAAGGTTGAGTTTCGAGGGTCAGAACGATCGTTCCCGGTACCTGGCTTAAGCCAAGTATTGAGCCCCAGCTTTCCTGAAATGTCCCGGTTGAATTCGAAATTATCGTACACTGCCATCCCTGGTACCCTTGGTGACTTGCTACGCCAAGCCGGCATCAAGCGCGCGGTCTTCGGAAACACTGACGCTTTGGGCAATTACCACCGGGAAATTAACTTGATTGCTATGGATACCGATGGTTTGACTAGCCAGGGATCCGTAAATAGAAAAGTCAATGACCCCGACAGCGCTTTCGCGGCCGTCGAAGAAGGCCTAAAAAGTAGTCAGTTTGTCGCTCTAGAGTATGGTGAGGCCGCCGGCATCGGATATTTGCGCGATTTTCTAACCGACCGTCAGGTTGATCTTCGGCGGAAAAGATCATTGCAGAATATTGATGAACTCTTCGGCAGGCTGTCAAAAACTTTCTCGAATAAAGAAACTATGATAATCATGGTCGCCCCCTACCCCCCGATAGAGCTAGCCAAGTCCAAGCTCTTTCAGACGCCTATCATCATAGCGGCCGAGGGCTACAAGGGCCTCCTTACCTCAACTAGCACACGCTGGCGAGGCATGATAGCCAACAGCGATATCGCGCCAACGATTCTTTCGTTCCTTGGCCTTGAGACTCCCGCGCACCTGCGAGGCCGGCCAATTAAATCAGCAGCTGCCGATGACGCCTTGGCCGACATCGAGAATATTGAAAAGAAATCTTTTACCAACTTCGCGGCGCGATCTCAATTATTGAGTGCTTTCATAACTGTGGTGATCATTATTTTGGTAACGACTACCTTGATTTTCCTTCTAGGGTCGGCAAAAACCTGGTCCGGTTATTTACAGCCTCTTTTATTGGCTCTTACGTTTTTTCCGGCTGTGGCGCTTCTTGCTAATATCGTTGACTACCCTACACCGACATATCCGTTAATAATTATTCCCTTGGTTAGCCTTGGGGCTGGTTTCGTCACTTGGCTAATATGGCGTCAAAACCCGATAGTCGCGGTGACCGTGCCAAGTCTTATCGCCTTTTTGGCAATAATTATTCAATTGTTTATCGGCTCAATATTGGAGCGAAACTCAGTGATGGGCATGAGCTCGATTATTGGTGCCCGCTTCTATGGGGTCGGCAATGAATACACCGGTGTGCTTTTGGCTACAGCCGCGCTCTCTCTGACGGCATTCTTTGCCAAGCAATCCAGCTTTAGCAAAAAAAAGATGGGCGCCATAGCGCTGAGCCTCTTTTTGATCCTGACGTTCGTGATCGGGTTTCCATCTCTAGGAGCCAATGTCGGCGGCGCGCTGGCGGCTATTGCACTCGGAATCGTGCTCACTCTGCTCCTTCAGGAAATACGTCTGACTGGCAAACATGCCCTTTTCATCCTCCTCGGGATGGGTGCAGCCGTAGGGGTTATTCTGGGCGCGGACTACTTTAGCTCTAGCTCGTCGCATGCGGCTCGCGCTGTTTCATCTGCTAAAGCTTCCGGTGGAGGGCAAATTGTCAACATTATCACTCGAAAACTAGCTACGAATATCAGATTAATAAAGTTTTCTTCCTGGACAAACATCTTGAGTGCTTCAGCCTTTGCTGTTATAGCGCTGAAAATTGGCGCAGCGGGAACGTTAGCGAAACTTAACCGGGACTACAGTCTTCTGTTAATTGGAATTAGAGCGATTGTTATAGGCAGCGTGGTAGCGCTCTTACTAAATGACTCAGGAGTTGTAACAGCCGCTATTATGGTGCTATACGCGGTTTGCGCCTGGTTTTATTTGCTCCTGAATTCAAGCCGATCACCCGCTTCGCAATAGCAATTGCCACCGCGACGAATTGGCTTCCCCTGTGGATAAAGCCGGCGATATCCCGGCCCGTCTCTTTATGACCCATGTTTGTATCAATTTCGGTCACTGAAAAACCTTGTCTTAGAACATCTATCGTTAAACCTGTCTCCATGCCAAAACCCGGCTCCAGGCCACCGACAGCTCGAAAGAGGCCGGCCTTCATAGCTCTTTGTCCGGAAAGAGGCGCTTTAGGATCTAGCGTACCGAAGCGCTTTATACCCCAGCGCGCCAATCCCTTTACAAGACCAAAGCCACCCGGACTTTTGGGCCCCAAAAAGACGGCAATTGTCATATCGGTCTTTCCCTCGATTACCGGGCCCACCAACTTTACCGCTTCGATACTTGTACGTCCGAGGTCAGCGTCGATCAATATCAAAAGATCTTCATCGGCTAAATTGATTTGATTAAAAGCTGTATTGACTGCCGAGCCCTTGCCGATATTGCCCGGCATGCTAATAATCTCAGCCCCGGCTGACTTAGCCCTGCCCACCGTGTCGTCAGTAGACCCATCGTCTACTAGATAAACCTCCACGCCCTCAATTGAATCGATCAGCCCGGTGACAGTAGTTTCGACTGTATCTGCTTCGTTAAGCGCCGGAACAAGGGCGACAAGCCGTCTCGTGCCATTCTTGTCAGCTAAAGGCATTGTCATTTAAGGCATGAACTTGCCGGCGGTTGATTTGACGCCATAGTGAGCGTTAACTTCAGGATTGGAAAGCAAGTAGGAAAGCGAGATAATGCCAGCGACTTCATCCACATTATCAACGGTACTCACCTTTCGCAGCTTATAGGCGCTCACGCGCGATGGTTTGGTTGTCGTCTGCTCGACCCCGACAACTCGAATCTCTTCTTCTTGAGCGATTGCTTCAAGAAATAACATGTCACGATTTCGAGCTTGCTTTTTTGTCGCGGCCACAATTACAATATTTTTTACCGGAATCGCCGACGTGTCAAAACTAACCAGACCAGAGCCAACTAACTCATCGGTCAGCACTGGTGACTCAACTCCGGCTATTTCGCTGGCGAAACGATCCCAAAAACGGCGTTCAAAACTACCGCCAACAGCTTCAGTCTCGTTGAATGTCGCACCAAGCTGAGTGACTAACTCCTCGTTTGAAAAATCCAGTTTTTCTGTATCTATCCGGAGAGAAAATGTCTCAGCCCCGCCCAGTTCCATGCCTCGCTCTATTTCATCTTGCAGCTTATTTTGTTCCGGGGAAAAGGTGGCAATCACGACTTGCTTATCTAAAAGACGATCTTTAACCGCAATCGGCAGTACTTGGCTTTGAAAACGTTCCAATTGGTCAAGTTTTTGCCGCAAAAGATTATTTTGCTCATTGATCTTTTCAATATCAACTTGAATGCTCTTTAGCATTCCCTCTTGTTGGTTAGCCAAAATACCCTTATCAACGATTAGCGAACCTAACAGCAACCCGACAGTAAGCGCCAGGAAGACCGCAACAAGAGAGGCAATATGATATCGCATATCAAACATATCAATTAACTAGGATATCAGAGCACGGGGAAAAGAACCAACGAGGGATATTTCGGTGACACAATACTTAATTCGAATTATGGGGACA
>JAUWRD010000188.1 GCA_030610765.1 Actinomycetes bacterium
ATGATCGCCTTGGTTCTTGGGGTAATGGCCGCTTCTATTTGATCGGGGTCGATATTCATGTTTTTGCTGTCAACATCTACAAAGATAGGGATCGCGCCAACATGAACGATGACGTTCGCGGTTGCCCCGAAAGTAAGCGGCGTGGTAATCACCTCGTCGCCGGGTCCGACCCCGGCGCCCAGAAGCCCCAGGTGGAGACCGGCGGTGCAAGAATTAACAGCTAAAGCGTGTTTGGCGCCAGTATACTCACTAAAAGCTTTTTCAAATTTCTGTACCCGCGGGCCGGTTGACAGCCAACCTGACTTCAGACACTCAACAACCTCATCTATTTCCGCCTGATCAATATTTGGACTACCGAAGACAATATGATCTTTTTTCATAACAACCTCACATGTTGACAATAGACCCGATTGCGAATAATTGAGAAATCCATTCATATATTGAGGCGTACAAGATCGGTCTAGACGTCGTCGCGTAGATCAAGAAAAGGAGACACACGACTACTAAAAAGCCCGGGCTTGTAGCTTCATCAGCTTCCTGCTCAATTGAGAATACTTCACCGTATTTTGGTTTTTTATCCACGGAACTTGTAGACTTCATAACCCTGCCTTTGATCAAAATATATCCGGTTAAAAAGAGATGATTTCTTAATATATTTCTGCTCGGGACCTTCCGTCCTGACCAATAGATACTTGATATGTTTGTCGCGAAGCTTGGCTATCCACGAGGCCGCTCCATCCGGATCAAGAAAATAAACGTGGTTTTGCAAGCCCGGACCCCAAAGCGGGTAAGTAAAATCCAGCCCGGCACCATAAGCCACATTGGCCGGTTTGCCAGCCGTCTTCTTTATGACGTGGTCGTAAGCCTGGCTGACTATTTCAGGTCTTAAGCTAGCACTCGTATTTTTATCAGGTCTCCCGTTCATAAGCGCAACTATTTTTTGCGGTTGGTAATAACTGGTTGAAAAGCTGGCGACCGTTGAGTAGATCATCATTCCGACCAGTGAAAGATCAATTAGCCTGGCAACTTCAAGTCGGTGCTCGCCCGATCTTATTTTAGCGAACGCGATCGCACCCAGCCCGGCGATAAACATGGTATACCTGGTCCACCAGTTCTCTGGGTGAAGTAAAAGCATCGCCAAAGGCACGATGAATATCATAGCTTGAGCCAGATCACGCCGTTTGATTATCCAGTGTAGCGCATAAAAAATAGCGGGTAGGCCAAAAACGAACCAGAAAATACCCAAACCTCCTAGCTTCATGTCGCTGTCATATCCGAAAATAATGAATTCTTGCCAAGTAACCCAGAGCTTGTGCAGCATATTCATACCTTGTAGTTGCTCTGGAAAAGTTCTGGACAAAACGGCCTCCTGGGTCAGTGGACCACTGAAAATTTTTAAACCAAGAAAAGAAATCTTAAAGGGCCAAAGAGGGTTGGAGTATAAATACCAATTTTTCAGATACCAATATGAGCCGAAAAGAACAGCTGGGCCAAGAAAAATAGCCGATTCGTAAGCCAGCTTATGGAATCTAGACAGTTGGTCGCGCGCATTCCAAAATAACCGTTGACCTGCCAGGATTATTAAGAACAGGGGCAAAAACAACAGGCCCGACCATTTGGCCCCGACGACGATACCAACGGCGATCCCGGCGACAATGACCGCGCCTGGTTGCCGGCGCCCGCTACTTGAATAAAGAAGGGCCAAAGCCACTAGTATAAGGGCGCTGTTGCTAAGATCGATGTTGTTTGAGCGGCTTTGCGCTAATACAATAGGGGTTAAAAAAAAGATTAAACCGGCGGAAATTGCCCACTTTCGCCCGACGCCAAGCTTGCTGGCAAGTGAGTAAACCGCAATCACGCCGATCAGACCAAAAACCAGCTCGACCATGTCTACCAGAATATCGGTACCTGGAATAATCGTCGCCCATAAGAATAAGATCTCGATATTTTTCGGAAATGAGTTTATCCAAGCCGACCCGTCAATACCATATTTACTAAAAGCGTCCATCGGCAAAGCTGGGTCAGCTAAAGATTGCTGTTGCATGTAGTGGCCGACCGCGGGCAGGTGATACATTAGCGCATCCCATTCGATCGGCGGATATAGGGCCGCCAAGAAAATGATCCAAATAACGGCAAAAACTGTCAGTATAGCTAAAATCTTAAGGACAGATCCGGTATGTACAAGCGTGTATACATCTATCGTCGCGTCTTTTAATTCACGCAAGGTGCTGAGCATATCAAGGCGTGTTATCGCCAACACGAGTAGGCTACCTGAGAGGCACACATTTAGAATTACCAGGTTAATGGCGGTCAGCTTGGCCCAAGGCAAACCG
>JAUWRD010000011.1 GCA_030610765.1 Actinomycetes bacterium
CGATCGGGCCATAACCCGGGGAACTGGCGAAATTGACGGCGTTCAATTTGAGCAGATTGTCTATGAAGGATACGGGCCTGATGGCGTAGCAGTGCTAGTCGAGGTCATGACGGATAATCGCAATCGTGCCGCGGCTGAGATGCGTAATATCTTTACAAAATATAATGGGAACCTCGGATCTTCTGGCTCGGTGGCTTGGATGTTTGAGCGAAAAGGCGTTATTTTAGTTCCTAGTTCAGCGGGCGACGAAGAGACTGTTCTTGAGGGCGCTCTAGAGGCAGGAGCCGAAGACATGAATACCGAAGGCGATTGTTATGAGATCACAACCGACCCGCAGGAGCTGGCTGCCGTGAGCGAGGCATTACAGCAAAAGGGGCTTGCGTATACATCAGCTGATCTATGCATGCTGCCAAAAACAACTCAGGCTTTAACCAAAGAAGAAGCCCAACGCGTATTGAAGTTCATAGATGCCCTTGAGGATTGTGACGATGTTCAGGAAGTCTATTCCAATTCTGATATCCCGGATGAGATCATAGAAGAACTTGCGGCTCAATCGTAAAAGGTGATACAGTACGTATGTTCGCATAAATATTGGGCGCATCCTCTTTAAAAATTGCCGAAAGGGATAGATGATTATATTAGGAATAGACCCTGGCACAGCCGCAACCGGCTACGGAGCTATCTCCTTGACGGGAACTAAGATAAAAGTTCTCATGTATGGAGTGATTTCTACGCCCAGCGGCAGGGCGGCCCATCATCGTTTAAAAATGTTGAGCGAAGATTTGCATTCATTATTTCAAACTCTTGAAGAGCCCGAAGTTGCTGTTGAGCAATTATTTTTCTCCAAAAACACCAAGACAGCGATAGCCGTCGGGCAAGCGCGAGGGGTTAGTTTGTTGGCCGCCGCCAACGCTGGCTGTGAGCTCAGTGAATATACTCCCACGCAGGTCAAGCAATCCGTTGTTGGTTATGGCGCCGCTGATAAATCTCAGGTACAGTATATGGTGAAAGCTATTTTATCGCTCAAGGAGATACCAAAACCCGATGATGCCGCAGATGCGCTAGCAGTTGCGATATGCCATGCTCACAGTCGAAAATTGGTCAAACAAACGAGCGGGCATCAAACAGCGGCAGCAAGCACAAAGAGGTGATTGATAATGATAGCGATGTTGAATGGCATTCTGGCCAGCAAAAGCAGTCAAACGGTTATTGTTGAAACCGGTGGTGTTGGCTACCAGCTTATGATGCCCCTGCCCGATATTGCCTCGCTGCCCGCGATCGGCAGCAAAGTAAGGCTGTGCACGTATTTACAAATAAAAGACGATTCGATGAACCTCTATGGTTTTGCAAATGAGACCGAAAAAGAGGTTTTCATTCAATTAATAGGGGTGAGTAACGTTGGGCCTAAGGCGGCGCTTAACATTCTTTCACATCTGCCGCCAGCCCAATTAATTCAGGCCATAGTGGCAGAGGACGCCCAATTGATTTCCGGGGCTCCGGGCGTGGGCAAAAAAACCGCGCAAAGGTTGATTCTCGAATTGAAAGAAAAGCTGGGAGCGGGCATAGAGGTCGATACCGTTTCATCGGCAACACCGGTTGTCGAAGCCAGACAAGCCCTGATCGGGCTTGGTTATCAGCCCACTGAAGCAGCCCAAGCGCTGGTTGGAGTCGCTGAAGGCAAAAGCGTCGACTGGTGTATTAAGTTTGCTTTAAAGAAATTAGCCAAAGTATAGGAGCTGTTTTGGACGATAGAATTTTGGCGGCTGATATAAGTAAAGATGAAGTTGAGCTTGATAGAAGCCTCAGGCCAAAAAAATTAGATGAATTTGTCGGTCAGGAGCAGATCAAAGAGAATCTCTCGATATTTATTAGAGCGGCTCGGGCTCGGGGGGAAGTTCTCGATCATCTTCTCCTTTGCGGGCCTCCGGGTCTTGGCAAGACAACGCTGGCCTATATTGTCTCGACTGAGCTTGGTGTCAGCCTAAAGACAACTTCCGGTCCGGCCCTGGAGCGCGCCGGTGACTTGGCCGCGATCTTGACTAATCTAGATCCTCACGATGTTTTGTTTATTGACGAGATTCACAGGCTTAACCGGGCCGTGGAGGAGATCCTCTATCCGGGTCTGGAAGATTTTGAGCTCGACATTGTCATTGGAAAAGGGCCGAGCGCACGCTCGCTAAGGCTTGAGATACCACCGTTCACCTTAGTAGGGGCTACCACTAGAACCGGGCTTATCACCTCGCCGCTTCGAGATCGTTTTGGCATCAATTGCCGTCTTGATTATTATGAGGCTGAAGAGCTAGCGCAGATCATTGATCGATCAGCAAAGCTAATAAAAGTGCAAATAGAGGCCGACGGAGCCCTGGAGATAGCCAAACGGTCAAGGGGCACACCGAGAATAGCTAACCGCCTTCTAAAGCGGGTGCGCGACTATAGTGAAATAGAATCTGACGGCAAGATAACGGCAGCCTTGGCAGCCGAAGCCCTAAATCTTTTTGAAGTTGACGAAGTTGGTTTGGATAAACTTGATCAAAGGATTTTGACGACCCTGATACGTAAGTTTAACGGGGCGCCGGTTGGCTTAAATACACTGGCTGTGGCGCTCGGTGAAGAACCAGGCACTATTGAAGATGTCTACGAGCCGTTTCTGGTTCAGCTAGGTTTTCTCCAGCGAACGCCACGGGGACGTATTGCGACAGAGCGAGCCTACAACCATTTGGGCATTACGCTTTCCGAAACCAAAACACCTCAAAAACCGCTTTTTTAAAAGAGCCAAAGAGGATCACGTTTGAATACAATTGAAGTCAAAGATTTAAGCAAGGCATATGTAGACCTAAAGGCCGTTGATAATGTCTCGTTTGAGGTCGCCCAGGGAGAGATCTTTGGTATTCTCGGGCCTAACGGGGCCGGAAAGACGACAACATTAGAGATGATCGAGGGCTTAAGGCGGCCGGATTCCGGCGAGATCAAGATCAAATCTATTTCAGTGTGGCCTAATCCCGGGGCCACCAAAGAACTAATCGGAGTCCAACTTCAAACCACCGCTCTTTTCGATTATTTAACTGTCCGGGAAATGCTGGCGCTCTTTGGCTCGTTCTATCGACGCGTTCTGAATGCCGCGCAAATAGATGAGCTTTTAGAAGCCGTCAGCCTCGTGGATAAAGAAAAGGCTCGGGTCAATGAGCTTTCTGGCGGGCAGCAACAACGTCTTTCGATTGCTTTGGCGCTCGTAAACGATCCGGAAGTAGTTTTTCTTGATGAGCCAACGACCGGTCTAGACCCCCAGGCCCGCAGAAGTCTTTGGGATGTTATTCGTAAAATCAATAAAGAAGGTAAAACTATTGTTCTTACCACCCATTATATGGAGGAAGCAGAGGTCCTCTGCGGCAGAGTAGCTATTATGGATGCCGGTCGAATAATCGACATTAACGCTCCTAAAAAGTTGATTGAAGGTTTGGGCGCGGAAGTGAAGATAAGTTTTCAATCAAGTCATGACGTGGCCTTGGATGACCTGAAAAAACAAACAGAAGCTTCGGAAACATCGGTATTTGAGGGACAATATGTTCTTTATACCAAAGACGTTCAAACTTCGATCATCGGTCTTTTTGACATGGCAAAGGCCGATAATTTCAAAGTTGAAAATTTGCATATATCCGGAGCAAATCTCGAAGACGTTTTTCTTCAATATACGGGAAAGGGACTTCGCGATTGAGACAGTTTTATGATCTTCTAGTGGCTAACCTTAAGATGACAGTCCGCAATAAACAGGCTCTTTTTTGGCTATTTGTATTTCCCCTTATCTTGATGGGCCTTTTTGGAATTGTTTTTAACGGTGGCCAAGCGACACCGAGGTTGGGTATTGTTGACCGCGATAACACCCCGGAATCACATAAGATTATGGAGGGATTTGAGAAAGCCCAGATTATCAAATTGTACGAAGTTAGTGAGCTTAAGGACGCCAAGAAAAGACTGAGAGCGGGCAATCTTGACGGAGTCGTAGTCCTGCCGGTCGGCTTCTCTAAAGATCTCAAGCAGGCGATAGCCGAAAACGATGAGAGACGCGCTCGACAGATGGCCGGTGAAAATCCGGACTCAGTTGAATCTCCCCCGAAGGTGAAAGTTGACCTCTATTATGACCCCTCGGCAACTTTTGTGTCCCAGGTGGTCAGAGGATCAGTCGCGAACGTGCTAGGCTCTGTTGATCGTGCCGTCAGTCGGTCTCCTACGCTTCTTGGTCTTAAGAGCCATAGCGTCAGGCTCACTAATCTGCGATACATAGATTTTTTGGTGCCGGGCATCATCGCGATGACGTTGATGAACTCGGCCATGTTTGGTTTGGCGGGAACGATCGTTAACTACAGGGAACGCGGAATTTTGCGCAGGCTAAAGGTTACGCCGCAGCCGCTAGCTTTATTTCTCGCGGCGCAAATCACTAACCAAATGTTGTTCTCAATTCTTCGGGCCCTGTTGCTGATTGGCGCGGCCTGGCTCTTCTTCGATGTTCATGTTCTCGGCAGCTATTTCGCCCTTTTTGTTGTCATTATTATTGGTTCCCTGGCTTTTGTGACGATTGCTTTTTCGGTGGCCAGCTTCTCTCGTAATCGGGAAATATCGGATACCTTGAGCAATATTATTACTATGCCAATGATGTTTTTAGGCGGAGTCTTTTTTCCGGTCGATACGGCTCCCGCCTGGATAAGGCCGCTTATAAAAGCATTACCGCTCACATATTTGGCGAACGCCATGCGCGATGTAATGATAAAAGCCGAACCGTTAAGCGCGATCAGTTATGATCTTTGGGTGTTGGTAGCAACGACAGTAGTCTTTTTTATCATTAGCTTCAAGCTGTGGCGGTGGGAGTAATACGGGGACACCATACCTATTTCCGAGGAAATAGGTATGGTGTCCCCGTATTACGGTATTGTGTCCCCGAATTACCCGACCCCCAGGGCCTATTGTCTATATGTAATTGACCTGGTATCATTCTAGGTAATTCAGGCAAGGTTGGACTAAATGATGCGTATGAAAAAAATAACCTATAAGCTTCTTCTGATTCTCTGTTTAGCGTTTTTCCTTGTGACTTTGCTGTCGTCAGCTGCCATAGCGGAGGATATGCCGGGAATGGATCATGAAGACTCCGCGGATGAGGCGGCAGAAACCGCGCCCGCGCCGGGAAGCCCCGGCTACGAACCTATTGTTGAACCCGCGGATGATTCTTCAATGGCTGTTATTGCCGTCAGTTTTTTCTTGGTACCTGTTTTCGGTTGGTTAATTATTAGGTCGGTGCGAAAAAACAAGAAGAAAACTTAAGTGACGTCTCCGAGTTGGACGCGTCGTTTAATAATTACGCTGGCCCTTCTCATCTTAGTCGCGCTAGGCGGACATTCTGGCCTAGATAACTCCAAGCCCGTAACAAAAAAAGCTATTGCCAAAACCATCAATAAATATTTTGACGAGTCGACTTCTCTTAAAATTCTCGCTCTAACTGATTTTCCGTCGGGTCGGGCTTTTGAAGTCAAACAAACGAACGGGCCCGGATATTTTCTTGTGGGCGCGATGGACGGAAATATCCAATATGCGATTTTTGAAGATATTCAACATCAAGATACGCAGACCAAATTCGGGTTTAGCGATGCCAGAGAAATTGCGAAAGCCTGGGTTGATAGGTACGATCTTTTCAGTGGATATCACTTTCAATTAAAGCAACCAGATTATAATTGGCCTAAACGAGGCTATTATACGGCTGTCTGGTCAGGCGATCCGCAGCGAAATGCGGAGAGTTTTGGTAAAGTCACAGTTGATCTTGAAACTGGCAAAGTTGTTAGCTTCGGTGTCGGTGATCCAAAGTGGTCTATGTTTTGCATACCAAAAAAGGAGATTGCTCCATGATAATTCTTGTTACAGGAGGATGTCGAAGCGGAAAGAGTAGCCAGGCCGCGCAGCTGGCCTCGTCGATCGGTGGGCGAAAGTTATTTATTGCGACGGCTCCGGTCACAGACGAAGAGATGAGGCAGCGTATTGAACGACACAAGGAAGCAAGAGGCGAAAAAGGGTGGGATGTACTTGAGGAAACACTCGATCTTGCCGGTGCCATACGTGACAGTGCGGACTACGACGTGATCGTCGTTGATTGCCTGACGCTATGGATAAACAACTTGATGCTGGAAGCGCTTGAAAAAGGCCAAGACCTGGATGAAGCGGGAATAGTTGAGAGGTGTGAGTTGCTAGGAGTTGCGTCAAGCCAAGGAGACAACACTGTAATTTTTGTCACAAACGAGGTGGGGGCTGGCATTGTGCCCGATAATGAGTCGGCCCGGGCCTTCAGAGATCTAGCTGGTCGCTGCAACCAGAAGATCGCGGCTATGGCTGATAGGGTGATCATGATGGTCAGCGGGCTGCCGCTGATCTTAAAGGGTCAATAAAGGGTCAAAAGTTGTAACGCTGCATTGTCACTCACCAGTCTCCATTGGGTAAGATTTAGAAAAAGGAGTCTTGTCCCTTTGGAGTTATTCGATTCGAGAAAATCAAGCGATCGTTCAAGAGCTGGTCGTCATGGTGATGGGTCAGGATTGGCCGGGCGTCATTTGACTGACGAAGAAGCGACTGAATTCGAACGATGGAAAGCTTTCGAGGATATACAAAAATATCGAACTCTCGATGATTTGCGCACTATTCTTTACTTTGGTGAGATCGAGAGCGACAAATCAAAAGAAGTAATCAGAAAAATGCTCGAGTTCGAAGCGAAGGACGCGGGCGAACCAATCATAATGAAAATATCATCAAGCGGGGGTTCCGCCCTTGATGGCCTGACAATTGTAGAAACTATGCGGACAATAACCTCGCCGGTCATGACGTTCTGCCTCGGCTACGCGTTTTCCATGGCCTTGGTCATATTGGCAGCCGGTGAGCCTGGTTATCGATTCTGCACGCGCGGCAGCTGGATGATGATGCATCAGATTTCTGCCGGTCGGTATCAGCGTTTTGATGAGCTAAAAACTACATTTAGCTTCTACGAAAGATTGAACGAGCAGTTGGCAAGAATTATTGCGGAGGGCTCTCATCAAAAACTAGAAAAAGTTGAGCAAGACATGCGGGCCGACATCTGGATGGCTGCCGAAGAAGCAAAGGACTTGCGGATGATCGACGAAATCATTTAACGGTTTTGGTCTTTATCGCGTTCCCAAGGTATAATTGGCTAGTAAGGGACGTGAATGCAAATGTCGATGCAGGGCCTGCACCTGCTGCTAACTTATAAATGTAATGCTCGTTGCCGCCACTGCTTTTTGAGCGCTGGTCCTGATCGGCGGGAAGTCTTTTCTTCTGCTCTAGCCAAAAAGATAATCGATGAAGCTAGCCTGATGTCTACGGTCAATCACCTTTTTGTTGAAGGCGGCGAACCCTTTCTATTTCCTGAACTATTGTTGTCCACAATAAGGTACGCTACCGATCGCGGATTTTGGATAGGGGCTTTGACCAATGGATTCTGGGCAATATCCGAGCAAAAAGCGCAAGAGCGGTTAAAACCAATGGTTGCCGCAGGTCTTAAATCTTTGTCAATCAGCACCGATGCCTGGCACGAGGAATTTGTGCCGGTTAGCCGCGTTAATATTGCTGTCGACGCGGCACGCGCGCTCGGTCTCAAAGCCGACGTTATGTATTGCGAGAGCGGCCCGGCCACAGACGGAGCTGAGTCGGCTCCCTTTTCAGCCGGAGATATTGTCTGCCGGGGAAGAGCGGCTTCAAACCTCTGCGTCAACGGCAATAAGGATTGGAGATCACTGACGACTTGTCCGGAAGAACTAGAGTCTCCGAGCCGAGTCCATATAGATCCACTAGGTGAGATACATCTCTGCCAAGGTCTTTTGCTCGGGGAAACCGCGACAAAGAAAAGTTTAATTAAGATATTTGAGGATTATCAACCTGAGAACCACCCTTTAGTCGCAAGCCTGGCTGCAGGTGGCCCGGCCGAGCTGGCTCGTTTCGCAAAAAGGTATGGTTGGAAGCCTAGTCAAGGTTATGTTGATGGTTGTCAGCTGTGTTCTGAGGTTAGAAAAGCGCTAAAAGAACAGTTCCCTAAACTTATCGGCCCGGCTTTTGTCTTTACAAACTAGTTCAGGGATTTCTTTAGGATTTCCATAACTCGTTCGTCGAACGAACCCTTTTCCATTTTTGCTAAAATGGTTTTTGCGGCAGGCGCGCGTCCTCGCGCGGGATGTGCTTTATCAATATAAGCTTCTGCCACGTCAATAATCCTGGCGCCGATTGGCGGCAGTTTTTTTGATCGGCCATCCATTGAAATGATCTCTGTTATTCTGTTCGGGAATTTCAGCGACTTCAACATTTTGGCCGAGGCTTTAGAGCCGTTCCCGTTCTTTTTTTCTTTGCCCGCGATCTTATGTACATCCTTGAGTATCGCGGCGATCTCTATGGCCTCAACAGTTGTTGGCGTCAGCTCCATCATGGTAGCTAAAGACTGAGCCTTATCAGCGATTCTTTTGGCGCGTCCGTTTGTTTTTGTCTGGTAGCTGGCAACTTTTGATAGTAGACTCAAAAGACCGCTTTGTATATCGCTCTGCTCCCGCAATGAATCAATCGTCACCGCAGAGTTAGAAGCCTCACAAGCTATGATCTCAAGGACTTCAAGCTCACTTTTCTCAAGTTTTATTTCAGAATTTGTCCAAAAGGCAATCGCGCCCCATAAGCGGCCTTCTAGTCTCAGCGGTACCGCTATTAAGTTTTTGACAAGCTTGATCGGTTGATGATTTTCAATCCCCGGCTCGGGTTGGATCAAGGAGCGCCCCGTTTTGGTGATAAAATCTGTTACACGATCAACCAGACGGGGGTCGATGGTTTCGGGGAACGTGATGAGCGGCGTCTCCCATTTTGAGTTCTTATCGCGCAAGACCACAAAACCGCCTTCAGCTTTGAAGAATTGGCGTGTCACTTTGAAAAGTTTTTCCAGTATATACGTATCTTGCACCTGGGAAATCAGGAAGCTAATGGTAGATAGAAATTCTTTGCTCCTAAGTTCTCTGGAAAGCTGGGTTGAAGTATTTTCCATATCGGAAAGTAAATTCTTTGTTAGGGTGGCTTGCTGTCTTTCTTTTTGGGCCAGATAGAAAATGACAGCGACTACAAAGCTGATAAAATAGAGCCTGAGCATGATGTTGTATTTGAGGGCGCCGACAAAACCGGTTATCTCATCTATAAAGAAAAAGAGGCCGAATACTGTCATGGCCATTATATACATGAGAAAATAATTTAAATATCGTATTTCGCGTCGTCGTCGTTCTATTTTTTCGATAGTATGCATAAAATTTTTGCCTCCGAGATAATGTTCGGAAAATCTGAGTTGCGACTTGAGCTCAAGCTTAAAGTCGAAGGAGTGTATTTCATTGCGAATACTGAGTCATGTGTGTTGCGGCCCGTGCTTTACGGCGGTCTTTGAAAAACTAGCTGCCGATCGCCACGAAGTAGAGGCTTTTTATTACAATCCGAACATTCATCCTCGAGCTGAATACCGGCGTCGCTTAGCTTATCTTCAGACAATGTGCGATGACGAAGGTATAGATTTGAAAGTTGGCGACTACGATATCCATCAGTATTTCCAAACGGTTGTAAATTTTGAGAAAAAGGTCGAGCGATGTAAAAAGTGCTACCGGCTCCGATTAAAAGCAACAGCCGAATTAGCCGCGGCCGGCGATTTTGACGCTTTCACGACGACCTTGCTCCTTAGTCCCTGGCAATTTCATGATGAGCTCCGGGAGATCGGCGACGAGATAAGCGAAGCTGTCGGTGTGAGCTTCTACTATCAAGACTTTCGTCCAAACTATCGCCACTCCGTTGAACTTTCAAAAGACCGGGGTATGTATCGCCAGAAATATTGCGGATGCCTTTTTAGCGAAAACGAACGGTATTTAGAAACCACCCGAGAGAACAAGGGGGGCCGGTGCCAAATTGACCATTGAGGCCATCGGTAAACTGTTGGTCGGTTTGGCCGTATCGCTTTTGATTGCTGGCGGCTTACTGATGTTTCTCGGTAAACTCGGCTTAGTTAAGTTGCCCGGAGACATTCTATTTCGGCGCGGCAACTCCACATACTTTTTTCCAATAGTCACCAGCATTGTCGTCAGCCTTGTTTTGACAGTTTTAATAAACATCGCGATCTGGTTTTGGCGGCGATAAACTTGCGGACTACTGATTTCGAATACATTTTGCCCCCGGCGCTCATCGCCCAGAAGCCGCTCGTCGAACGGGTCTCATCGCGATTGATGGTGGTCAACCGCACAACGAGCAAAATTGAGCATCGTACCTTTAATGAAATATTAGATTACTTGCGGGCCGGCGATTGCCTCGTTGTTAATGAAACTAAGGTGCGTCCTGCCAGGTTGCTCGGAAACAAAACGACCGGGGCGGCTATCGAGCTACTGCTATTAACAGAGGTCGAGCCCGATCTTTGGGATGTTCTATGTCGACCGGCAAAGCGGCTGCCAATCGGGTCGCGGCTGTTATTTGACAATGACTTGACAGCTGAAATCGTTGACGCCGGCGAGGCGGGTAAAAGGACCGTGAAGTTTCATTCTGATAGACCCATATCTAAGGCGATCCATGAGGCGGGGCAAGTAGCGCTTCCGCCCTATATAACAGAAGAACTAAAAGACAGTAGCAGGTATCAAACAGTCTTTGCCTCAAAACCCGGCTCGGTCGCAGCCCCCACAGCTGGATTACACTTTACGGATAGATTAGTGGCCAAAATAAAAGACGCAGGGGTTTCAGTCGCCAAAGTAACATTAGATATCGGACTCGATACGTTTCGACCGATAGCTGCGGAAAATATCGAGGATCACATAATGCACTCTGAGAGTTACGAGGTTACTAAAGAAGCGGCTGAGACGATCAATAAGTCTCGCCTCTCAGGCGGGCGAGTGATAGCGGTGGGTACGACCTCGGTTAGGGTTCTGGAGTCAGTTGCCAGCGAGCATGGCGATATGCAGGCAGCCAGTGGTCGAACAAGATTATTTATTAAGCCAGGCTATAAATTCAAGATTGTTGACATCATGTTGACCAATTTTCATCTGCCGAAGTCCAGCTTGTTGGTTTTAGTATCAACCTTTGCTGGCGCAGGGCTAGTTAAGAGAGCCTATAATGAAGCTATTAATGAGCGATACCGTTTTTATAGTTTTGGTGACGCGATGCTTCTGATCGACTGAATCATGGGGGCCGCGATTGATTGAGGGAAAAGCAGGCATGTTTAAGTTCTCACTTCTAAAAAATGATAGCGAAACCAGCGCTCGATTGGGTCAAATATCAACGGCCCACGGGCTAATCGATACCCCGGTCTTTATGCCCGTCGGCACTAGAGCGACTGTGCGGACGATGACTCCAGAGGAGCTCAAAGAGGTCAGAGCCGAGATTATTTTAAGTAATGCCTACCACCTGTACTTAAGACCAGGTGCTGAAATAGTGGAAAAAGCCGGTGGTTTGCATAAATTTATGCACTGGGACCGGCCGATCTTAACGGACAGCGGGGGCTTTCAGATATTTAGCTTAAGCTCAATTATGCGTGTCGAGGCTGACGGCGTTGAGTTTCGATCACCCCTGGATGGATCAAAGCACTTTTTTACTCCTGAGCTGGCTATTGATGTACAGGAAAAATTAGGCGCCGATATCATCATGCCTCTCGATCACTGTGTTTCTTATCCGAGCGATCGCGAGACAGTGGCGAAGGCCGTCGACCTAACCACTGCTTGGGCCCGCCGTTGCCAGGAGGCTCACGCCCGAGATGATCAAGCCTTGTTCGGCATAGTCCAAGGTGGCGTTTATCCCGAATTAAGGAAGAAAAGCGCCGAGGAACTGAGTGCCCTTGATTTCCCCGGTTATGCTCTTGGCGGTTTGTCTGTCGGGGAGCCGATTGATTTGGCTAATGACATGATCTCGCATACAACTCAGTCTCTGCCGGTTGAAAAACCAAGGTATTTAATGGGCGTCGGCTCTGTTGCCGAAATCGGCGTTGCGATTAGCCATGGTATAGATATGTTCGACTCAGTTTTTCCCACAAGAGTTGCCCGAAACGGCACGGCTTTTACTTCAGCCGGACGCGTTAACATTAGAAACAAAAAATACGAAGACGATTTTCAGCCGATTGACGCCAACTGCAACTGCTATTGTTGCGCAAACTACTCGCGCAGCTATATAAGACATCTGTACATGGCCGGAGAGATTTTG
The DNA here is from genome assembly GCA_030610765.1 of Actinomycetes bacterium. Classification (GTDB taxonomy): domain Bacteria; phylum Actinomycetota; class Aquicultoria; order CAJVYJ01; family JAUVQD01; genus JAUVQD01. The sequence goes on from JAUWRD010000011.1 coordinate 12,226, forward strand.
CCCCTGCGCTTACTAACCCAGCACAACCTGACCTTTACGATCAATGCCGTCTTATCAGCTCGCGACGCTATATCGCAGGGGACGTTTCAGGGCTGGCTCGATAATATTTTGGCCCTTGAGGGGAATAAAAGTTAAAATACACAGTAAATTAAGATTCATGCCGGAAGAATATACTAACTGGTAGAAAGAGGTGAGGGTATGGGCGAGGCAGTTTCCGTTTTATGGATAGTCTTTCTTTTTGTTATCTTCTATATGCTTATTATCAGGCCCCAACAAGTTAAGTTAAAACAACGTCGCGCGTTGGTGGCCAGCTTAAGAGTAGGGGATAGAGTTGAGACAATCGGTGGCATCCAAGGCATGGTTATGTCTCTTGATACCGATACTATTGAACTTCAGATTGCACCCGAAATAATGATTACGCTCGGCCGCCAGGCCGTCGCTGGGCGAGTCGGCGAAGAAGACTAATACGGGGACACCATACCTATTTCTTCGAAAATAGGTATGGTGTCCCCGTATTAGTGCCGGAAACTTTTATAGTCAAGGGCCGACCGCTGGGACTCCAGGAGGTTCACTTAACTACAATCTCGGCTTAGTTGGGAATATTGATGACATTACACAGTGGAATGGACCCAGTGAGACAACACGGCTCTCATTGCTAATATTGAACATAACAAAGACAACAACTGAAGATGGCCCTTGGGCTATATCAATTGGAATAAATACTCCTGGAATAGACTTTACTCGCGAATTTTCGGATACTCGAGATTACTTTCTATTGCAATGAACACACAAAAAATCCGCGAAAGGGAAATCTTAGATGCTAGGTCCACCGCAAGATATGTTTCTTTCTTAGCGGGGCCTTCGTTCTTGTTTCTTTTTGGTTGGTTTTTTGTCCCAAGCTATCGATATATAGAAAAAATATAATATTAATGGTTGGCTTTTGGACGTTTTTTATCATCTTGATTGGGCTTGGTTTTGTTGCTTGGATTTTTGTGCTTAGAGATTGCTTAAAAAGAGATTTCTCCACGCGAACCAAGCTTGTATGGATTGCAGCCTTGGGTGTTTTATCCTATTTCTCAGCGTTGATTTATCTAATAGCAGTTATCCCAAATGAACTTAGCATGTCTCTACGGCGGCGTTTTGGTAATTAAGACGTTGTGTTCTGGAATTATCGACGATCGAACAAAAAACGGGCTGCAACTTAGCATTAGGCACCGAAGCTGACATAAAGGATCTCCCTACAACTTTGAGTATGATCCCCTTCATCAATCAACCGGAGTAGTCGATAATCTATCAAGAGAGTGGCACTTTAACTATGACGAGGGCAACAGGTTGATAGGCCAAAGTGAGTTGATCAGGTGTTTTTGTCGATATTGCAGAGTGTCTTAACAGGTCTTGATTGTCCGCGACAAATAGTATAATCCATCCATGGAACAAAGAGCAGAAAAAGATCAGTATCTAGAAGTTATCGAGCAGCGGCTTTTGTCACATGAAGCAATCATTTTTGCTTACGTACACGGTTCTTTTGCTAGAGGCGAGAAATACAACGATATTGATGTCGCAGTATTTATGGAACCGCTGCCGACCTCATCGCTTGATTATGAACTAGGCTTGGAGGGTGATCTAGAAGCCGCATTGAGGAAAATCGGGGCTAAGGTTCCCGTCGATGTTCGGATACTTAACGGTTCACCAATCGCCTTTAGATATCAGGCCAGCAAATCCTCTCATTTTCTTTTCTCGCACGATGAAAGCCGTCGGGTTGATTTTGAGGCACATTCCCGGAGCCTATATTTCGATTATGCTTATTTACGAGATAGCTATCTGGCGGGAGTTTTCGGCCATGCAGTTTGATCCTGACCGGCTGGAAAAGCTTGCTTCAGAGCTAAATGGGGCTATGCGAGAGCTAAATCGGTTGGCGTTACTTTAGGAGGACGCAATTTTGTCGGATGTCGACAAGGTTGCCAGTGTCAAATACCATTTTCTGGTCGCGATCCAATCAACCATTGATATCTGTTTGCATCTAATTTCTCGGAACAAACTGGAAGCTCCGGCTGACTATGCTGAAGCATTTCGTATTGTAGGGCGAGAGGCGGATTTTGATCCAGCTTATACAGCAAATTTGGAGAAAGCCGCCTGATTTCGCAACCGGTTGATTCATCTCTATTGGGAAGTAGACAACGAAGAGTTATATCGTATTCTTACGAACAACTTGCAAGATCTTGATAATTTCGCGTCTTCCCTGGGCCTCGCGCAAGAATAACTCCGGATATGAGACCCCACTAACACCCTGTACTAATTGACCATCGCACCCTTGAGTTTGCGGTTATATAATAAAGAGATAAGGGTATGCTTGGTATAAGTACGATCGGTGGCAATGGGAGCAGGAAGGCTTGACGAGAAAAAGAAGCCGATTTAAATCTTCAACTTTATTGATCATCTTTGTCCTGGGGTTAATATTAACCGGCGCGCATTTTGCCTCGGCGGCGCTTTTCGAAACCAGCCAATTAACAGACAATAGTTTTGACGATTACTACCCCAGAGTCGACGGCGACTATGTTGTTTGGTTCGGCGAAGACGGCAACGATCAGGAAATCTTTCTCCACACTATCTCAAGCGCTAATACAACTCAAATAACCAGCAACAGCTATGATGACAAGTGGCCTCAGGTAGCGAGAAAGCAAGTCGTCTGGTATGGACACGATGGAAATGATTACGAGATCTTCGCGTTTGACATCTCAACAGGAGACACCACTCAACTTACAGATAACAGCTATGACGATATTAACCCTCAAGTAGATGGCGACAATGTGGTCTGGTACGGCTGGGACGGCAATGACTGGGAAGTTTCTCTCTATAATCTTTACACAGGCACCGCCACTCAAATAACAGATAACACCTATGACGACAGGCGTCCCGAGGTAAGCGGAGATAAAATTGTCTGGCGGGCGGAAGGAAGTCCGACATATAGTGTTTCCATGTATGATATTCCCTCAACAGATACAACTTCGCTCGCCATTGGGGCTAGACATTGGGCTTTTCCGCAAATAGGCGGCGATCATATTGTCTGGGGAAGTGTCATCGACGGCTATAACGCTGTTTCTTTCTACGATATCTCGACAGAGACAACCACCCAGATTACCTACGACAGCCACAACTATTTTCCGCAAATGGACGGTAGTAATGTAGTTTGGGATGGTCTGCTCCCAACCGGTCTGGAGATCTTTCTCTACAATTTTGCTGAGAGCACAACCACTCGGGTAACAAATGATAGTCTATGGGATTGGTACCCGCAGATAAGCGGGGACAATGTGGTTTGGCTTCAGTACGGTAATGGTGTTAGAGAGGTAATGCTCTATCAAATCGAGAGCGGGGAAACGACCGCGCTCACATCTGGAAGCTTCGCTCACGAACCCAGGGTTGATGCCGGTCGTGTTGTCTGGACGGCGAAGGAAGGCATCGACTGGGGTATTTTTCTGGCTACTATCAATAATACATTTGCGGGTGCCGGCGTTGCTCCGGTTTCGGTCGATATTGAAGGCGATGTCAGCGTTACCTTTACCGATGTCACCAGCGATGGCTACACATTTTCGACAGAGAGTTCAACTGTTTCCGTGCCACCCGGGGGCTTCGCAGTCTTAGGTAATCAGTTTGATATAACAACTACGGCGGAATATGTAGCGCCTGTAAACGTAACTCTACCTTATGATGAGAACGAAGTGCCCGGCGACGAAAGCGATCTTAAAATGTATCACTGGGACGGCTCAATCTGGGAAGACGTAACCGTATCTGTAGATACGACAAACAACACAATTACAGGAGAATCAAGCTCGATGTCGCCTTTTGTTTTCGGTAATCCAACCGGCGTATCGGCCAACATTGATTTTGATCCCGATACCCTCAATCTAAAAAGCAAAGGCAACTACATTACCGCATACATTGAGCTCGAAGCTGGTCGCGAGGTAGCGAATATTAACATCGGGAGTTTGATATTAAACGGTTCTGTCCCGGTTGAGTTAAGTCCTTCGGAAATCGGCGATCATGACAATGATGGGATTGCCGACTTGATGGTGAAATTCGACCGGTCAAGCCTACAGGCCGGCCTGCTACCCGGTGATCAAGTTAATTTGACGCTACTAGGCTCTTTGTTGACCGGCGAGCCTCTTTCCGCTGCTAACACTATCCGGGTAATCGACAAAGGCAAAGCTCATGCTGATGAAAACAACGCGTCGTCGGTTCAATTTTGATTTAATTAGTATTGTGTCACCGAATTAGCGAATTAGCAGCGCACCGAATTAGCGTCCCCGAATTAGCCGTTCATGAGATCTATTTATATAGATCGTGGTATTTCTTCTTTATCCTAAATAAGTCTTGCAGGGCGTTGTCTGCGGCGCTCAGATCACCTTGATCGCATGCTTGAGACAATGCCTTGGTCGCTTGATCCGCTTCCTGTATTCCTTGAGCCCAATCCGGGGTCGCGGTTGCCCGAAACGCGTCTTGCAAACGACTATACTTATCCAAATCCGCCGCGCTCGGCAAATCTTCTTTGGCAATCAATCGCTTGAAATAAAACAAGGCGTGCTGCATCTCTTTTTTCATTTGCTTGAAATCGGCTGGCGCTCGGTCAGGCAACTGATAATGGTCGATCACAGAGTCTTTTGATTCAAGTACGGTTTGATCGGGCCAGGTCAAACTTATTTTCAGCTTATTTGAACCAGGTTTTTGTTTGTATTTTATTTTGTATTTTAAAACGTCAGGAATATCCACCTTTACACCGTCTACATCAACAACACCTGTTTCAGTTAATTGCTTGGCCAAGTCATTGAAGAGCGCGGCCGCTTTGGCCCGCGTGGATGATCCTGATTCCTGTGCTTTCATGCAACCCCCTCGGCGTTGACGCAATGCTCATATTGGATAATTCTAGCACTTGAGCCCTATGTACACTGTTAGCACAATGAAACGTCTTATGAAACAGATAAAATCATATTTAATTACTACAGCGATTGATCATTTCCGCGGAAGCGGAAATCTTCTGTTTGGAGAACGCTCCTCAAGTCACCGAAAGCCTAACGCTATGATCAACATCACCAATTTTGGTGATGTTGATCATATAATCCAATTCCCGCCGTCGGTAAGATGAGTAGCGCTCAATGGACAGACGACAAAAGAAAGGATGATGGAATGAAAGATGAATTGGATATGTTCTGCAATCAATGTTCTCAGGCGGCCCATGGTGAGGCCTGCACGACAATTGGAGTTTGCGGAAAACAGCCGACACTGGCGCGCTTGCAAGACAACCTTAGCTACACTATCAAAGGAGTCGCCGCTTTCTCATATCACTTAAGGGAGCTGGGTGTAGTCAATGAGGAGATCGATACTTTTTTAACTAAGGCGGTCTATTCGACGCTGACAAATGTCAATTTTAGCTCAGAGGATTTCATTGCTTTAGCCCTAGAGGCGGGCCGGATAAACGCGTTGGCGATGAGATTGTTGAAGGACGCGCATATCGAGGCTTATGGCGAGCCCGGGCCGACAAAAGTCCAAACCGGCACTGTGGCCGGACGAGGGATTATTGTTACGGGCCATAGCCTCAAAGCCCTCGAAGAGTTGCTCAAGGCGACCGAGGACACGGGTATCAACATATACACACATTCCGAAATGCTCCCGGCTCACGCTTATCCGGGTCTCAAGAAATACAAACACCTTGTCGGTAATTTGGGTAAAGCCTGGTTCGACCAGAAGCAGTTGTTTTCGGGCCACGAAATCGCTGTTTTGGGCACATCGAATTGCGTTCTTCTGCCGCTGGAAAAATATCGCGATCGCATGTTCACAATAGGTAGCGCCCGCCTACCCGACGTTAAACACATAGAAGGGTATGACTTCTCGCCCTTGATTGAGGTGGCAAAGAGCTTGCCTGAGCTGACGGAGATGGCTGGAGAGGTTGAATTGACAACCGGGTTTTCCGCTTCGGCGGTTCTGGGATTAAAGGACAAAATAAAGAGCTTGGTGGATGAAGGTAAGATCCGTCACTTTTTTCTGGTCGGTGGATGCGATTCACCCATTAAAAGCATGGATTACTACCGTCAGTTTGTTAAGGCTCTTCCGAATGACACAATCGTGATGACCTTGGCTTGCGGAAAGTTTCGTTTTAATGATCTGGATCTCGGAGACATTGAGGGTGTGCCGCGCCTTATCGATTTAGGGCAATGTAATGACGCTATTGTTGCTGTCGATATCGCCGGCGCGTTGGCCGAGGCATTTGGCGTTTCCCTAAATGAGCTGCCTCTGACCATTGTGCTCAGCTGGATGGAGCAGAAAGCCGTTTCTATACTGTGGAGCCTGCTGGCCCTTGGTGTAAAAGGCATTCACTTAGGGCCTGTGGCTCCACCCTGGGTGAACGACGACATCATGGCTGTTTTGATCAAGGAATACGATATTAGACTGACGAGCGAAGCGCAGCTAGATATTGACGAGGCTCTTGGCGTCGCTAACGCTCTTTAAAAATAAACTTAAAAAAAGGGGCCTGGAATGCGGGGCTCCTTTTTTGCACTTGAGCGCTGTCCAGACTATTAGTATAATCAGACGGTTATGAAACAGACAAAACTAGCTACATTTGAAGATATTAAGCAAGATGCCAACCTCAAAGCCTACCTTGAGCAGGCGAGCGTGGCGATGGGAGCTATGGGTTATACAGAGCATGGCTTTCGTCATGCCGACCTGGTAGCGCATATCGGGGCCAACATTATGCGGCGCCTCTCTTTCCCTGATCGCCAAGCGGAAATGGCGGCTATAGCCGGCTATTTGCATGATATCGGGTGCTCTATCAGCAGAAGCTTCCATGGAGTTTCGGGGGCCTTGATAGTCAAGCCGGCGCTGGAAGCTAAGGGCCTGGCGCCAAAAGAAATCGTTTGTGTACTGAGCGCTATCGGTAATCACGAAGAGGAATATGGTTGGGCGACAAGTGAAGTTGGGGCGGCGCTAATTCTAGCCGACAAGTCCGATGTCCATCGCTCGCGGGTCAGTAATCCCGATGCGGCTACTTTCGATATTCATGATAGAGTCAACTATGCGGCCGAGCGCTCTTTTCTCAGGGTCGATAGCGAGGTTGGCACGATAACGCTTGAGATAGATATCGATACAAAAATGAGTCAGGTGATGGAATACTTTGAAATCTTCCTTTCTCGTATGATAATGTGTCGACGAGCGGCCGAATTTTTAGATTGTAAATTTAGCTTGGTAATTAACAAGACACGTTTGCTGTAAAAAAAAGGGGACCTATTGCCGCAAAGACAGAAAGATACAATTTCATTGTTGTTGGTATTGGCCCTTGTTGCCGGGGCCATATTCTTAGTTTGGAGAACCCCGGTTCGCCTCGGGCTTGATCTTCAGGGCGGGATGATGGTTGTTCTCTCGGCCAAGTCGGCCGATGGTGGCAAAGTCACAGAGAACGAGATAGAGCAAGCCAAGTTCATTATTGAGGAACGAGTTAATGGCCTGGGTGTGACAGAGCCGCAAATTGAACGTCAAATTGGCACTCCTAATATCATTGTGCAGCTTCCAGGAATCAAAGATCCTAATCAAGCGCTAAAATTGATACGAAGCACGGCCCTTCTTGAGTTTAAAGAGGTTCTCGGCACAGGCCCTGAAACTGGTCCGAATGCCGGTCAAGAGGATCTTGGTCCCACCCTAATGACGGGTAAGGCTGTTAAAAGCGCTCGCGTCGGCACCAGTGATCTCGGCCAGGCACTAGTCGAGTTTACCTTGACGTCTGAGGGCACCAAAGAGTTTGCGAAAATAACTAAACGTCTCATAAATAAGCAGCTGGCAATTGTTTTAGACGATAAAGTTGTCTCGGCGCCCACTATTCAATCGGAAATAACGGGAGGCAGAGGCGAGATCACCGGCAAGTTTACGATCGATGAAGCCAAGGATTTGGTTTTGGTTCTAAATACGGGCGCGCTGCCGGTAAAACTTGATGTCGCCCAACAACAGACCGTCGGCCCGACACTGGGGCAAGATTCATTAACGGCGGCGTTGAGAGCGGGCTTGTTCGGAATGTTGATGGTTGGGATTTTCATGCTCCTCGTTTATCGCGCGCTTGGCTTAATAGCCGTACTATCGCTCCTGGTTTTCGCGGTGATTTTTGGCGGCATCTTGACTCTAATCGGCGCGACTTTGACTCTGCCGGGCATTGCCGGAATTATTCTGACCGCCGGATTGGCTGCTGATTCGAGCATCGTCTATTTTGAGCGTTTTCAAGAAGAGTTTCGACAAGGGCGGGAGCCGAGGGTATCCGCAAAGTCTGGCTTTAAGCATGCTTTTCGCGCCATGGTCGACGGCGATATGACAACCTTGATTATTGCGGCTACACTCGTGTTTCTTTCATACCTATATTTCGGGTCGGGACCGATCAGGGGTTTCGCTTTTACTCTGAGTATCGGGATCTTCTGCGACCTCTTCATTATCTACTTTTTCACCCGTCCAGCCTTAGCTAAAGCTTCGGGCTTATCGATCTTTAACAATCCCTTATTTATCGGCGCTAGGAGACCAACTTAGATGAAGATTGATTTTGTCGGTCGCCGGGCAATATGGTTCGCTCTCTCCAGCGCTGTTATCGCGATTGGCATCGCAGCCCTCATTATTAAAGGTTTGGCTTTCGGCATTGAGTTTAAGGGCGGCACCTTATTTGAGGTGCGATTCGAGAAATCGATTAGCGTCGCCAAAGTGAGAACCGCCATTGAGCCCTTCGGCTTAGGGGAGAGTGTTATCCAAAAAGCCGGTGCAAAAGGCGTTTTTATCAGAACTATTGAACTTAATTCAAATCGGCAGCAAGAGGTTAGAGATGCTCTAAATAAAAAAGGAGCAAAAGATTTCAATATTCAAGAAGTTGGTGCTAGTTGGGGGAAGCGACTGACCTCAGGCACGATTATCGCGCTTTTAGTTTCGCTGGTAGTTGTTTCCGGTTTTATAGCTATTCGTTTTGAATATAAGATGGGCGCGGCGGCAGTTCTAGCTCTTATCCACGATACTCTGGTGGCGCTCGGTTTATACGCTCTCGTCGGTCGGGAAGTTACAACCTCAACCGTAGCAGCCTTTTTAACTATTCTCGGATATTCTCTTTATGACACGATTGTCATTTTTGATAGAGTGCGGGAAAATACACCGGGGTTGAAGCTAAAGTCTTATTCAGACATGGTTAACTTTTCAGTTAACCAGTCGCTTCGTCGGTCAATCAACACTTCTTTGACCTCTATTATCCCGGTTTTATCCTTGCTGCTTTTTGGGGGAGAAACCCTGAAAGATTTTGCTTTTGCTTTGCTTATTGGCCTCGTCTCCGGAGCTTATTCGTCTCTTTTTATTGCCAGTCCTGTCCTGGCTGCGTGGAAAGAGACTGAACCCAAATATGTCGCTCTCAGGAAAAGGCTTGCTAAGGCTACTCCTAAGAAAAGTTGATTCTATGAAACATGTTTTAGATTGGTTCGATACTCTTGGCAGGCCTCAAAAAGCAATCACTTTTATTATTCTTCTTCCCGTATGGTTGATTTTCCCCCGGATGCGCCAGAAGGTGAAAGATCTTTTTGTCAGCCTTTGGGGCAGCTTAAGTCTGTGGGCTGCCGATACCCGGGAATCGACCGTGGAGTCCGCGGAGGCGTTTTGGCTCTCATCTACTTACAAATGGCACAAGTTTAGGGGCGCGCCTTTGCCTGATTTAGACTTAATGACAATGGTTGCCGGGAGCGATGATGTTCGCTGGTTTATCAGATCCGGAAAAGCGGCGGTGCGTAGCGCTAAAGGCATTCTCGCAAAAAATGGTGTGCGAATCACAAAGGAAGACCATATTCTGGATTTTGGTTGCGGTGTCGGGCGGGTAATCAGACATTGGAAAAAGAGACGCACCCCGAATCTATATGGAAGTGATTACAACCCGTCTTTGATCGATTGGGCGGGTAGCCATCTGAAGTTCGCGCAGTTTTCGACGAACGAGCTAAAAAGCCCACTGGGATTTGAGGACAAGAAGTTTAATCTTGTCTACGCTTTTTCAGTCTTCACCCATCTAACAGCAGAGCAACAATTTTTTTGGATAGACGAATTAAATCGTACTATGAAATTAGGCGGCCACCTTCTCTTCAGTGTCCACGGTCAAGACTACTATCTACCGGATATATTGCAGAAGGATAGGGCTCGTTTTACGCGGGGTGAATTGATCGTCTATGGCGGCGATCAAGCGGGAACAAATATTTGCACGGTCTTTCATCCCAAAAAATATATTTATGAAAAATTCGCGAGAAACTTTGAGATCGTTGATTATATTTCCGAGGGCGCGCTTGGCAATCCACGCCAAGATCTCGTTCTTCTAAGAAAAACAGCGGATTCATCCCGCCTTGATCAGGCCGATGCTCTTAACTTAGGCGCGCGGGAAGAAGCTAAAGTTTAACAGTTAAACTTGAAGTGCATGACATCGCCGTCCTGGACGAGATAGTTCTTACCCTCTAGTCGCAAACGCCCAAGGTCGCGAGCTGCGCTAAAAGAGCCGGCGTCTAATAGCTCAGAATAGCCGATTACCTCGGCCTTTATGAAACCCGTTGCGAAATCTGTATGAATAACACCCGCTGCCTCGACTGCTGTGGCCTTCTGCTTGACTGTCCAGGCCCGGACTTCTTCGGGGCCGGCTGTAAAGAAGCTCATAAGACCCAGCGTGTGATAAGCGACTTTAATAAAGTGATTTTGGCTGGACTCGTCTATTCCCATCTCGGTCCGGAACTCTTCGCGGTCGTCTTCGTCGAGGTCGGCAAGTTCAGCTTCGACTTTGGCGCTGATAACAATATGATCGCAGCCGTGTGATTCAGCATATTTTTTCACCTCGGCGGCTCCGCCCGTCTGATCTGCGCGAAGTTCATCTTCGCTAATATTGGCGGCAAAGATCATTGGCTTGGCTGTTAAAAGGCAGAGATCGGCAAAACGTTCAATTCCCGGGAAATTACTGGCCAGATGGCCTAATGATAACTCTTCGATAAGTTTGTTTAGTTCTTCAAGCAACACAATGCTTTCTTTGTCCCCTGATTTAGCGGGCTTGGCTAAACGCTTAACCCGATTCTCACAGGTCGCCAAGTCGGCCAAGGCCAACTCAAAGTTAATAATCTCTATATCGCTGCCAGGGCTATCGTCGGTTTCCCGCGGACCATGAGTGTCAAAGCATCGCACAACGTGGACGATCGCGTCGACCTCGCGAATGTGGCCAAGAAACTGGTTGCCGAGGCCCTCGCCCTGGCTTGCGCCTTTAACTAATCCGGCGATATCAACAAAACGCATAACAGCCGGGACTGTTTTTTTCGGCTCTATTAGCTCGACTACTTTCTCAAATCGATCATCGGGCACAGTAACGAAACCGACATTCGGCTCGATGGTTGTAAACGGATAGTCAGCGACCGGCGCGCCTATTTTTGTCAGGGCGTTGAAAAGCGTTGATTTTCCGGCGTTCGGGAGTCCAACAAGACCTATTTTCATTGATTATCCTTCTAATACGATTATTCTAAAATTATTTTGTACCTTCTGCATTAAAGGTCAATCCTGGTATTATTTCAATAGCAAAGCACGTCTTGCCCGCCGGGCCTTACTCTTCTATTATGATATTGACAGGTGGTCTGAAAAGGAGAAAAGATGCAGTGGCGATTGATACTGACACTTTTATTAATGGTCATTGTCGTGATCTTTTCTCTAGCAAATGCCGAAGCTGTTGATTTCAAGTATGTGATCGGAGAAAAGCCGATATCTTTGGCCTTGATCATAATTGTTTCAGGATTAATCGGCACCATAGCCGGGGTTGTTGCTGGTTTAAGTTCATTGTTTAAACTTCGCCAACAATTGTTGGATAAGGACCACCAGCTACGGGATTTAAAGAAAGACAACCAGGGTTTATCCGATGAAGCCAAAGTTAACAAGGAA
>JAUWRD010000012.1 GCA_030610765.1 Actinomycetes bacterium
CTGTGACTGAACCTGGAATGAGTGCATGCTCGCTGGTGAGATTTGCCACCCTAAACATAGGACGCTAGCTTGAGCGGCTAAGTTGTTTGACACGCCCAGGGGCTGGGCAAAAAGGAAGCAAATGCAGCTTCTGCTTGAAGACTATTCCACATCAATTATAGGCTTGTTAGTTATCGCTCTTTTTGTTTTTGTCCTTTTATTTATCCTGCTCAGTCGCCGATATCGACGTGACATTTCTCCGTGGCGATTGGCTCACCGGTTGAGCAAAATGGCAGCCGAAAGTGACCTTGGGCTCCATGTTCCTCGCTTAGCTGAAGAAAGCGGTGATCTTGATTATTATCTGAGCCGTCTTAATAGCCGATTCGCTAGACGGCGGCGGATGGCGGCGCGTACGCTCGGGCGTATTGGCAGCGATAGAGCTACCCCGATGCTCCTGGCACCTCCATGATCCAAGCGCTAAGGTTAGAATCGAAGTGCTAAGCGCGCTAGGGGAAATAGCAGACACTGAAAGTCTTTCCCCCCTCATTTCTTTGCTTGAAACACCGGATTGGGGTGATCTCTCGACTGTTGTCGCCGCAATTGCTAAGTATGGCCCGGAGGCCGAAGAGCAACTGCAACCACTTTTAAAAGACCGCTCATCGACAACTCGTTTGCGAGCGGCCGAAGCTATCGGACGCATTAAGGGTGAGAAACCAAGACCTCAGATAATACCTCTTAGACCGCGAACAATTGTTGACAGCCTTCTCTCAACAGTCAAAATTCTCGCTTGGTTAATCAGCGGTATAGGGATAACCATTCTCTTTATTACTCTTTTAATTGGGACAGTTAGCGAGACCGCGGCATTCGCCGATTTTGTTTTTAAACTAGTGTTAGTTACAATCTCTTTTGTCTTTCTCCTCATCCTAAGGTTTTGCGACCGGCTTCTACCTCGATGACCCGATCGGCCACATGACGCATCCTTAAATCATGGCTGACAACAACAATAGCCTGATCTGCTCTTACCTCCTCGACTATGCTATTGACGCCGAGGGCGGCTATTGGATCAAGAGAAGATGTCGGCTCATCAAGAACAAGTAGTTTTGGATTGGTAGATAGCGCCCTGGCGAGCGCGACACGCTGGCGCTCTCCCGCACTGAGCTGGGCGGGCAAATGATCTATCAAACGTCGCGGCAGGCCAACCTTATCGAGCAAATCTGGAACAGAAACGCTCATGCCAATAATTTGCGCCGGCTCCGCTATCGTTTCAACGACAGTGAGCCGCGGGCTTAGCGAGCGGTAAGGGTTTTGAAAAACAATCTGCCGCTGACCGGCTATAGATTGAACAAATTTTTTATTATCCAGTTTTTGGCCTTCAAAGACGACATCACCTGATGTCGGCCTAATCAAGCCAACCAACAACTTAGCAATTGTCGATTTTCCGGCCCCGCTTCGGCCAACTAGAAGCAATATCTCTCCGGGGAAAATATCGAGACTCACATGATCAAGAGCGAGAATCGTCTTCGACGACAAGAACCCGGAATTCAGCTTATACTCCTTGGTTACCTTGTTTAAAGTCAGAATCGGGTTGGTCATTTTGAGGATCCCGGCTTAAGTCCGGCAGCCAACAACTGCGTCGTGTAATCTTCACTCGGAGCGGTGAATACACTGCTAACCCGACCAGCTTCAACTATCTTTCCAGATTTCAGAATGATGACCTTGGACGCTAGCTCTTTAGCCAAATGAAGATTATGTGTGATTAAAAGAGTTGAGAACCCGATTTCACTTCTATGCTGCTTGAAGATATCGATCTGGCTCGCCGCGGTTAACGGATCGAGAGCTGAAAAAGGCTCATCGGCAATGAGCAGTCGGGGCTGACACGCCATAGCAATAGCGAGCGCGGCCCTCTGGGCCATCCCGCCACTTAGTTGGTGCAGATAGGCGCGGGCTAAATCGCTGGCTGGCGTTAAACCAACCTTTTTCAGCCACCCCAGTGACTCTTTGCGGGCTGCCTGTCTAGACAAACCCCTCCGTAGCCGGAGTACTTCCCTTAATTGCCAACCAATCGTCAACGTCGGATTAATAGCAGCCAACGGATCCTGCATCAACAATGCTAGTGATCGCCCACGCAATTCCTGATAAGCTGTCTCATTTAAGCTTGTCATTTCTTGATCCATAAAGAAAATATTGCCATCAATCTTCCCGGACCAAAGACCCATTATTGCCAAAGCAAGAGAGGTCTTTCCAGCGCCCGATTGACCGACCAGCGCAAGCGTCTCATCGGTCTCGATCTCAAAGCTGATATCGCTGACGATCGGGTCGCCAGACGCCCCGGGGGCGTAAAGCGTAACTGATTCAAGACGGAGTAGCGACATTCTTAAAAACTCCTATATTTTGATCTCAAGCGCTTCATGCAACGCCTCGCCTAAAATATTGAAACCCAAACAAGTCAAGACGACCGCCGCGCCCGGGCCATAGATCAACCATGGCGCCACAGTCACTCGTCCAACCGCATCGGCCAACATGGAGCCCCACGCGGGATAGGGAAGCTGAACACCGATGCCGAGAAAACTCAAAGTGGCTTCAGTTAGGATAACGGTTCCCATGCCCATCAAGCTGTAGACGGCTACCGGGCCCAGAGTATTTGGCAGCAAGTGCCTCCACAAAATATACCAAGCCGACCCGCCGACAACTTTGGTGGCCGCGATATAGTCTTTAGAGACCTCGTTTTTGACTTGAGCCCTTGTTATTCGAGCTATTTGTGGCCAGCCGAAAATAGCCAAAACCACAAATACATTACGTGCTCCCGGACCGATCACCGTCATAACCGCTATCGCTCCTAAGACAAAAGGGAAGGCCAGAAAGACATCGGCAGTTCGCATCAGTATGGAGTCGACTATCCCCCCGAAATAACCGGCGATGACCCCTATCGGGAGACCGATTGCTACCATAAATATTACAGCGCCAAGAGCGATCGTCAGCGAAGTCCTGGCCCCGTAAAGGAGGCGTGCCAACATATCGCGACCCAGTGAATCCGTTCCCAGCGGATGGCGCAGACTCGGGGACTTAAGCGCGCTCTCCCGGTCTTGCCTGATCGGATCATACGGGCTTAAAAATCCCGCGGCCAGAGTAAGCAAAATCAGTATGGAAATAATTACCAAACCAACGCGAGCTTTGTTCACGCCTTGGCCTCCAATCCTTCCTGCTTTCCGTCAACCCGAGCCAACGGGTTCAACCAGGCGTTAAGAATATCAACCAGAAGATTGACAAAAATAAAGATAGTGGACAAGACAAGCGCCGCGCCAATAATGAGCGGTCTATCGCGTTCAAGGACGGCTAGAAAAAGCCGGTGTCCCAGACCGGGCCAGTTGAAGACCACTTCAGTAGCGACGGCGCTGCCTATCAGAAAACCGAAGTGAAGACCGGCAACGGTCACAATCGGCGGCAGGGCATTCTTGAGAGCGTGCACAAAGAGAACTCTACTACTAGAGAGGCCGTTAGCGCGAGCGGCTTGCACATAATCACTAGATAACACATCGATCAAACTGCTTCTCGTAACGCGGGCCAGATATGCCGCCGCGACGAGCGCCAAAACTAAAGAGGGCAATATATAGAAGTTGAGACCCCCATCGCCTAGACCGGAGACGGGCAGCCACCTAAGCCTTACCCCGAAGACCAATTGGAGCAGGAGACCGAGAAGAAAAACAGGCATAGCAATAAGCACTGCGGCTGACACCATCGACATCCTATCAAAAAAAGAATCCCGCCTGATAGCCGCCCAGGCACCCGCCGATATGCCTATAAGTAGCTCTAGAAAGAGCGCAAACGAAGCTAGGGCCAGAGAGCTCGGTAATGACTCAGCGATAATCGATGATACCGGCCTTTGATTTCTAAAGGAGGTGCCTAAATCACCGCGTCCGAGAGAAATCAGGTAGTCTTTGTATTGCGTATACAGGGGCGCCTCGGTATTGAGTTTTTCTTTGATGTTTATCATGGCTTGATCGCTAGGTTGGCGATAACCAGCTAAGATGCGGGCCTGGTCCCCGGGGAGCACATGGAGCAAAAGAAAAAGGATAAGCGTAACGCCGATTAGTATGGGCGCGACCCACAGAATACGTCTAACCCCAAAGGCAAGCAATTAAGACTCCCAAACAGTTAAGCTAGCCAGCTACATTGTTACAATCTAAGCAGGTAGGACTTAATCTTTGGAGATCCAGACACGATCTAGAGGCGTATTATCAAGCGCCGTTCTTCTGAAACCTTTAACCCTCTTGGCGTAGACAACGCTCGTTCCGTAGTAGGCATAAGGCACTATCGGCGCTTGTTTTAGTATCTGGTTCTCAGCTTTCTGATACAATCTGCGTCTTTGGACAGCCCCGACGGCCTGGCGGGCTTTTATAAGCAGACGATCTACTTCCTTGTCGGAAAATCCAATTAAATTGTCACCGCTCTTTGAATAAAACAATTGATATAAGAACGCGTCAGGACTAGGGTAGTCGGCTTGCCAGCCAGCCGCGAACATCGACATTTTTCCAGCGCGCAACGCTTTTAGAAACGCGCCGAATTCCAAACCTTCCAGATCGACTTTGATCCCGATATCTTTCAGGTTCTGTTGAAAAATTTGAGCCGGCCCTTCGTAACCGCGCCCGGTAGGATAGATCAACTTGATCGTCGGCAAACCACGACCGCCTGGAAAACCAGCCTCTTTAAGTAATCGTTTAGCTCTTGAAGTTGAATGCGCATATTCCCGCGCCGGCTTCCCGTAGCCTTCAACAGCGGGTGGAACAATCCCGCCGGCGACTAAATACGCGTTCTCGTAAACATTGTCTACAATAGTCTTGCGATCTACAGCGTTGTTTATCGCCCGGCGTAGTTTAACGTTTTTTCTGAACAGGGGTTTTCTTAAATTGAAAGCATAGAACTGCAGACCCAGTTGCGGCTCACCAACAATGGCATTTGAGCCAAACTGCTTAACGGTCGCTTTGATCTGCCCACTCGGAATTGGAGAGTAGTCGAGTCCGCCGCCCTGGAATTCCAAAAAACCGGTTTGATCATTATCGATAATCTTAAAATTTACCGCGTCGACATAATTTTTCGCGCCATAATACTTTTTAAACCTCTTTATCTTTATGCCTTTTCTATGCTCCCAGGCTCCATCTATTGCAAACGGTCCGTTGCCGACGGGCCGCTCCGCAAACTCGCGCCCCCGGGCTTTCACTGCTTCTTTAGGCACTGGAGAAAAAACCGGGTGACCGAGGATCGTCGGAAAATCAGCAAACGGATAATTGAGTTTTACTTTCAAGACATATTTAGAAGGCGCGCTAACTCCGACAAGATGAGAGCTCTTCCCCTTCTGAACTTTATCAAAGCCTTTTATCGGAGCCAAATGGTAGGCGGCCTCTGAACCAGTTTTCTTGGCAGCCACTCGATCCCAAGCATAAACAAAATCTGCCGCCTTAACTTCCCGGCCATTGTGAAACTTAACACCCCGGCGCAACCAAAAAGTCCACTCGTCACCTTTTGAGTTTGATTCCCACTTGCGGGCCACCGCCGGCTCTAGCGCCAGAGTTTCCGGATCGTAATCAACTAACCCATCAAAAAGCTCTTTTGTGACCTGCATGCCTTCATTTTCTACCGCAAAAGCCGGATCTATGGCCACCGGCTCCCCAAGAAAATAGTTAAACGCACCGCCCTGTTTTGCGTTGCTGGCGTCCTTTTCCGCACAGGCAGAAAGTGAAACCAACAAAAGAATAGCAACCAATGAAAACAGGGATGCTCTTAAAAGACTATTTAGAGAAACTGCTCTGTTTGACCTGTATTCTTTGATGTGCCCTCCAATAATAAAACGCAACATAATATTAGAAGTAAAATAGGCCATTTGGCAAGAATAAACAAAGGAAAATAGAAGAAATAATTTAAGCTAGGAAGATCAAGATCACAGATGTCATCCCGAAAGCAATCGAAAGAACAATCGTAATACGATCAAGATTTTTTTCAATTACGCCTGTGCCACCCAGAGCGCTCGGTATGCCGCCGCCAAATGCGCTCGACAGGCCAGCTCCCTTGCCGGAATGAAGCAAGATCGCAAATATTAACCCTAAGGACACAATGGAATGAATTATTACAAATAACATTAACATGGAAAAAATCTTATCATACTCAACACAACCTGTCTAAGATATTCCTTCAGCGCCATTCCAGTTAAATCGATATATTCCCGAATTTGGCGTCTGATAAAAGCTTAAGCTCTTGTTAGGAGATTCTTCCCATCCATCTCAGGCGGGACAGGAATGCCCATCAGGCTCAAGACTGTCGGTGCCACATCCGCGAGGCGGCCGCCCTCGTTCAGTTTCGTAGAGCTATCGCCTATCAAGACCATCGGCACGCGATTTGAAGTATGAGCTGTCCGTGGTTTCCCGTCATCGTCTATCATCTGCTCGGCATTGCCGTGGTCGGCCGTGATGATGGTAGCGCCACCCCGCTCCTTCACTGCCTGGACAACATCTGCGACGGCAGCGTCAATGACCTCGATTGCCTCAACAACCGCGGCGATCATCCCGGTGTGGCCAACCATATCGCAATTGGCGAAGTTAATAACAATAAAATCATATTTTCCTGACTCGACAGCGCTCACTGCCTTGTCAGCGACTTCGCGGGCGCTCATCTCCGGCGACAGGTCATAAGTAGCCACTTTGGGAGATTGAACAAGTATTCGATCCTCTCCTGCCACAGGTTCTTCAACGCCCCCGTTCAAAAAGAAAGTGACATGGGCATATTTCTCGGTCTCGGCAATGTGCGCTTGTCGACAGCCATTGGCCTCAAGTACTTGGTCCAGAGTATTATCAAGCGCAACTGGCGCAAAAGCGACAGGCAGATCAAAATTTACATCGTAAATGGTCAAGCTGACAAAAAATATCTGGAGCGGACTAACGCCACGATCAAATCCGTCAAAATTGCTCTGGGTCAGGGCCTCTGTGAGCTGTCGCGCACGGTCAGATCGGAAGTTAAAGAAGACCACCGAATCGCCGTCTTTGATTCGGCCTTCCACTCCTTTAATAACGGCCGGCCTGACAAACTCGTCATTATTTTCGGCTTCGTATGATCGCTCGATTGAGTCTTTGGCTGAGAGACGTTCCTCTCCTTTTCCAAAAACCAGAGCATCGTAGGCAAGCTTAGTCCTCTCCCACCTGTTATCTCTGTCCATAGCATAATAGCGACCGGAAACCGTGGCGATTTTGCCAACCCCGATTGATTGCATCTTCTCTTCCAGTTCTTTTATGTATTTAAGAGCGCTCTTTGGAGGGGTGTCGCGGCCGTCTAGGAAACAGTGAACATAAACATCTTGAACACCTTGTTTCTTAGCCAGCTCCAACAAAGCGTAGATATGAATATCCTGGCTGTGAACCCCGCCGTCTGAAACGAGCCCCATCAAGTGAAGAGCGGATTTATTCTTCTTGGCTTCCTCGATGGCGGTGATTAAAACCCGGTTATCAAAGAATGAACCATCCGAGATTGAATTATTTATCCGGGTCAGGTCCTGGAAGACAATGCGCCCGGCGCCAAGATTCAAGTGGCCGACTTCTGAATTACCCATCTGCCCATCGGGAAGTCCGACATCAGCTCCAGAAGCCCCAAGCGTTGTGTGTGAGTAGTTTGCTTGATAGCTATCAAGGTTTGGTGTCAGAGCGACGCTGATGGCGCTGGTGGTACCCGGTCTTTCGACTCCAAACCCATCAAGTATTATTAGACATACTGGTCGCGGATACTGTATACGCGCGGTCGTTGACTTAGCGTCTGGCATAGATAGAATCTTACCAAAAAACTAGGCTCTAAGGTTGGTTTTTTACCTCAGCAGCTGTTTCGACTTCCGGCTCCGGCTCACCTAATAAATACCTATGGATATCGCCGGCTGCTTTGCGCCCGGCGCCCATTGCTAAAATAACCGTCGCTGACCCGGTAACAATATCGCCACCGGCGTAAATGCCTTCGCGGCTTGTTCGACCGGTTTCTTCGTCGGCCACAATGTATCCCCATTTATTTAAATCCAAGTTTTTCGTGCTCTGTGGTACCAACGGATTAGCGCCTGTACCTATAGACATAACAACTACATTAACCGGAATCTGAAACTCTGACCCTTTAATTGGTACCGGTCGTCTTCTCCCGGAATCATCAGGTTCGCCTAGCTCCATTCGAATACATTCTATAGCCTTAACCCAGCCGTCTTCCCCGATTATCTTTGTCGGGCTCGTTAGAAGCTCAAAGCGAATTGTTTCCTCATGGGCGTGGTGAACTTCTTCAGCACGAGCAGGCAGCTCAGCGTCACTACGACGATAGACAATTATTGCTTCCTCGGCTCCAAGCCGGAGCGCCGTTCTCACTGAATCCATAGCGACATTTCCGCCACCAACAACCGCGACACGATCGCCGACTGTGATTGGTGTATCGAATTTTGGAAAGTCGTAAGCTTTCATAAGATTAGTTCGGGTTAGGAACTCGTTAGCAGAGTAGACACCATTAAGATTCTCGCCGTCTATACCCATAAAATTGGGAAGACCAGCGCCTGAACCAATAAAAACAGCGTCAAAATCTTCCATTAGCTCATCAACTGTCATGAGCTTTCCAACGACGGCGTTCGTTTGAATGTCGACACCAAGATCGGTCAAGCCGGCGATCTCTTCGGCCACAATGGCCTTTGGCAACCTAAACTCCGGTATTCCGTAGAGCAAGACGCCGCCCGGCTCATGAAGGGCTTCAAATACCGTAACCTTATGTCCGAGTTGGGCTAAATCGCTAGCTGCAGTAACCCCCGCGGGCCCACTGCCTACAATCGCCACTGTCTTGCCGGTTGATTTAGCCACTTTTGGTTTTGTTTTTTGGCCATGATCACGTTCCCAATCAGCCACAAACCGCTCAAGTCGCCCAATCGCGACAGGTTCAAATTTCTTGCCGACGACGCACAATTTCTCGCATTGGTCTTCTTGTGGACATACGCGACCGCAAACGGCGGGCAGTATATTTGTTTCTTTGATCTTATTTATAGCGCCCTGAAAATCCTTTTCCTGGACAAGCCCGATAAAATCCCCTATCTGGACACCAACGGGACAACCCTTAACACATTGGGGTTTAGCGCAACGAATACACCGCTCAGCCTCTTCCAACGCTTGTTCGGTAGTGTATCCAAGCGAAACTTCTTTAAAATTAGAACCCCTCTTAATCGGATCTTGCTCTGGAATAGGTGTTCGATTTGGTATTAACTTTCTTCTTTTTCGTTCCTCGGCCAATTTCTAATCCCCCTATGGACAGTTATTAGGCTTAGCTGGTTTCAAGCATATGAGCATGCCGGGCTTTCCAGGCCTCAAAAGACTCTTTTTCCTCTGATAGATACATCTTTTGGCGACTCATCAATAAATCCCAGTCAACTTGATGGCCGTCAAATTCAGGCCCATCAGTGCAGGCAAATTTAGTTTCGCCGCCAACCGAGACTCGGCAGGCGCCGCACATACCGCTGCCATCGACCATAATCGGGTTCAAGCTGACCATGGTTTTTACATTGTAATTTTTAGTTGTAAAGGCAACGAATTTCATCATGATAGCCGGCCCGACACAAATAACCAGGTCGGTGTCGCCTTTTTTTAGCTCTTCTTCCAAGGCAACCGTAACAACACCTTTAGTACCCTTGCTGCCGTCATCTGTCGTTACCAGAACACGATCGCAAACAGTTTGCATCTCATCTTCATAAATCAAAAGATCGGAACTTCTAGCGCCCATGACACAGACAACTTCATTTCCGGCTGCTTTAAATGCTCTCGCTATTGGGAAAAGTGGCGCTACCCCAAACCCTCCGCCGCTCACGATTACCTTGCCCAGCTTCTCTATGTGAGTTGGCTGACCAAGAGGACCACAAACATCGGAAATATCATCGCCTGTTTTTAGCTCTACAAATTCAGCCGTTGTCTTCCCGACAGCCATAACGATCAAGCTGATGGTTCCTTCGTCCGGGTTGATATCGGCTAACGATAACGGTATGCGCTCTCCTTGCTCATTTAGCCTGATGATCACAAACTGGCCGGGCTTAGCTTTGCGGGCGATTGCCGGAGAATCTAACTTAAAATAGAATACATCGGGTTCTCGAATTAACTTTGTCTCAAGTATTTTTGTCAAATCTGATTTCACCTCTACCAAGGATGGAACGTGGACAGAATTATATTAAAGCAAAAGAAGGCAGGTTGAGCAAGTGATAATTTGGTGACACAATACTTAATTATCCATATTTCGCATAATTAAGTATTGTGTCACCAAATTACTCTTCTAACTGCCTCAAAGTATTTGTATCCTTGTTCTCGAACTCCTCACATTGTATGCTAACAAGCGATGGAAAAAGCGTCACGAGCGACCGCGGTCTTCAATTTACTCAGCTCCAAAACACTTAATATTTTTCTTCTCGTCTCAGGAGCCGTATACGCCATAATGCTCTTGGCTTGGGCGGTGGCTAGCCCAAACTCCCAGGTAATTCTGATAGCGAACTCACTTCCGATGAAACTCTGGTTGACGCTTTTCGTAATAAACAATCTACTCTGTATGATCCGTTTCTTTTCCATTGCGATTAGTAGCTTGGAGCTCGACAAATCTGAACCGACCATCGAATCCCTGAAAAAAAAGCGCAATTACATAACAGTCGTGTCAGCTCTTTCAGCTCAGGAAGTCATATCGAGGCTGGCCGCCCGATTCCGCGCCCGCGGCTACAAAACTATATACAACGCGGACAAGACAACACTGAGGGCGATTCGCTGGCGCCTTTCCTCTTTAGGAACGCTCTTTTTTCATTTCTCCCTTTTTCTTATTGTCTTTGGCATCGTGATTAGCCCCATGCTCCGGACCCAAGCTCAAGCAATTGTAGCCGAAGGAGATACTTTAAGCACCGAACAAGGTGAGCGCTTGATACAGGTTGAACCAAAAGATACAAAAGATAGAATGCCTAAGTTTGGTTTCACAGTTAAGAAGGTTGGGGCGCGCTTCTGGAAAGATGAGCTTCTTTTCACTGATATGAGAGCGACAATTCAACCACTTGAATCAGAAAGGGAAGAACTCGTACTTTTAACAAAAGCCTGGAAACCCACGTTGACGACTTACGTTACGCTAGTCGGAATCGGCTACGCTCCTCTCTATCGCCTGGTTGACGATAACGACGTCGAGGTCGAATCGGGCTATGTCAACCTAGCCGCTTTTCCGCCAGGTATCGAAGATAGTTTTCGACTGGACACTATCCCCTACATTGTAAACGTAAAAGTCTTTCCGGACTTCCGAAAAGATAAAGGAAAGGTCACAAACAAGTCTCATAATCTTAAGCAGCTTGGATACGGCATCAGCTTGGCCTTGGGTAATACGACCATTACAAGCCGGTTTGTCCGGCCAAATGAATCTATTGACGTCGGCCGCTTTCACCTATCTTTCCCTAAGATGGTCTATTGGGGACAATTTAAGATAATCCATAATCCCGGGTTGATCTTTATATGGCTAGGTTTCTTAGCTGGATTAACCGGCCTTGTCTGGCGGCTCGTCTTCTTTCGCAAGGATTTCACTGCGATAGCGGTGTCTGACAAAAACGTCCAAATAATACATTTGCACCTGCGCGACGACTACTTTCCCAATAAGGCAATTATGGACCTGCAAGACTTGGCTAAACAAATAGAACGGTGGAAATCAGATGGTTGAGACCTGGGCGTTATCGATCGCGGTTATCATCTATGTGTTGGCGTTTTGCTTCTATATCGCCGCTGTAGTCTGGAGTTCCGACAAACTAAACTCGGTCGCCCTTATCTTGAGCGCGGCGGCTTTTATCAGCCAAACCGTTTCAATTATCGCGCGCTGGATTTCGACCGGACACCCTCCGGTTTTCGGTAGCTTTGAGAATGCCCTGGCCGGTTCCTGGTTTGTAATCCTATTTGGTTTGGTTATCTCGAAAAAAACTCCTTGGCTAAAGATAATCGGTCTATTCACGACGCCTATGGCGCTTGCGATAATCGCTTTTGGTGTTGGTTTTGATAGCACGAGATTCCCATTGACTATTTCGGAGCAGAGCCTGTGGGTCGATCTGCACGCCACTTTTGCCTGGTTCTCTTATAGCAGCTACACGCTGGCCTTTATCATCGCCGTTTTGATCTTGGTGAACGCACGCGAGCACTTACCCTTTCTCAACCTTCCGTCTTTAGGCGTAATGGATGACTGGCTTATGAAATATGTAATTTTTGGTTTTGTGACCCAGACGTTCACCTTAGCCAGCGGAGCCTACTATGAGTTTATCGTCTTCGGCACCTGGTGGCGGTGGGATCCAATTGAATCGATGACCTTGGCGTCTTGGTTTCTTTATGCTCTTTTTATTCACCTAAAAAAGTCATTTGCATGGGACTCTCGCCGCCTGTCGTGGCTGGCGATCATCTCAATGATTACCGTAATCGCCGCCTACTGGCTAATGGCCTATTTTCCGCCCGGGTCGACATTTCATGTCTTTGACATCGGCACCCGCGTTCATATTAACTAGGACTCCTTATGGATCATACAAACATCCAGGCCACGCCTATCTGTGGTATTATTAAACTCTAAAGAATGCTTAAGTTTAAAGGATTATTAAAGTGCTAAATATTATTATCATGCTTAACAATTACTTCCATGATCTCGCCACGGCTCTACTCATGACCAGCGGAGTGGTTGTCTATTATTTGGCAAAAGCCGCTGAGGACACTAATGATCAAGCCGTCATCAAATATTTTACAGATTCTTATCGCCGCTTAACTATTCTCGGTCGCGGCGCGTTTGTCTGGATAATTGTTGCCGGTGTGTTCAGGCTAATCAATTTCCAGGAATTTGAGTGGGCGCAGGCAGTCGGCAAAAACATGGTTCCTGTGCTAATTATGAAACATGTATTGATCTTTAGCTTAGTGGGCGGCGGCCTCTACTTTTGGAGAAAGCTAAACCAAAAAGTCATTAAACTGCGCCAGACATATGGATTAGAAAGTGACGCGACCAGCAAAGAAGCGGATTTAACAAAGCGTGTGGCGCCAAATCAATAACCCCCAAAACACTCTTCGCCAAAGGTCCTTATTCTGGTATAATTTATAGGTTCTAACTGTCTACAAATGAGTATGCTAGGAGCTTCATGTGACTAATTTCACTTTGTCCGGGTCAAAGAATAATAAAAGACGCAAAGTCTTGTTAATTACACCACCATATCATTGCGGCGTTGTCGAATCCGCCGGCACGTGGATGCCACTGTCTCTTGTTTACGTGGCCGGATCACTCCGAGCCGGTGGCTATGACGTCGAAATCTATGACGCTATGTCAAAATTTGACGAGTGGCCGGCTATTACTGAGCGGATCAAACACAGCGCGCCTGATGTAATTGCCACAGGGGCCATAACGGCAACGATTAATGATTGCGTTCAGATTTGTGATATCGCGAAATCTCTTGACCCTGGCATTGTAACTGTTATAGGTGGTGTCCACGCGAACTTCTGTTACCAGGAAATGCTTGAGAACAATCCTTCTGTTGACTACGCGGTCAGAGGAGAGGGCGAATTAACAATGCCTGAGTTGCTCGATTACCATTTTGGCGGCGGCAAGCTCTCCGAAGTCAAGGGTATCGCATACCGGGTCGAAAAACAGGTTGTCGCCACGCCTGAGAGACTGTTTTTGGAATCACTCAGCGGTCTACCGATGGCTTGGGATCTTATTGAATGGAAAGACTACACTTACCGACCAACGCCAAATTCAACTTTGGCCGTGGTGTCGTATGCCAGGGGTTGCGTGCAAGCTTGCAGTTTCTGTTCGCAACAACTTTTTTGGAAACAAGGATGGCGCGCTCGTACACCTGATGATTTTGTTACTGAACTCGCCTACTTGAAAAGCGAGTTCGGCGTTGATGTAGTTATGATTGCCGATGAGGCCCCAACCACTGACGAGACAGCCTGGCGCAAGGTTTTAGACCTTTTGATCGAGCGCGATCTCGGGATTGAGATTCTACTCGAGACCAGAGTTACCGATATCGTCCGGGACGAACCTATCCTTGACCGATACCGTGAAGCCGGAATTGATCACATTTACCTCGGCGTTGAAGCTGGTACACAAGCAACGCTCGATAGGTTTAAAAAGAACATCAAGGTCGAGGAATCAAAGAAAGCTCTAGATTTGATAAACCAGGCCAACATCATTACAGAGACTTCTTTTGTCCTCGGTCTGCCTGAGGATACGCCCGAGTCGATCAGAGAAACAGTGAAACTCGCGAAGTATTACAATCCCGACTTAGCTTTCTTCCTGGCTATCGCCCCCTGGCCATATGCCGACATCTATGAAGAGCTCAAGCCTTTTATTGAATCCTATGACTATAGTAAATATAACTTGGTTGAACCGGTTATAAAGCCAACAGCGATGACCACCGAGCAGGTTTCAAAAGAGCTGATGAATGCCTTCAAGAAGTTTTATATGGGAAAGATGGCGCAGCTGCCAAATATGACAAAGTTTAAGCGCGAATACATGATTTCAGTGGCCAAGCTACTTGCAACTCATTCTTATCTGGCAGATCAGATGAAGGGCTTCGGCAAAATGCCCAAGAAAGTCCACGATATGCTAGCCGACTACATAGGCGAGAAAGTCTCTAGCTAATTTAGACGAGGCGCCTCAGGTACACAAAATATTCACCGTCGGTTTCTTTAACCCCTAAGAACTCATTTCCGGTCTCAGCGCACCAAACCGGCATATCCTCTTTTATACCTAAATCTGTGGACGCAACCTTGAGCACCTGCCCGACCTGAAGCTCCTTGACTTTTGCGGCAGTCTTGACGATTGGCATCGGACAAAGGAGCCCAAAGCAGTCAATTTCAGCATCGACTTTTATTGTTTTGTCACCAATCTCAACAGTCTCTTCCATATCTAATCACCTCTAAATAAACAGATTGACGCTGCTTTCCTGGGCCTCCGCCAGATACGTAATAACCCCGACAAACTTATCGATCTCAGGCCGCAAGGCCTCTTTCTCAATGCCCATCATCCCCATCGTAATTGTGCAAGCCATGAACTGAACTCCCAGTTCTTTTGAGAGAGAAATCATCTCATCGACATTGGGCATCTTGTGCTGACGCATCAGCTTCTTCATCATCCAGGTTCCGAGACCGCCCATATGAAATTTCGACATCGGTAGTCTTTGGCTTCCACCTCTATTGAGCCTGCCCAGCATCTTCTTCATCAACCCTGGTGCGGTATTTTTAGCGTCGTTCTTTTTCAGGACATTAAGCCCCCAGAACGTAAAAAACAAAGTACATTCCATGCCCATGGAAGCAGCGCCTGTGGCGATATTAAAAGCTGCCAGCACTTTATCCAGCTCACCGCTGAAGACAACAATTGTCACTTTTTTCTTGGTCCCGGCGTTTTTTTGTATTTCGCTCATAGCCGCGGCAACCGGCTCTTTTTCCTTTGAATCATTCATTCCTTAACTCCTCCTTCTCAATGAAAATTACTGGGCCAAAGGTGACATTGACCTTAATCTGGTTACTATTGGCCCCAAAACCTTTATTACGTGGTCTACATCTTTTTCGTTGTTCTCTTTACCAAGACTGAAAAGAAGTGAGCCGTGAATTTTTTCATGCGGCACGCCCATTGCGGCCAGAACATGCGAGGCCTTCAAGGCTCTCGATGTGCAAGCTGACCCGCTGGCAGCCGCGACACCCTCCATATCCAGCATTATCAACATCGATTCACCTTCAATATATTCGATCCTGATGTGGACATTGCCGGGCAATCTTAATTTAGGGTGACCGTTTAGTTCGGCGTGGTCAATAGTATCTAGTAAACCCTTGATCAAACGGTCCCGCAACGGCACAATCTTTTTGTTTCTCTCTTCCATTTCAGCCGCAGCCAACTCAGCAGCCGCGCCCATCCCGACAATTCCGAGTATGTTTTCCGTTCCAGCCCGGCGTCCTCCTTCTTGAATGCCCCCATCAATCAAAGGTGTTATGCGCGTACCTTTGCGCAGGTAGAGCGCTGCGACTCCCTTCGGACAATAAAACTGGTTGGAGGCTAAACTAAGGGCATCTACACCAAGCTCTTTTACGTCAACCGGAATCGTACCGGCCGTGGCGACAGCATCGGTATGAAAAGCAATCTTTTTATCTTTAAGGCCAGCAGCGATTTCAGCTATCGGCTGAATAGTACCTACTTCGCCATTGGCATGCATCACGGAAACCAGAACGGTATCGTCTCTGACCGCAGCCAGAACTTCCTTGGCGCTGACCATACTGTTCTTGTCTACGCCTACCTCTGTTATCTCCCACCCGCCGGAGGCTAGCCTTTTTGCGGCCTGCAAAACTGAAAAATGCTCGACCGCCGAAATCACGATATGTTTCCCATGTTTTGCGCCGGCTGCGCTAATACCCTTAATGGCAAGGTTGTTGGATTCGCTCCCACTAGAAGTGAATATTATTTCTTCCGGGGTGGCTCCTATAAGCGCCGCTACTTGCTGGCGCGCCTTTTCAATCTCATTTTTTGCCTGCTCGCCCCAACTATGCAAACTGGCAGGATTACCATAGTATTTTTCTAAATATGGCTTCATTTCTTTCGCGACTCGTGGATCAGTTGCAGTTGCGGAAGCATTATCCATGTAAACTTTTCTCAATTTGAACCTCCCTTTCCAACCGAAGATAAATCCGACAATGTAACACTACCCAAAACTTGTTCATTTGCCGCCTTCAGCGCCGCCCAAACATCGCGCAGCAGACAATCTGGTCCGCTAACTAAACAGATATCCGGTCGTTCAGGATCCAAACACCCTCTCGGCATGACCGGACCTTGCAACTTGCTCACAATATCAAGAAGCGTAATCTCATCAGCCGACCGGGCGAGAAGATAACCGCCATCGGGACCGCGAACACTCTTCACTAAACCTGAGCTTACCAGTGCCGACAAAACTTGCGTCAAAAACGCCATCGGTATCTGTTGCCTCTCAGAAATAGCGGATCTCTTAAGCGCACCCGGACCACCCGCTATTTCGACCATTGCCCTAATACCTGACTCAGCTTTTGATGAGATATTCATATATTAATTGTAGCTATTGTTTATCTACTTTGTCAAGATCATCTTATCTGCTGTCTTTTCACAACCTACCCTCGATTTCCCGGCCGATACCCGCTGGAATCAGGCCAATCATTCTTATAATGGGTAAGAATAGTCGGCTAGAAACATCTCTCGGGAAGGAAATTAGCTGAAGAACCTGAGTCTGACATTTGCGTTCGCTATATATAGCCTGTTTGCGTTCACAGCGATTGGTGACTGGGTTCATTTTGGTTGGGCAAATAAGCAACCAGCTCTACGCGCATCACGTGGAACACACGCAGGACATCAAGGAGTCTGCCCTCAACCATCACTTAAAGTCGGCTGACTTCGAGCCCGGCAACCACGAGCTAGCCAGCCCAAGTTTTGATCGATTCGTGAAAGCTAACATAATTTCAAAGAATGCCAGCTTCGTCTGGATATGGAGCAAGGATGGAACAATCCTTTACAGCTCCGCGAAAAAAACATCGGCAAGAAACTCAAACGCAATAAGGACCTAAAAAGCGCTCTCGTCGGCCAGACCACTTATGAATTTGCCGCTTTGCCGGATCAACCGAATGCCGACAAGCGGTTTCTTGACGTTTACTCGCCAATCAAAATCAATAACAAAATTGTCGGGGCTTATGAAGTATACGCGCCGATTAATACCGTGACACACAGCCTTGAGAGATTATATGTCACGATCACGCTGCTTCTAGCGGCCAGCTTATTGCTGCTGTGGTTGGCATTGAACGGCCTAGTGAGGCGCGCCTCCAAAACGATTTCGCAACAGAACACCGATCTTCACGAGTTGACCGATGAACTTTCAACCTCTTTAAATGATCTTCAGAAAAACTACTTGGGAACAATGGAATCTTTGGCATCGGCGGTTGAGGCTCGGGATCCGGATACAAAAAGCCATTCAACTCGCCTCGAGGTTTTAGCCGAAACCCTCGGTCAAACGCTTCATCTTAGTACAGAACAAAAACTTCACGTAAAGTATGCTTACGCCCTTCACGACATCGGCAAAATTGGAATTCCCGAGGCAATCCTGTTGAAGCCGGGCCCGCTAAACCCGGAAGAATGGCAAATAATGAAGACTCACGCGTTAATCGGAGCGAGAATCGTTGCGAAGATACCGTTCTTAAAAGATTTGACCTCTATCGTCAAGCACCATCATGAGCGTTTTGACGGCGGCGGTTACCCGGATGGTTTGGTCGGCAAGCGAATACCAGTGGAATCACGTATCCTGACCGTTGTTGATGCTTTTGACGCCATGACGAGTGACAGACCTTACCGAAAAGCATTATCGACCAAAGAAGCGATCGCCCAACTTTTAGTGGCCAATGGCACCCAGTTTGACCCAATAGTGGTTGACGCCTTTTTACGTCTTAGGGAAGAGCGATCTGACCTCTTTGCAGACGAAGAAGCTGCCTAAAAACAGAGTCATGCGATCAATGAGTTTGGCGTACATAATCGAGCACCCTAGATTTACCAGGACCTTTGCCAACAGTACGCCAGAGCTCGTTCCCTTCAGCGTCAAGAAAGACAAAAGTCGGCGTAAACTTGAAATCCAGCTTCCGGGCCAGGGGGCTATCTTTGTCTCGCGCGTCTACACGCACAACTCGACCGTCATCGCCCATATCCTTCTCGAGCCCATCGACCATGGACTTCAGACTAAGACAAGCTGCTCAGTAATCGGAATAAAACTCTACCAAGGTGGGTTTGCCCGCTGCAACCTCTGACGGAGTACTTGCGGTTATCGACTGTTTGCCAACGACTGCTTCACGCCGAAATGAATACAGGGCAAAAGCTAAAAGAGCTGTGACAACTACTCCCAACGCCGTAAAACCGCCGCCAAGCATGATAATGCCGACCGCGAAGAGCATCGTCCCGGCCAAAACCAAATATGAGTGCTGGTTAAAGAATTGCAAAACCTTCATTTAATTATTGAAACATTATTTGATCAAGCAGCCAACTGTTTATTAATCCATGCGAGGATAGTGGCGCTAAACTTCTCCGCGATTTCAGACTCAGGCATTAATCGCGCATCAGGAAAGGACTTGAACGTAGCGTTGGTATTCATGTCGACGAAGGGACCGCCGTCAAATACCGGTATATTGGATGGGACCTCACCCCACAGAAGTAAAATGGGCTGGTTGACTTTGGTGTACGAGCTTTTCATATTCACGTTCAGACGACCCCCGAGCATCGCGATCGGGGCCCACTTGGCTCCCGGTTGGTGCGACTGAACATATATTTGATCAACCGCATCCGTTGTCGCCATATCCGGATCAGCGAAAACATCTGATTGCAGCTGCTGCAATATCTGACGTTTTGAGGTTAATCCAAAGTAGGCCAAGGTTCCGACAATCGGCAGAGTTAGGAACCGATAGAAAAGACGTTGGCCAATAGGCGCTTTCTCAGAAAACCTGGTTAAGCCGGTGGGGGCGCTGAGCACCAGGCGATCAATCAACTTAGGTTCAGTCGCGGCCGTCTCAATAGCGCTAGGCGCTGACTGACCGATAGCCCCAACTGTGGCCGACTCCTCACCCACATCTTTTAGAATATCCTTTAAAAAATCATCGTATAGAGCAGGCTTATAGCTAACCGTCGGGCGCGTTGTCAAACCAAAACCCGGCAAGTCCGGAATATAGACCCGAAAATGTTTCGTCAAGATCGGCACTACACGCTCCCACTGAGCATTGGATGCCCCAGGGTAGATAGCGTGTAAAAGCACTATCGCCGGGCCCTCGCCGGCTATGATGTAATTTATTTCATGATCGCGCCACTTCCAGGTTTCGTTTTTCTCATTGAATACTGATTCCGGTCGGCCAGAATGATGAGCGAGCCACCAACTGAGAATGGCGCCAAAAACAATGAATGGAAATCCCGACATTTGATTCGTAGATTTTTTAGGTTCTGAGTTTTTAGGTTTCATACTAGGATTTCTACCCCAACCGCATAGATTTAATCAATAACCACTCGCATGAGACTTTATCGCCCCAGCCATCCAGTTATAATATAATGTGGTTTGCTGTACAGCCTTTTAAACTCAGTTATTTGCCCTCGTAGCTCAGGGGATAGAGCACCGGTTTCCTAAACCGGGTGTCGCATGTTCGATTCATGCCGGGGGCACATTGTATTACCTGGGGCTTAGCAATAGTAAAGCCCCTCTCATTTCCGCAAAAGGGGCTTCTGTCTACAGTTTGTCTACTGTACTAAAATCTTAGGTTCAAAAATCGCCTTTTCTAATGCGTCAGCAGCGGCGCTTTCAGTCTCCGGTAATAAGTGGCCGTAGCGGTCAATCGTAACCTTGGCGCTGCTATGACCCATTTGTCTTTGTATGACCTTAATGGGTACGTTCTCCGTAATCATTATGGCAGCGTAGGAATGTCGCAGGTCATGAAGATAGAAAGGTATAGGTGACTGTTAAACGAGTCTCTAAAGCTCAAGAATTGGAGCATACTAATTGCTTTCAACACGTAAAGGAGTGATCTGATGGAAAGAGAATTTTATTTTAATAAGAACGAGAAAGAAAGAATTGTCATATCAACCAATGAGTTCAACGGTCAGCGATACATTGACGTCCGTCAAAATTGGAAGAGTGGCGAAGAGTTCCTACCTAGCCGCAAGGGTTTTAACTTTGCCGCTGATAAATGGGGTGAGTTCTTGGTTGCTGTCCATGCTTTTGATCGAAAATTACAATCAGGCCTGTCTTATTCGATTGTGCCCGACCCAGGAAAAGGCCAAGAATTTGAAAAACTTCAGAGGCAAGAACAAGAAACAGCGGAACGTAAGCGATATGGCATTTAAAGAAAGGATAGTTATTATGAGTTTATTTGAAAGATTGAGTACAACTGAAAGAGAACGTTTGCTAGAAGAATCCCTGCTCAAAGCACACACTGAGGCTTTTGAGCGAGAGAAGCAGGGCTTACCTCAAGCGGGCCAATTCAGCAGGCGTGAATTGTACGATCACTGGAAGGGCCTTAAGAGTTTTGGCTCCCCAAAACTTGAGAAAAAACGAGAGAAAGCTATGGAAGTGGCCTATTCGATTCTCCAAGGGCAGGAACAAGCGGAAGCACCTACACCAGCCCCGTCTACGACCCAAAAGGAGCAACCATATGATGTTGACGGTTTTGCGGCTCGGAAGTAGAAACAGTAGACACCGATTCAAGCGAAACTAAAGAGCTTCCTGACTAATCAACTTGCTCATGAAATCCCCATCAAAAAACTCAGCCGCAACCCAGTCAAGCATTTGCTCGCCAACTTCTTGTCTTGATCGAGTTGAGGAATAATAATATGTTTGTTTCGGAGCTGCGGGCAGGGTTTCAAGCCAACCTTTTTTCTTTAGTCTGACAAATGATGTCAAAATGGTTGTATACGCTAAGCCTTGCTCAGGATAAAAAGCTTCAAAGACATCTTTGACTGTTGTGAATTTATGGCCCGCCTCTTCACGTCTCCAAATAAACAACAAAATGTTTAGTATCTTTATGATTCCGATATAAAGAAGACGGTAATGAAAAAGCTGATCCTCTTGTTTGTTGTCTTTCTTGCGTTGAGTGGATGCAAAGCACAGCAAACGAAGATAACGTACATTGAAACAGAAATAATATTTACGACAATGAATCAAGGCGATAACGTTCCGATTGGCTGGAAAAAGCTAAAGGGGCAAGAGACTGTTAACGATATGCTTGTAATATATAAGTCGGTCAGAATTAAACCGAAGAAGATAGTCAAAGCTGAATCAGCTGAATCTACTGCTCAAGTTGAAGCCTTGCCACCAGTACTGCCAGCCAGCATCCGTAAATAGAGCAGCTCTGCCAGCAGTTAAACCAGTACAGGAGGTTTCGCTCTACTTGCAGGCCAGGTCATAATCACCTATAAAGTCACTGTCCCCTAATCAATAGGTTCAGCAAAACCACATTACTGACTTAGACAGCGGTCTCTTCAATGGGGCCGCTGTTTTTCTTATTCAACCACCTAAATACTTACGGCTTAACTAACGACACAACAAGTTTTCAGGAGCGTAAGCCTCTCGGGGGAGGCAGTAATCACCACGCATTATTGCAACTTAAGGCTATCTCCAAAATATAGGTTTTACATGGGCTTTTACTTTTGATTCAACTTTCATTGAAGAAATTGAGTTTTATGACCATGACCATTTATTAGAATTTAACAACTCAAGGCGGGTAAATTCCTGATTCCCAAGAACAAATAGGGCGTAATGTCGTAATCATTAGGTGCTTTTTAAGAGGCTTAGAAATTCAATTGATGAGTGATTATGGTGAAAGTGTAGGAGAAATCTATTTGTCGATATATGTATATCTACAGCAGACCGCAAAACTAAAACCCTGGGGTCGCTTTTCCGACCAGACACAGGAGCAGGCATAGCTAGGTCTAGCTCTAGGCAGGGTCAATCAGTGGCGAGTAGCTATGTTATTAAACATGAATGATCTTCTGACATCAGGTTATGGTAACCTGTAACCACTTTAAACGGCCAGCTTAATAAGGGTGCTGTCTACAACTGTCTACCAGTTTTGGCCCCTAATTCAAAAATCTATCAATCTCCGCAGTCAAACGCTTTAATGTTCCGATAAAAAAGCTCCAATTTCTTGAGCTTCTTCAAGATAATGATATTGCTCAATCAAACCGTGAATTCCTTCTAAAAACCTTTCTCTTCCCGCCACCAAATAAACAGCATAACGTCTAGCTGCCGCCTTCCCAGATCAATTGGGCCAGGTGTAAAAGATTTGATTTCAGAATCAGTTGCTTGCGTCAATGTGAATCTCCTCTCTCTACTACATACATAGTATACCAATATGCAGCAAAGCGCTCAATGACTAAACCATCGAAGCTCCTAAAGTATTCATACTAAACAACCGAGCATACTGGTAAAGATTGGTTACAGAGTAAGCAGGACTGCGAGTATGATACGAAAAAGGTTAATAAATGACTAAGCTAGAAAAATGCATCTATGCGAAAGAGCCAAATCTTCAAGCAATTGGTAAAAGTGAAAAACCGGCCTTAGTTGAGATGCTCAGGGTCGGAGGTCTAATGTGCTATGGACAAAACCAGTGCGTTTTAAGTGCGGAACCAAATAACGTTCAGTGTAAGCTAAAGGCGATGCAAAGTAACGTTGATACGTAGATCAATAATCAATAGAAGCGACCGACATCTTCCAGCATTGAACTATTCGCAGCCACACCTTCAAGTGTAAATACACAGTTCCCCTGGCTATGTAGCTAAAGAAACAAATTAGTATCTTTTACTCACTTAAGATATTCCGGTCTACTTTTATATAAGCAAACCTGCCCATGAAATAATAACCCGCCCTGAATATGGCCCAGAAAAGACAAAATACGTGTCTACATTTGTCTACCGTAAGAGTCCGAAACAGTGGAAACCAACGGAAAACAACGATTAAAGGATAATCCCTTCCAGCCCTTAACCTAGCTGGTAGAGACTACAATTAACTAAGAATGGATAGTAACGGAAAAGCACCGAAAAAGAGCTTGAGAAGTTTCCTAAACCGGGTGTCGCATGTTCGATTCATGCCGGGGGCACAAGCGATTTTGGTAGGGCTCGCTCATTCGGCTTCACAATATTTTCGCATAAATTCCCTGGTAATCCCGGCGAGTCGATCGTCGAGAATATCATACACCCTCTTGCTAATAAACTCTGAGGCACCACCATAAAAAGCTTGAGCGATGCCGCCGGTGATACACGCCAACGTATCGGAATCGCCACCAAGGGACACGGCTGTTCTCACAGCGTCTTCGAAATCGTTCGAATCTATAAAGGCTCGGATTGCCGGAGGAACTGTTCCTTGAGAAGAGACATCAAATTGATAAGACGGGCGAATATCGTCAA
>JAUWRD010000019.1 GCA_030610765.1 Actinomycetes bacterium
TTTGGCCTGCCGAGCCTCTCCGGATTTATTGGCGAGTTTTTAATTCTGGCCGGCTCATTTCCGGTCTATATGGTCATAACTTCGATTGCGGCTCTCGGCATAATTTTGACGGCTGGTTATATGCTCTGGACTATCCAGCGCATCTGCTTGGGCAAGCCCAAAACAGACAAGGATTGGGCAGACGCTACTCCGCGGGAGCTGGCATATATGGCGCCACTGATCATCATCATCTTAGTTGTCGGGATATATCCAGCTCCGGTGTTAAAGATGATTGGGCCAGCTAGTAATGCAATAGTTGCAAAAATCGTGCAAATCGGAGGTCAATAGGTGGTACAAATACCAAAGGTCAACTATTTATTTTTTGGACCGGAAGCGCTGCTGATCGTGGCCGCTCTGGTGTTACTACTCTTAGATCTTTTTTTCTGGCGTCAAAATAACAGGCGCCTGGCGATTTTCGGTATTTTCGGTTTGGTTGGCGCGGCGCTGATGGTCATTCCCCTTCTTGGCGTAAATGGTACAACTTTGGGCACTTCGCTGGTTGTTGATTCATTCTCGCTATTCTTTAAGATGCTATTTTTAGGCATCGCCATATTAGTTATTGTGCTCTCCGTTGATTACGTCGCAAAACACAAGTTTGCCGGAGTCGGGGAGTACTATACGATGCTCCTTTTTGCCACAATCGGCATGATGTTCATGGCGGCCACGACTGATTTAGTGATGATATATATAGGTTTGGAGTTGACAAGTATCTCCTGCTATATACTGGCCGGGTATCACAAGAAAGATCCGAAATCCAACGAGGCGATACTTAAATATTTCATATTGGGATTGATTTCTTCGGCCATAATGCTTTACGGTTTCTCATTTATCTACGGTTTCACCGGGCACACCGAGTTATCGCAAATAGCCCAGGCTTTAACAGGTGAAAGCGCTAAGCTAGCGGTTGTCGCCGGCGTAGTATTCGCGCTGGCTGGTTTTGCTTTCAAGGTGGCCTCGGTCCCCTTTCATCAATGGGTACCCGATGTCTACGAAGGCGCGCCGGCGCCGATTACGGCCTTCTTATCGGTTGGGCCAAAAGCCGCCGCTTTCGCTGCGCTTATTCGGATACTTTTCATCGGCTTTCCGGTATTTGCCAGCTATTGGAAGATTCTATTCATAGCAATGGCTATAGCTTCCATGTTTGTAGGTAACTTGATGGCGATCCCGCAAACAAATATTAAGCGTATGCTGGCGTATTCCTCCATTGCCCATGCCGGCTACATTTTGGTTGGTTTTGCTGTCGCGTCTAATGAAGCGATTACAGGGATTCTTCTCTATATCGCTATTTACGCCATCATGAATATTGGAGTTTTTGCCATAGTCATGGCCGTCGGTCATGGGTCGAACGGAGGGGAAGATCTCTCTAATTTTAACGGTTTGTCCAAGCGGGCGCCGTTCTTGGCAATAACTATGGCGATCTTCATGATAGCCCTGGCGGGGATGCCGCCGACAGCTGGTTTGTGGGGCAAATTCTATATTTTCGCGGCCGCGGTAAACAAGGGATTATGGTGGCTGGCTCTGCTCGGCTTGTTTAATAGCGCTATTTCACTTTATTACTATGTCAATGTTATCAGGCATATGTATGTTCTTGAGCCGACAACAGAAGCGCCACTTATTTTTCCAGTTGCCTATAAAGGCGTAGTCTGGGCTACTGTTCTTGGTACGCTAATCATCGGCGTTATGCCAGGACCACTTCTTTGGTTGTCAACAATTTCATCAAAAGGATTCGGGTAGTGGGCAACTATATTGTTTTATTGCCAATACTAATACCGCTTATAGGGTGTCTTCTTGTGATTGCCGTGAGTCGCTACTCCAAAGAGCTTGGCGGCGCGCTGACAACGGTGCTAGCGATGGCTACTTTCGGAGCCGTAAGCTGGTTGTACTACCTATTTAACCAGGGCACTGACTTGACTCTAAGCCTAAATATCGGCTTACCGGTTAAGTTGGCTTTTGGCGCCGATGCGCTTGGGCTTTTCTTAGCTATAATTTCGACGCTGGTTTGGACGTTAGTTTCGCTTTATTCGCTTGAATATATAACAACAAAGAAAACGCTTTTTAATGTTTTTCTTCTGCTGTCGCTCTATGGAATGTTAGGCATTGTGCTAACCGCCAATTTATTCAGCATGCTAATATTCTTTGAAGTTTTTTCCGTAGCTTCAGCAATTCTGGTCATGCATGAAGGGACGCCCGAAGCTCAGCGGGCTGCTTTTCAATATCTGTTTATTTCTATCGTGGGCAGCGTCACAATAATTCTGGCCGCCGCCGCGATCTTTGAGATGACAGGCTCTGTGGATCTCCTTGGACAAGGAATTCCGGGGCTCGAGAATAGTGCCCTGACGCCTTTATTCTTTTGGCTCTTAATGGCGGGCTTTAGCATTAAAGCCGGCATATTTCCTGTTCATATTTGGTTGCCCGAGGCCCATCCGATTGCGCCCTCTCCAGCTAGTGCTTTGCTTTCTGGTGTGATGATAAAAGCCGGCGCTTACGGCGCCATTCGAGTTTTATACGGGGTTTTCGGGATAGCCGTGGTTAACACAGAATTTATGGCCAAAGCTCTTTTGGCTCTAGCGGTTTTCACGATGATATTCGGATCACTGATGGCGATAGTGCAAACGGAGCTAAAAAGGATGCTGGCATATTCGTCTATTGCTCAGATAGGCTATGTGATGCTCGGTATATCGCTCTTGACGGAACTGGGTTTAACCGGCGGCGTCTTGCATATCTTCGGTCATGCTCTCATGAAAGCCGCATTATTTTTGGCAGCCGGCATTATAATTCATCAAACTGGTTTGCGTAAACTAAAGGATCTATCAGGTATCGCTAAGCGATTACCCATAACAATGACGGCGTTTACTTTAGCGGCTTTCTCTATGATCGGGATTCCGCCGTTTATCGGTTTCTTCAGCAAGTGGTATTTAGCGCTTGGCGCGTTGCAAGCAAAAGAGAGTGCTTATATCAGTCAATGGGCGGCCTATGGAATTGTCGGTGCGTTGATCTTAAGCGGTCTGCTAAATATTGTTTATTACGGCCCGGTGCTTATCAGGGGAGGGTTTGGTGGGTGGCCGGAGGAGGCCGATAGTAAGCATGCCCATGGTCATGCCGTCGCGACGGCTCATGATGGCGGCGAACCAGTAAGAGTAAGACGGGCTGAGCCTTCCTGGCTAATGCTTTTGCCAACGGTGACTCTGGCCTTTGCGACTCTTGGTTTCGGTATCTACGTTAGCATTCCGTATAGAATGGTAATCGAAGTCGTCAAAATGTATTTTTAAATGAGAGTTAATATGAGAGAAAAGCGAAAGAATAGGAGATGTATCGGTGGAAATTAGTTCCATTTTACCTATTATACCGATTTTAGTCGCGGGTTTGGCAGCGGTGCTCATAGCTATAAATGGTGACAAAGCGTTCTGGCGCAATTTGTGGTCGACGATCGCCAGCGTTGTTGCCTTCTTAGCCGTTATCACCATGTTGCCGGGGGCACTCGACGGAAAAATATACTATATAAATGTAATCAATCTGGTTGAGAATCTGTCTCTGACGTTCCGGGTTGATGACCTTGGTTTACTGTTCGGACTCGTGGCCTCTTCGATGTGGGTGTTGGTCAACATTTACACAATCGGCTACATGGAGCATGAGCACGAAAAGAAAAGGTTTTTTGCTTTTTTTGCTCTGTCCATGTTTGCAGCTTTCGGAATAGCATTTTCAGAAAACCTCTTTACGCTCTTTATTTTCTACGAGATGCTCAGCCTCTTTACTTACCCGTTAGTTGTGCATTCAGGTACTGCGGAAGCAATGAAGGCCGGAGCTAAGTACTTGATCTACACGCTTGGTGGCGGAGGGTTTCTTTTGGTCGCTATTATCGTTACTTACTTTGTCACAGGAGACTTGTCGCTCAGTCAACCGGGAATTTTCGATATCAGTAACGGCGCCGGTCTATTGCAAGTTCTTTTCTTTATGTATCTAATCGGTTTTGGTGTTAAAGCAGCTATCATGCCTATGCATCACTGGTTACCTAAAGCCATGGTGGCGCCGACACCAGTGAGCACATTGTTGCATGCCGTGGCGGTTGTTAAAGCGGGCGTCTTCGGGGTCTTAAGACTTATCTACAATATATATGGCGTCGATTTGCTGATCCAGCTTGGCTTAGGCTTAATACTGGTGGCTTTGGCGGCTTTTACAATTCTGACCGCGTCAATCATTGCCACTCGCCAAGACAATCTAAAGCGCCGGTTGGCCTATTCTACAATTAGCCAGCTCTCCTACATCGTATTGGGCGGGGCGCTTTTGGCGCCGGCAGCAGCAGTCGGGGCAATGGTGCATATTGCTAATCACGCGTTTACTAAAGGTACGCTTTTTATGTGCGCGGGAATCATAGCGGAAGAAACAGGTAAAAAGAAGATCAGCCAACTAAATGGCATAGGCAGGCGTCTGCCCTTAACTATGTCGGCGTTTACGATAGCGGCTTTGGGCATGATCGGTCTGCCGCCGCTGGCTGGTTTTGTCAGCAAGTGGTATTTGGGCGTTGGCGCTGGAGAAGCCAATAAACCAATTGTTATAGCAGTTCTTGTAGGCAGTTCGATTTTAAACGCAATCTATTTTCTTCCCATTATTTATAGAGCTTTCTTTATGCAGCCAACGGCTGAAGAAGAAAAAGAGCTGGTTAAACCTAAGAATAGAGCTGAAACGGTGCCCACTATGTTGGTGCCGATTCTAACAACTACCGCCATGACAGTTATCCTGGGTGTTTTTGCCGCTGTACCGGGATTGCCAATGTCAGTGGCGAAGTCAGCTACTTCGTTCTTATTTGGAGGTTAGTTTTTAGTGGCAGCATTTGGAAGCAAAAAATTAAATAGAGCCATGGTTTCTTTGGTGGTCTTGCTGGCAGTTGTAATAATGTTCGCTGTTATAACAGCGACAGCTTGGGCGGTGCCGGAGCTGCGACGCATAGAGACCGGCAATATTAACAAGCCTACCGATATTCATGCAATCGGCGGGTCGGATAGTCATGACAAAAAAGAACTAGGTTCTGAAGAAGAACATGGTACGGAAGAAGAAGAGAGCGATGAACATAAAGAAGATAGTGACGAACATGAAAAGGAAGATGAGCACGAGGACGAGAACGAAGGTGCCGAAAGTGATCATGAAGAAGATAGTCACGACGCAGAAGAAGATGACGCAGCAGCGGATCACGGAGAAGAAGATGATCACGGCGGGGCGGTTACTGAGGAGCATGGCGAAGAAGACGGTGGGGGCGAACATGGCGGGGAAGTACACCATCCGGTGTGGATGATTCCAGGTTGGCAGTCGATTTTCGCAGCGATAGCCGTTGTCTATTTTGGCTTGGCTTTAAAGTTCTTACCAAAGATAATGGCTAAGGAGGAAGGTCACTGATGCCCGCTATTTTACCGGCGTTAATTTTCTTGGGCGGCTCTGTTTTTATTCCGTTCATCAAGGGTCG
Organism: Actinomycetes bacterium; assembly: GCA_030610765.1. GTDB lineage: Bacteria > Actinomycetota > Aquicultoria > CAJVYJ01 > JAUVQD01 > JAUVQD01. The sequence goes on from JAUWRD010000019.1 coordinate 5,495, forward strand.
AGCCCGGCAAGTCTATTTAATGACCATAGCCTTTATCGCATTGGTCGATGTTTTCACGCTAAAAATACAGACCTCGTGGGTGACAGATTTCATTGGGTTTAAGATCACTTTGCTTCACGCTGATCGCATCAGTTTGTTTGTCGGATACATATTTGTAATCATTAGTTTCTTTGCCATACTCTACACGATTCATGTTGAAGAAACCTGGCATCACATGCTCACATTTTGGTACATTGGCACATCTTTAGGGGCTGTTTTCGCGGGTGATCTTTTAAGCTTATATGTTTTCTGGGAGCTTATGGCTGTCACTTCAGTCGGTTTGATATTCTTAAATCGAAGCGACGAGGCTCGACAGGCCGCGTTCCGTTATTTACTTATGCATATTATTGGCGGCGCCGTTTTTGTCGGTGGCATATTGGTTCATTTTATGCAAACGGGATCTTTGGCGATCAGCCCCCTCGCAAGCGGTTGGGCTTTTGGGTTAGTTCTCTTTGGGATAGGCATGAACGCCGGCTTTATTCTCATCCATACCTGGTTGCCGGATTCATACCCGAGAGCCTTATTTACCGGTAGTATTTTTATGTCTGTCTACACAACTAAAACAGCCGTTTACGCTATTGTCAGACTGGTGCCCGGATGGGATATTGTCGCTTACTTGGGAGCCATTATGGCGGTATTTGGCGTTACCATGGCTCTGATTCAGAGCAATCCGAGAAAGTTGTTGTCATATCACATTATTAGTCAGGTTGGCTACATTGTAGCCGCCATTGGTTTAGGCGGCGCTCTTGGTGTAGACGGTGGGCTTCTCCACCTTTTCAATAATATTCTCTATAAAACATTGTTATTTATGGCGATCGGGGCGGTCATATATCGAACCGGGAAAAATGATTTAACGGAAATGGGTGGAGTATTCAAAAAAATGCCGATTACAACCGCGGCTGCCGTCATTGGGGCATTGTCTATTTCTGGAGTTCCGCTTTTTGCAGGATTTATCAGCAAATCATTGATTTTTACAGCGGCGGAAGGAAACGAAATAATTGAGTTGATGCTTGAACTTGCTGCGGTTGGAACCTTTCTATCATTTCTAAAATTTACGTACTTTGGGTTTTTTAGACCCAATAAGAGCAATGAAGCCAAAGCCACGGAAGCTCCGACTCATATGTTAGTCGCTATGGGGAGCATTGCGGCCCTTTGCCTGGCCGTCGGTCTCGCTCCACAATATTTCGTCCGAATTTTGCCGTTTGCTCTGACCGTTGAGGAAACCAGTTTTTATGTCTTACCGAAGCTACTTGGTATTACTCAAATATTGGTGGTGACGTCTGTCTTGTTTGTTCTTGCTCTTCCTGTCTTCTCCCCCCACAAAAGACGCACTTATGACTTTGACTGGTTCTATATCCAGGCGAGCAAAGGACTCGCCTTGGCTGCTCAAGGTGTTAGCGTAACGAACAATGCTTTTGAGAGTGCAACAGGCAAGATCATTCCGGCGCTCCGGGTAATAAGTAAGCCTCTTAATAAACTAAACGATTTAATGTCGAGGCTCTTGTTCGCGATCTTTGTCGATATGTGGTTATTTAAACCGGTTACGCCACCTGTAAGAGATGCGGGAAAAGGTAGCGGCAACGTCACAGTTAGGCCGCACGTTATTGAAACAATCGCTCAGATTGGAGAAAAAACGAGCGTGAAGGTGGGTAAAATTGATCTGAAGATAATCGATAAACTGATTGACCAATTTGCAAAAATTGGTGGACGTCTCAGTAACCTTGCTAATTCTTTTGATTCTAAGGTTGTCGACGGCATCGTCAACGGTGTTGGCTGGCTGGCCGGAGCGATAAGCAAGAAGATACGCCCGATGCAAACCGGCGATGTGCAGACATATGGTTTGGTAATGATTGCCGGGGCGTTCTTTATTCTGGTTTTCTTTGCGTTAGTCTTCTATGGGCTGCTTAACTTATCGTGAGGTTTTGATATCGGTTTACCAGGTGTTTCTTAGATGATACGACTGGTCTCTTTAAGCAGCGGAAGTTGTGGAAACGCCGTATATGTTGAATCGGCACGAACCAAGATCTTGATCGACTCTGGAACAACCCTTAAATATCTTGGCGAGCATCTGGCCACACTGGGTACGAAAATCGACGAAATCGAAGCCATTCTTCTGACACACGAACACTCCGATCACATAAGATCCGCGCACAGTCTATCCAGGAAGTATGGGATAAAGATACTGGCAAATGCCGACACACTTGATGCCTTGCCAGCAAGATTTGGTGTAGCCAACATCCGCGTCTTTCCTGGTGGAGGCGACTTCTTTCAGGTTGGCGATTTTGAAGTACAAGCGGTTCCGCATTCTCATGACTGTCGCTCGCCTGTTGGATTTGTACTGAGGCACAATAAGAAAAAAATCTGTATAGCAACAGATTTAGGGTGTGTAACTTCACTTGTTGAGGATGGTTTGCGTGGAGCTCATATAGTAGTTCTTGAATCGAATCACGATTTTATCATGTTGGCGGAAGGGCACTACCCGCCCCATCTAAAAGCAAGGATATCAAGTAAAGTCGGCCACCTATCAAACACGATGGCGGGAAGAACTCTAGCGCGCCTGGCAACAGGCAAGTCGCAAAAAGTATTATTGGCTCATTTGAGCCAATCGAACAATTCGCCTGCTGTTGCCATGAAAACCGTCGAAGGTATTTTATCAAATAATAATATTGACTCGATTGAATTGGGGATTGCACCCCGGCTAGCCCCCAGCGTAATGCTCACAGCTTAGAACGCAGTTTAAGGCCCTGTCTGCGGTGTTATCCTCGTTCAAGTTTTCGGTCACGTAATATCAACATACGTTCCCTCAACTAGAACTTCGTCTGCCTTGCATCCACGGTCTTAGACTGCGTTCTGTAATTTTGGGTCACGTTTCGCTTGCCGGTTGGTCACGTAATAAACAAATATGCGCCCTCACCACGCCGTTCGTCTGTCTTGCGTCTGTCACAGCAATCAGTTGAAAGCCAAACAATAAACTAACCGCACGACCAGCCATAACGACACCCTGTCTAAGTTTTGAAACCCGGAAAACGGGAACATAGTTTATGCATATGACAAGACAAAATTTTAATCTAAACTTAATGCCAGAAATGCCAGAGAACCGCGCGGGTAAGCCGAAAAAATCTTTCAGGCTCGCCGGGCTCAGTTTTTTCCTCGGCATGATACTGGCAGTCGGCGGTCTCGGCTACGCGTTGGATGCGGATCCATTAAGCATCGTTGCGGGCAATGGTGTCGACAAATTGTCGATTCAAAAAACGCCGTCTGAGAGATTAATCGCTGAAGGTTCAGTAATTGATATTGCTAAAAAGGCCCAGTCATCAGTCGTTGGTATTCAAGCGCAAACCGGGCAGGAAGGGGCGCTTAGTAAGGGAAGCGAAGGTCGCAGCAATGAGAGTGTGGGCTCAGGAGTCATTATAAAGAGCAACGGGTTTATTATGACAAACGCTCATGTTGTTAAAGACGCGAATAGCATTCTTGTCACGATTCGTGATGAAAAGGTACCAGCCGAGCTAGTAGGTATTGATCCAAGCAGTGATATTGCGGTCATTAGGGTGAGAAAAGACAATTTGGTCGTCGCGCGCCTTGGAGAAGCAAAGAAACTTCAAGTTGGTGAGCTGGCGGTCGCAATCGGGAGTCCTTTCGGTTTTCAGCATAGCGTAACAGCAGGTGTAATTAGTGCTCTCGGTCGTAATGTGACAGTCGGTCATGATGTTGATCGCCCCAAAACATATACAAACCTAATCCAGACGGACGCTGCCATAAATCCGGGCAATAGCGGAGGCGCTCTTATTAACCAAAAAGGCGAGGTAGTGGGGATAAATACACTTATATACAGTACAAATGGTGTTTCCCAGGGAATTGGTTTCGCCATACCCGTAGAAGAGGCTGAGAAGGTTGCTTCAGAACTGATTGACCAGGGACACGTAAGATACCCGTTTATCGGAGTCGAAGGCCAAACAGTTAATCCGGTGTTGGCAAGAGAGCGTAGACTGAAAACAGCGCAAGGCGCACTGGTTATTAAAGTCACACCCGATGGTCCCGCTGAGACATCAGGTCTTCGAGCTGGAGATGTGATAATTAAATTTGGGGATGAAGCAATCTCTTCTATGGATGATTTAGTGGCCGCGGTTCGCCACACGGGCATCGAAAAGGTAGCGAAGGTTCACATCAAGCGCGATGGCGCCGACCAGGTCTTGGAGCTCAAAACGTCTAGGCGACCCGCCTCTTTTAACTGATAACACCCATTGACTTTCTTGCTCCCTTTTTGCTAATTTCAAGAAAAGCATTTAGCTCTTAAAGTTGGCAAATGATTGAAAACCTTGACGCAGATCTAAAAAACTTCATCGATGAACACATTACCTCATTTTTGGCATGGGATATTCTTGTTTTTTTTCAAAAGAATGAAAGTGGCTCTAATGGTGTGGGTGAACTTTCCCGCAAACTTGGTCGCCGCCTCGAAGATGTCGAGATCGCGTTAAGTGAGCTAGTGAAAAGCTCAGTGCTCGAGAAGAAAAAAACGTTCTATGAATGTACCAAGTGTGATGAAACGAGAAAGATGATCGATAGATTTGTGCGGGCCTTGGACGACCGGGAAAAGCGGCTTCTGATACTCTCCGAGGTCCTGAAAAAACGGTAAAAGAAAGGTGGCTGGTAAGTGGAAAAAACTTCAAAGACAAAAAAGAATCTATCAGTTGAGTGGGCGCCGGTCAATTTGCTGGAAAGCATCGAGGACGGTATTACCGTTGTCGATTTAGACTTACGCGTGGTCTACGCGAACGCTATCAATCGGAGAGAGTTTGGAGATGATATTGCGGGCAAATATTGCTATGAAGTGTTTGTTGACAGAAATAGCGCTTGTTCTAACTGTCCAGTACTCGAATCTATAGCTAGCGGGAAGACCGCGTTGGTGCAAAAAGCCGGTCGCGATAAGAGAGGGCAAAGAATTATAGTTGATATTAAAGCATCACCTCTCAAGGATGGGGCAGGGCAAGTTATTGGGGCCATCGAGGTCTCGAGAAATGTCACTGAACGAAAGCTTATTGAGGAAGAAGCTGATAGGCGAGGGCGGGAAATAGTGGCCTTGGCTGAAACGGCCATGGCCCTAAATAAATCAATTGAGCTAGAAGAAGTCCTAAATATTGCCATGCAACAAGCGGTTGAGGTATTTAATGCTATTGGCGGCACAATACGTCTGCTCGATCAATCGGGAGAGAAGTTGGTTACGCGAGCTTGGCGCACAAAGACCGAAGATGTTATGCCCGAACAAGTTGCGGCTGACCAGGTTCTGGGTGTTGGCATAGTTGGGAAAGCGGCAGCTGACAAAAGAACAGTTTTTGTAAAGGATATGGAAAACATACCGGGTTTGAGTGGTTCTGCTCATGGAAAAAGTCTGCTGAGCTTGGGTGTGAGATCCATGGTAATAGTTCCTCTTATGGCAAAAGATAAGCTTCTTGGCACTTTGGCGCTTGGCTCCAAGGAGAAGAATAGGTTTACAGATGAAAACAAGAATTTGATTGAAGCAATCGCTAGTCAAGTTGCGATAAGTATTGAGAATGCAAATTTGCTTAAAAAAGCCAGAGAAGATGCGGGCCGAGGTTGATTGAAAACGATTTGGCTGTTCTGGTTCAAAATGGGCTTAGGCGCGCAATTGATTCCGGGCACTTGAAGACGGCTCTGCCGCAGACGATTGAGATAGAGAGACCGCGAGAAAAAAGTCATGGTGATTGGGCTTCCAATATTGCCATGATATTGGCAAAAGAAGCTCGTCAGCCTCCGCGAGCTGTTGCTGAGACAATTATTGAAAATCTTGATAAACCAGACTATCTGGCCGAAGTTGAAATCGCCGGACCGGGTTTTATTAATTTTCGGTTGAGCAGCAAGTGGTTGTCTGATTCCTTGGCTCAAATATGTGAACTAGGGGACGCCTACGGGCGGAGCAAAGTCGAAAACCCTCAAAAAATACAAATTGAATTTGTCAGCGCCAACCCGGTTGGCCCTATGCATGTCGGTCACGGGCGTTGGGCGGCGGTCGGGGATAGCTTGGCCAGATTGCTAAAGGCCGTAGGCCATCAAGTAGAATCAGAATTCTATATCAACGACTGGGGCAACCAGATGCGCATCTTTGGGGCGTCAGTAGCCGCGCGGTATCGGGAGATATTAGGAGAAGCGCTTGAGTTGCCGGAAGATGGTTATCAAGGCCACTATATAACCGATATTGCCCAAGAGATTGTTGATGCTGATGGCGACAAATACCTTCGCTTAAAGCCAGAGGATCAGGCCGAGGAGTTTTCTAAAAGAGCCTATAAACAAGTCTTGGAACATATAAAGAAGACACTTACAGAGATGGACGTTTCGTTTGATAGTTGGTTCTCAGAGTCGTCACTTCATGAAAGTGGAAAGCTAGGTGAGAGCCTGGAGTTCTTAGATCAAAAAGATCTCACATACCGGTCTGAGGGCGCGCTCTGGCTCAAAACAGTAGATTTTGGAGATGACAAGGACAGAGTTCTGATGAGGGCAAACGGGCAGACAACGTATTTCGCGGCGGACATCGCCTATCACAAGGAAAAAGTGGAGCGTGGTTTTGATAAGCTGATCAATATCTGGGGGGCTGACCATCACGGTTATGTCAAGCGGGTTCAAGCGGCTATGACAGCCATGGGGGCAGGAGATAATCGCTTAGAAATAATCATCGGGCAGTTGGTTAACCTCTTTAGTGGAGGCAAGGCCGTTAGGATGTCTAAGCGCACAGGCGAGATGGTCACCCTTGATGAGTTGCTGACCGATGTCGGCCGGGATGCATCCCGTTATTATTTTCTGATGCGAGGAACTGATACACCGCTCGATTTTGACATCGAACTCGCCAAGAGCCAGACTTCGGAAAATCCAGTCTATTATGTGCAATATGCTCATGCGCGTATCTGCAGCATTTTACGTCATGCGGCTGACCAAAAGTTAACTCCGATTGGCAAAAAAGCGAATTTCAGTCTTTTAGCTCACGAGTCGGAAATGGCGCTGATGCGAGAGTTGGCAGACGCCCCCTCAATTATCGCCCGCGCCGCCGCGGCCAGGGCACCGCATAGATTAACAAAGTACTCGCAGGATATTGCGGCCGCGTTTCATCAGTTCTACCACCAGTGCCGTGTGGTTTCAGACGATGAAGACCTGTCTTTTGCCAGATTAACGCTAGTAGACGCAACGCGCCAAGTTATCAAGAACGTCCTTTGGCTAATCGGGGTCTCTGCGCCTCAAAAGATGTAGCAGAGACGCTCTTGTTTCGCACCCTTAAGGTAGGGTAACCTTTACCAGTAGTATTCGATCGTTTGACAGGCATAGGAGCGCTATTGGTACTACCGGTAACAGCTAAGACAAATCAGCTAAATCATCTGGAGATAGGCGGTTGCGATACCGTTGATCTGGTTAACGAATTCGGGACGCCTCTTTTTGTTCTCGATAAAGAAACCATTGTTTCGCGTTGCCGCCGGTATATGACTAGTTCTTCAGCCGGGCCGGTAGGGATGGAAATTATCTATGCCGCTAAGGCTTTTATGTCGCTCGCTTTTTGCCAAATAATCGAACGCGAAGGCTTATCCATTGATGTCAGCTCTGGTGGCGAGTTATTCATGGCTTTGAGAGCTGGTTTTCCGGCAGACAGAATATATATGCACGGGAATAACAAAACACCGGAAGAATTGATAATGGCTCTCGAGAATAAGGTGGGGACCATAGTCGTTGACAGCTTCGATGAGCTGGCCGCGCTTGATGAGCTAACTAATAGCCGGGGTATCAGGCAGAAAATATTCTTGCGTCTGACTCCGGGGATAAAGCCAAAAACCCATCATTATATTCAGACAGGCCAAATCGATTCTAAATTTGGATTCGGGATCGAAGATGGGGTTGCGAAAGCGGCCGTTGATTTTGCGGTTGATCCTTCCAATAATCTGGATTTGGTTGGTTTTCACGTTCATATCGGTTCACAAATATTTGCCGTTGAATCCTATAAGAAATCAATTGAGATACTAATTAATTTCGTGGTTGACACAATTAAGGATTCTAATTTCTACCCCGAGAAACTAAATCTTGGCGGTGGACTCGGTATTAAGTATTTGAATGATGACGCCCCAACTTCTATCGAAGATTTTGCGACAACAATTTTTGAGGCGGCGGTATTTGAGAGTGAAAAAGCAGGCATTGATTTGCCGGAGCTTGCCATTGAGCCAGGGCGTTCGATAGTGGGTAATGCCGCTGTTACGCTTTACAGAATTGGCACAATCAAGGAAGTACCGGGTGTCCGTACATATGTTTCAGTCGATGGCGGAATGTCCGACAATATCCGGCCAATGTTATATGGCGCGACCTATGGCGCTTTGGTGGCGAACAAGGCTGGCGACGAGCCCGTGAAAACTGTGACAGTAGCCGGCAAACACTGTGAATCCGGGGACGTTATAATAAAAGATGTTGAGCTGCCTGAAGTTGAGGTTGGAGATATACTGTGCACCCCGGCAACAGGCGCTTATGGTTTTGCTATGGCTAATAACTTTAATATGCAGCGAAAGCCGGCGGTCGTTATGGTTGAAGGCGGAAAGGCCAAAACCATTATTGAGAGGCAAACCTACGAGGATTTGATTATAAACCAGAGTTCATTGGATGATTTCGAGTGAGACAGAGAGGAAACAGTAGATGATCAAGGGAGCGCGCATGAAAGTCAGATCAAGATGAGCGGGGCCATGAAGGTCGGGCTGTTAGGTCTTGGTACTGTTGGCCGGGGCGTTTGGCAGCTTATTTCTCGAGAAAATGAGGTTCTTTCAAACCGACTCGGATGTGATTTACAGATCAAAAAGATACTGGTGAACGACAAATCCAAGGAGCGAGGGTTGGCGATCGCTCCTGAGTTATTGACGACCGAAGCTAAAGATATTCTGGAAGATGAGGAGATAAAGATCGTTGTCGAAGTAATCGGTGGCACCGGGGTCGCGCGCGAGCTTGTGAAACAAGCGTTATCTAGGGGTAAGTCGGTTGTCACGGCCAACAAGGAACTCATGGCCAGTTTTGGTCAGGAAGTTTTGGAAGCGGCCGATCTTGGCGGTGCCGATCTTCTTTTTGAAGCGAGCGTTGCCGCGGGTATTCCAATCATAAAGCCACTGCGCGAATCTTTGGTCGGCAACAGGATAGCGCGGGTCATGGGCATTATTAACGGCACCACTAATTTTATTCTATCTAAGATGGACGCCGGTCAAAATTATGAAGACGCTTTAGTAAAGGCGCAGGAACTTGGCTATGCTGAAAGAGATCCCGCGAGTGATGTCGAAGGAAAAGACGCGGCCGCGAAAATTGCCATACTTGCTTCAATTGCTTTTAATAGCCGGGTGACGGCAGCAGATGTCTATACAGAAGGTATTGGTTCGATAAGTTCTGTTGATATAATGTATGCCCGAGAGCTGGGTTATGCCGTTAAACTACTTGCGGTCGCCAAGGTTGACGCCGATGAATTTGGTCAGCCGGGGGCGAGCGGCGCGGGAGGGGCGCCAGTATCTCTGGAAGCCAGAGTGCATCCGGCGATGATTCCATTAGATCATCCGCTCGCTTCAGTCAAAGATGCGTATAACGCGATATTTGTCGAAGGCGATGCCGTTGGGAATCTCATGTTTTTTGGTCAGGGGGCTGGTAGTTTACCGACAGCCAGCGCAATAGTTGCTGACGTCTTTCAGGCCGCTACCAATATCCTTGGGTCCGTCACCGGTCAGTCGGCTTGCACTTGTTTCAATTCCTGGCCTGTAAAGTCAATTGAAAAAATCGAAACTAGTTTCTATTTGCTCCTCGAGGCAGCTGATAGGCCCGGCGTCTTGGCGAGCATAGCCAAGGTCTTTGGTGACCACGACGTTAGCATCAGCAATGTTATTCAGAAACAAACAGAGGCGGGAATTGCCGAAGTCGTTTTTATGACCAATAAAGTCATGGAAGGTAATTTACGCTCTGCTTTGACAATAATTGAATCGTTAGATGTTGTCGATAAGGTAAAAAATGTCATGCGGGTTGAAGTGGGTCAAGACGGATGAACCAGTGGCCAGGACTTATTGAGGCATATCGGGACTTTCTGCCCGTAACCACGGAAACACCTGTTTGTACGCTTTTTGAGGGAAACACGCCCTTAATTCCCTCAAAAATTATCGGTCCGGCGCTCGGCATCGATCTCTATTTTAAATATGAAGGCCTGAATCCGACTGGTTCCTTTAAAGATCGAGGGATGACAATGGCTATCAGCATGGCCAAGGGAGAGGGAGCAAGGTCAGTTATTTGCGCGTCGACCGGAAATACATCAGCTTCAGCTGCGGCTTATGCCGCCTCCAACGGACTAAAATGTGTGGTGGTAATTCCAAAGGGCAGGATTGCCGCCGGCAAATTAGCGCAGGCCATCGCTGAACAAGCGCTGGTTTTGGCTGTCGACGGAAACTTTGACGAGGCTCTGGAGATAGTTCGGTATCTGACGGATAAATATCCGATTAAGTTAGTTAACTCAATTAATCCATATCGCCTCGAAGGGCAAAAGACTGCCGCTTTTGAGATTGTCGACCAACTGGGCGAAGCGCCTGATATATTGGCGATCCCTGTTGGTAACGCCGGCAATATCTCTGCTTACTGGATGGGGTTTTGCGAGTATTTAGAAAAAGGGCGATCAACAAAAAGGCCAAGTATGTGGGGTTTTCAGGCGGCGGGTTCCGCTCCGATTGTGCTCGGCCATAAAGTGGACAACCCTGAAACCATCGCCTCGGCTATTCGCATCGGAAACCCGGTGCGTTGGCGTCAGGCTGAAGACGCGGTCTCGGAATCTAATGGCTTAATTGAAATGGTGACCGACGATGAAATCTTGAAGTCTTACGAAGACCTGGCCGGTGAAGGTATTTTTGCCGAACCCGCTTCCGCTGCGTCAGTTGCGGGCGTCTCAAAATTTGTTCATCAGCGGGGCGTCAAAAACGGCGCCAAGGTTGTTTGCGTCCTGACAGGCCACGGTCTAAAAGATCCAGATGCCGTTGGATTGATGGCGAATAAGGTTCAACCAGTTAAAGCTACAAACGAAGCCGTGGAGGAACTTTTAGATGCCGGCGGTATTCTGGCATGAGAGTTGTGGTCAAAACTCCTGCCAGCTCTGCCAACTTAGGGCCCGGTTTTGATGTATTAGGGCTTGCTTTAGGGCTGTACGACACTTTATCAATTGAATCTGGAACAGAGGGAATAAAGCTGACCGTGTCAGGTGAGGGTCAGGGAAAGTTGGAAAAACAACCCGAAAAGAATTTGGCTTGCCGGTCGGTTAAAGCATTTTATCAAAGGCTTGATAAGCCACTTCCACCCGTCAATATTCATATGGATAACGAGATTCCGCTCTCACGTGGTCTTGGTAGTAGCTCCGCCGCGATTGTCGGAGCTTTGACGGCCGCAAATTATTTTTCCGGAGCCGGGATGAGTAAAGAAGACCTGTTTCATTTAGCCGTTGAGATCGAGGGGCATGCGGACAACGTCGCGGCCGCGGTCTATGGCGGATTGGTCATTGCGTATAAAGAGAAAGAAAAATTTCAAGTAAAAAAATGCCGGGTAGCGTCAAATCTGGGCTCGGTCGTGCTGGTTCCAAAGGCAGGACTATCAACGGCCAAAGCCAGAGCCGCCTTGCCTGAGAAAATAGAGAGAGAAGCAGCGGTTTTTAATATCGGCCGCGTCGCGCTTTTAACCGAGGCGTTGTCGACCGGCGAGCTTTCCCATCTGTCAATCGCTGTTGAAGACGCGCTTCATCAACCCTGGCGGCGTTCGCTGATCTCTGATTATCAGGCAACTAGTGACGTTTGTTATCGGGCTGGCGCAAAGGGTGTCGCGCTAAGCGGGGCCGGTCCTACATTGATCGCTTTCTTTGACAAGGCAGAGCAAGATGCAATAGATTCAAAACTAAAGCACGAGTTAAGCCTGGCAAAAATAGATAGACAGGCACTTTTTCTAAAAGTCGACGAAGAGGGATCCAACTAAGGGTCGACTGTTTGCTTTTCCCGGGGGTCTGCTTTTCCCGGGGGTCATCCCGGGGGTCAGGTCTTGCAATGACACAAAACTTTATCTACCAGGGCGTTTTCAAGTGTCCAATAGGGGTCAGGTTTTGCAATCATGCAAAATCCCTATCTACTGGGGTATTCTCATATCGTTTGATAGCCCGGCTAACCGTTGAATAGTGGATCCGCAAGTGGTCAGCAATTTGTTTCATGCTATAACCCCAGTCTACATGCGCTCTATATGCTCCTTCTGCTACGCTGCTCTTGGTTCTATTAGCAAAGGCGTTTTCTATTGGTGGTTTCGGATCCGGGCGTTGTATCCTTGGTATCTCCAAAAGTTTTTCGTCCGCCAATAATAGCGTGTGCTTGGCGACAAAATCATCGCTTCCCAAAAAAATGCCGGCTTTTAGATCATCAAAGACCGATTCTTTTCCAACTCCATCCTTCACAAATTGACGATAGCCTGCAGTGGCCTGTGATCTTGCGTCTGAGAATTGGCCTAGCACCCAATCAATATTGATAAGGCCATCTGGCCGGTCCAGTCCCGCAGTTTGGCGGTAACTTGAAAACTTATGTTCTTGGGGGCTTTTACATACCTGAGCTCTAACTGGATTTAAAGCAACATAGCGTAAAGTCTCAAGGAGATATGATTCTCGCTCAATCACATGTGAGAAAAAGCGCGATTGAAATACATGACCAACGGAATTATTTCGGCTGTTGAACATTTGAGCCCAGAGACCGTTTAGCTGGCGCATCCCTTTTGAGAGATTGGCCTCACGAGTTTCGACCACCAAATGATAGTGGTTATCCATTAGGCAATAGGCATAGCAAAGCCAATGGAATCTACCGAATACTTTATCTATGATCTTGAGGAACGCAGTTTTATCGCTATCGCCAACAAAGATATTTTTACGTGCGACGCCTCGAGCACAGATGTGATAAATTGCGCCCTCAAATTCAAGTCTTAATGGTCTGGCCATAAAACACAAGCTAGCATATATAAATGTGGCATTGCAAGACCTGACCCCCTGACCGCAGACCCCCTGCCCGCGCTAAGGGCCGACTGTTAGCTTGGGGGTAGTTGTGT
>JAUWRD010000072.1 GCA_030610765.1 Actinomycetes bacterium
GGAAGAGGAATCTAAGCAGAAAGAATTTATAGGGGCAAGCGAGTTTCGTAGAAAAATTATTTTCAATGCAATATTGGAAGCACAAGATAGAGCGGACAAAGAGGCAGAGGAGGGCTACCCAACGTACTCTGGCCCAAATGCTGACTTGTCTAAAGAGCTAACAGAAAAATATACAGCAGAAGTTAGGGCTGAATATGAGATTTCTAAAGACGAACAGATTGATATAGGTAATGAGGGCATAACTAAGGGGTGGGCACCCTAGAGCATGTGATCGAGTGACCTCAGAGCTATGTATTTTTTGTCAGCCTTGTCGGTAAAGACCTAGCCGAGGCTCATAGTAAATATTCGCCGTTAAAGAGGATAATGGGGAAGTAATTACACACATACATTGCGAGCTGGATGACGACCAACGTGCCTTTTTCACGTTTTTCTAAAAATCCTAGCATTTCCGTTTCTTCATGGGGTTTTGGCTTTCTGCCTACAGGTTAAGTGCCCGCTTTGCTCAATGATTGAAAGCGCTTCCAACGAGAAATAGACTTCCGCCCAAGCTACAAGCGCTACCCCTTTAAGCGAACCTCAATCTCACACATAGAACCTAAGAGCTATTTAGTGCGTTTGACCTTAAATTGTTCTAGGGCCTACCAAAACTTCTCGGGACTCTTAGATATCTTCATTAAACCAAGTTCCGAATTCTCTGGTCTTGGAAAGCCCATGCTTGTACATAAAAACCCTTGCATCAAAGTTCGCTTTGGAGAAAGCTTCACCTACCTCAAAGCTTAAGCGAGAGAATTGAGCCGAGGAAAGCTCGTCATCGCCCAAAAGAGAGAGCTCACGAGCTCTAGACCGGAGCCCAATAATAGTATTTGTCTTGATAACTTTGAGCTCCTGCGGAACTTCCAGCGATTCAAGTTCTGCTATGTAGTCTAGGAACTTATATACTATTTCTTGTGATTCATCCTTATCTGCACGATAGTAAAGTTTATCTGTGGCATTAGATATTCGGGTAATCTGCTTAAACTGCTTAATTATTTTTTGCTCAGGTACTACTGCTTGATAGAAATAGATAGCATATCCTGTAACGACGAGAGCAAAAAACAATATGATTGAAATTAACCGTCTTTTCATAAGAAGAAGTTTACCAAGTAGACATCATTAATGAAATGTATACTGCCTGAAAATTAGCAATTGTTGATGATGTAAATATTAGGGGCTAGGTCTTCTAATGTTCTCTTAGAAAAGCCGACTCAAGTGCGTGTTTTCACACTAGGAGCTTAGCTAAAGGCGTTCTAATACCTATTAGTTGCCCCTGTACTTTTAAAGCCCTTATTTAATGAAAAAGCAGACCATTGTATAATCAAGCTATTAGCGTTCGCAGCATGACCAACAAAGATTGACTCACAAAGCCTAAGTACTCATCGCTAACTTAATTTCAATGCAAAGCTTTTAATCTTTTCAGTGCCAAGGGGGTGTTTTGGTCTTCTAAGAAAAACGAATCTAAAGTACGTCCATGTCCAGTAACTATCAATAGAAAAGGAGCGGTTCTAAATGAACAGACAGACAGTAAAAAGACTTATGACCAAAGGAATTGTGACTTATGTAGCCGTCTTTGCCCTTGTGCTAATGGTAGCTATGCCTGCCTTAGCTCTCATGGTAAACTCGGTTGGCACTAGGGAAATCATTGACCATTCCATCAGGTCTAGAGACCTTCGCAACAAGTCCGTAACCACAGACAGGATTGCCCCAAGGGCAGTAAGGCGAGGAAAGATTGCCAAAAGAGCTATTCGTAACGAACATATTTATAATAATATCAATGACTCAAAGATTAGGTATTCAACCAAAACAAAGGTTATGACAATTCCTGCAGCTGCGTTTAGCCCCAGGAGTGGCACCTCTTTTGAGCTTAGAAACACATATCTTAGAGCTGACTCGACGATGACGGCACCAGTGCTGCTACCAAGCGGAGCCAGAGTGACAAAGGTAGAGGTGCTGGGCCGCATGGAAACCGGCGGGAGTGCAAAGTTTTCCGCCCTTCTTGCGTCTGCCACCGATATCCAGTCACAGTCACGTGTGTACACAACTATGGCAACGATGGCAGCACCGGACACTTCCATTGCTTGGTGGAATCTATCAACGACGACTATTGCCGACCCGGTCATCAACAACGCCACAAAACAATATTTTTTACAGGCTTCCCCAGTACCGCTTGTCGGCCCCTTTTGCTACGTTGCCCGTGCCAGAATCACATACACTATCGCTGCGCCATAATCTCGAGGTTCAGCAAAGCACTTTTCAAAAGATAGCAGCGGTCTCTTCAACGGGGCCGCTGTTCTTCTTTAAACTTCCAACTCCAAAATTGCCTTTTCTTAGTTCCGCTAGTTTCTTTGGGAGAAAATCACTCCCTAAGTTGTCTTCTAGCTTCTCAAAAAAGCCGACTCAAGTACTACTAGAATCAGCAATTCCTTTAGTGTCCGTCTCGACAACGGCTAGCACTAAGGGGATTTTTGATTAAAGGGAAGGTGGTTTTATCGGTAAATAGAAATACTCGTTTTTACGTAGGGAAACGGAATTGTTCCCCTTTTTATCTCACTTCATGGAAGGCCATAAGTACCATGACCTGCAATAGTGGGCACTGGCAGATTTGAACTGCCGACCCCTTCCGTGTCAAGGAAGTGCTCTCCCCCTGAGCCAAGCGCCCGAACAAAATATATTGAGGCGACGAGCGGACTTGAACCGCTGTACAAGGTTTTGCAGACCTCTGCCTAACCACTCGGCCACGTCGCCCGAGAAAACTCTAAAAAGAGCGGATGACGAGATTTGAACTCGCGACCCTCACCTTGGCAAGGTGACGCTCTACCGCTGAGCTACATCCGCGCACGCCAAGAAATTCTATCATTGCACATGCTGTTTGACAATTGATTCCGCTCTAAAAAGATTGTGTTTTCTACCTTTTTTAGTAGATAATGTGGTGGGTTTTTGATATATAATAGGCGGATGTTTTCCTTGAGGAACGTGACCAGAAATTAGATCGGAGTTTAAAAAAAACAGTGCAAGATGAAACCCCTAGTGAAGAATTTAGAAACTTTCGCGCACCGGCGAGAGAACTGCGTCGGCAAAAGCGCCGTCGTAAAATAAAGATAGCCGCCATCGCTGTTTTGGTTACTGTCCTGCTTGGGATAGGCGGCGGGTTCTTCTGGCTACGCTCAATTGAGAATAAGTTACGTCTTGATCCTAAAGAGGCCCAGAAAGTCCAAAAGATTGTGGCTGAGCCTGAGGGGAATGTGATAAACATCGTGCTGGCGGGCACAGACAAACGACCGGGGCTAAAAAGTTCGCGCGCCGACTCGATAGTTTTTATTCGAGCTGATACAAAAAAGAAAAAAGCGTATCTGGTTTCTATACCGCGAGACACACGCGTTAACATTCCTGGTCACGGGATGGATAAGATAAATCACGCATGGCCGTTTGGCGGAGCTCCTTTGTTAATCGAGACGATTTCCGACTTTCTCGATATGCCGGTCAATTATTTTTTCCAAGTGGATTTTGCTCAGTTCGAGCAAGCGGTCAATGGTATGGGCGGAGTGGATTTTGCCTCCGACGCGAGCTGGTACGACGGCGAACTTGGTGTTCAAGTTCGAGCGGGGCTTCAGCATAGAAACGGTAAAGAGGCTCTGGCGTTGGTTAGAAATCGTCATCAAGGCAACGGCGGCGGCGGTGATCTTCCAAGGGTCTCTGTTCAACAGGACTTTTTAAAAGCTATGCTCGATCAATCTATAGGCTCTTACACCGATGTGCCAAGGGCGGCAAATGTTGTGGCCTCGTATGTCAATACAAATATGACTCTAACTGAGATGTTGGGCGTAGGCCGGACTTTTGCCGGCAACCAAATTGAAATGGAGACGCTTGTTCTGCCTGGGCGGGGAAGCATGATCAACGGCGTCAGCTATATAATTCCCGATTTAGAAGCAAAGGATAAGATAGTTGAGGCGATGCTCAACAACAAGCCTTTTCCTAAATTGTGAAGTTTCTGGCGATAGGTCTAGGTGGTTTTCTTGGCGCGATAGCCCGTCACTCTATTAGCCGGTTTACTCAAAGTTATTTCGGATCGACATTTCCGTGGGGAACGCTGGCAGTAAATATAAGCGGATCATTTCTAATCGGCGTGGTTTATTCAATTGCCGCTGAAAAATTCATTATCTACCCGCACTTGCGCGCGGTTCTTTTAATCGGGTTTATCGGCTCCTATACAACCTTTTCAGCTTTTTCACTAGAGACTTTTACTTTGATGGAATCGGGAAATTTGTTTCAGGCGACTGCCAATGTGTTTATGAGTCTTACGATTTGTCTTGTGGCTGTCTATTCAGGCACTCTTGTAGGGCGGTTAGTTTAGTAGTTCCTAGTGTCCCCAAAGGTAGTTAACCAGCTCGTCAAGACTGTTGATGACCAAACAATCTGCTTTGGGCGCGACGCCTTTTCTATCGAGCAAAACCGGGGTTATGCCAACGCTTCGGGCGCCCATGACGTCAGCGTAATAATGATCCCCGACATGTAAGGTATTTTCGGCTTCCACTCCGGCTCGATCTAGCGCCAGCTCAAATATTTCCGGTTGTGGTTTTGCTATCCCGACGCTCGCTGACGAGACCACAAAATCGAGATATTTGGACATTCCGGTCTCAATTGACAAACTATTTAATCGCGTGTCCCAGTTGCTGACCAATCCTATTTTCAGACCGGCCTCAGATAATTTCGCTAACGTCGGCATGACATCCGGGTACGGTTGCCAGCGTTCCGCTTGACCAAATTCTGTATATATATTTGTGGCAAGTTCGTTAGTTTCTTCTTCATGAAGCCCGGCTTCTTCCAACATTAATTCGTAGAGTTCAATCCAAAATTTAGCGGTATCGATTTCGTGCATCCAGAACGAATCATCAGCCCAGTATCTTTCTTCATATGTTCGGTCGGCCAGCGATAGCGCCTCGCTCAAGCGGGTCGGATCCACTGTATGCCCGTGCACCGCCAGAACTTCAGTGCATATATCGACGACTGATGGGTATGGTACTAGAAGTGTGTTGCCGACGTCGAAGAAGACGGCTTTATAAGTATTTGATCGCATGGTGTTTGGATAGTAACATTTGATCAACTGATTTTCCATATATATTATAGGAGCTAAGCAAAAAAGGAGTAGTTATGCGAGTAGGCGTTCTTACGGGTGGCGGAGACTCACCAGCGACAAATGCGGCGATTCGGGCAATAGTGAAAAAAGGCACGGCAGAAGGCTTCGATATTTTCGGTTTGAAAAACGGTTGGGCCGGTCTTGTGGAAAATGATCTAAGGGAACTCACGAGTGCGGATGTAGCTGGTATTTTGCCGAAGGGCGGAACGATTTTAGGCACATCAAGGACAAATCCATTCAAGCTGGACGTTGTTGATAAGGTGCGAAAAACTGTGGCGGACAATGCTCTTGACGCGATCATTGCAATCGGAGGCGATGACACGTGTGGAGTGCTCCATAAGCTAAACAACATAAGCGATCCGGTTGTCGGGGTTGGCATACCGCAGACGATCGATAACGATATTCCTGGAACCGACTATGCCATTGGTTTTGATACAGCTGTCTCTATTGTTGCAGATGCTTGTGACAAGCTTCATACGACTGCCGAATCCCACCACCGGGTCATGATTCTTGAGGTCATGGGACGTGACGCTGGTCATATCGCGCTTGAAGGCGGCTTGGCGGGCGGCGCGGACATAATCTTAATTCCGGAACAGCAGTTTGAACTTGACAAGATCTGCGATCGCATAAAAGAGAGAAAGGCCGCCGGAAAGACATTTAGCATAATTGTCGTTGCTGAAGGCGCGAAGCCAGCAGGTGAGGACCAAATAGTGAGAACCGAAAAAGTAGATCAATTTGGCCATGTCCTCTTGGGCGGGATCGGGGAATATCTAACGACCGAAGTTGAGAAGTGTACTGAAATCGAGTCGCGAGTGACCATTTTGGGTCATCTTCAACGAGGGGGCCAGCCGACAGCCTATGACCGTGTTCTAGCTACCAGATTTGGGGTCGAGGCCATTAATTTTGTTAAGAGAAAGTTGTGGGATCAGATGGTCTCGTTGAGAGGTAATAAGGTTGTCGCTGTACCGTTAGGCGAGGCTTTGGACGGCGTAAAACCAGTTGATCCGAAATTATATGAAACAGCCATGCTTTTCTATTAAGGGGATATTTGGATATTTTTTTACCCATGCTATCTCGCCATTCTTGATAAACTCGCTATAATAGGGGCGAACTTAACAAGGAATGGTTTTTTGATAAACAATGAGTATCTTCTAGCGCGGGAATTCACATCCAGGATCGGCCAACCTATCATGTTTTTGATCTTGGCTCTTTCTATTGGCCTGGCCATCTGCGTCGCCCTTCCAAGACTGAGAAAGTATTCACAGGCTGCCGCGTTTTCTCTGGTTCTGTTAATGGCTTCGGGTTGGTTGGTGCTAATCGCTTTTCACTACAAAATATCGACTAGCTTGGTGCTTGTTGACCCAACCGGCCAACTACCGTCTGGTCGGTTTATGATCCCCGTTTGGATAGAAAACGAAAAGTTCTTTTTCTGGACGCTTGTTTTAGGAGTGCTGGTGCTTATAGGTAGGCGCCGTCCGGTTGCCTATCAGTCGGTTTTAACAATGATCCTGGCGGTTTTTGGAATTTTAACTTTCTTCACCTCCAACCCTTTTTCAGCTCCCCTGGCCGGATTCCATGCTGACTTAACGAATTACGCCGGTGTTTTGGCAAGCAGTTTAGATCCCATGGTAAGAGCCCAGGCTTTCCACTCGCTACACGGAAAAATGGTTGGCTACTATAACTCAGCCTATATGTGGATACATCCGCCGATGCTCTTTATCGCTTATTCGACCTTTGTTTTGGCATTTGTAGGCAACATATTTATGTTAAAAAAAGAGCGAGAACAGGACTACGAAAGATTAGCGTATACCTGGGCTAAACCCGGGTTCATCCTTCTAACTGTCGGCCTTCTAATCGGTTACCCTTGGGCAGTCGCAGCTTGGGCCGGAGAGCCGTGGTGGTACGATCCGAAAATTAACATCACATTAATGATGTGGCTTTTGTATAGCGCGTATCTTCACGCTCGCCTGTACATACATAGAAGGGGAATGTGGGTGACTACAGCAATTCTTGGATACCTGGGGTTTTTAGGTGTAGTCATAACGTATCTGACGACTTACGTTATCCCGGGCATTCATTCGGTGGCGGGCTAGAGATGATAAAGAATTTAAACTATATCTTGATTCTTCTGACAATCTTTATCTTGGTGGCAATAGGCGTAATATTTATCTATGGCTCCTCCTATAGCTGGGTGCAATCTCTTCAGTTTGCTAATTGGCGCCAAACCGTGACGTATCAAAACTATGTCAGCGATATGAATGTCGCGGTTCTGCCTCTTTCAGTCGCGCTCGTTATCTTATTGGGCCTGTGCGTTCCCAAGAGGATCTTTAGCGGTGTGGCTCTTCTCCAAAGCATGGCGGCCTTGCTGGTCGTTTCTGTCTTAGTTGTTCTTGTCTACGGTTTAAAACCGGGCATCGGTTTTCTACTTATCACCGCCGTTTTGATTCAGGCCGTGGTTATTGGTATGACTTTGGTCGGCAGCAAGCGTCTCAGTTATGAAGTGAATGGTTTTTACCTTCAAATCGGATCAGCCGTTCTTCATCTCGGGTTTATATTATTTGTCTTCGATTTTGTTTTGCTGGGCGAATCAACTCTTCATTTAACTGTCTATTGGGTTTCTACAGTCCTCATAAGTGTCGGTATGATTTTATCTTTCTATAGCGGGGAGATTTCTCGGCTGGCGGAAGAGCGCGTGAGCCGGCGCTAATCATCTTCGAATAAAACGGTTGCTAATCCATCGCCAGGACAATATTAGCAATATGATCAAAAAGACGAAGCCGACGAAGACCGGAATCGTAACCATTGACAGAATTTGCTCGTATCTCTGCTTAATAATCCTGGTGAAATACAAACTTATGAGAATAATGATCGAGCAATAGACTGCGCCGCCTAAGGCCGTATAGACAATAAATTTCTTGATATCCATGCCCATCGCCCCGGCCGGGAAAGATATCCACGTGCGGGCAGGGCCAAAAAGCTGTCCAAAAAAAATTGCTTTTTCGCCATATCGGTCGATAAATTTTCTAGCCCAAGACTGGTGTTGCTCTTGGTCGGGATTTGTCCGGCGCAGGCGACTTAGAACTCCCGTTGTCGCCTGTCCAGCATAGTATGACGTCAAAGAACCCAGAACCAGCCCGAAATCGGCGACAATCAAGGCTTCGATAAATGTGGTGCGGCCCTCTAAGATCAATAATCCAGCCGTTAGATCAAGGACGGCCGAGGCGGTCGGTATGCCCAGGCTTTCCAGGAATGTTCCTAAGCCTAATCCTATCACGCCGTATCCGAGAGTTAGGTTGAATAAGTACTGCGCAATCGATCTGAAAAATTCCATCAAACGTATATTCTGCTTTCGTCAAAAGTATTATCTTCTATCAAAGAATACGATAATTTGTTAGTCATGCAAGCGATGAAGTGTTAGATATTGAAGCGATTGTGGTAGAGAATATATAGTGAAAGCTTCACAAGCAAAGGAGACCATGGCTTCTGGTAAACGCATACTTCATGTACGTCTGCCGTGTTGGAAGATTTTCCCCGCCGGTGCGGTCTATCTC
>JAUWRD010000142.1 GCA_030610765.1 Actinomycetes bacterium
ATCCTTAGTGACTTCAAGATAACCGTAGGCTCCCGCACCCTTAGCGTGCACGACCCGCTCGGGGATACGTTCTCGATCAAAGTTCCCCAGTTTATTGAGTAGATGGCTGTCCTGAATCAGCACCGGGCCTGGATTACCGGCCGGCAACGAATTTGAATCATTGTCCACCGGGTCACCAAAGCTGTTGGTTAGTTTCTTCTTTTTTGCCATAAAGACCTCCTATAAGAATTGTGAACAATTATCGCCGCTTATGCAGCTTCTTTAACCTTATCCGTCTCGATCTCTTGGTCTTCCCCCGAAGCCACAGCGTGAGTTGCATAGAGTCCGATTAAGACCAATGGATTGATCAAGTCAAAGTACAAGATGAGCCCGGCGTTGTTGGGGGCGTAATTTTGAAATTGGATGATCTGAATGACATGCCCGATACCTGCGCCCCAATTAAATATACTCATCATTATGATTGTGGCCAGCCAAAAGCTGTCACGCTTCCAAATGCACATGAGCCCTAAAACACCGACACCGAGATTGGCTATGCCGACTTCATATTGAAAGGGATTTCCGGGAGGCCAGCCGATGGATTTCGCTATCGCCGGGCCATTGAAGACATGACCGGCAAAAGCCAAGATGCCCTGCAGACCGTTGACGATTAATGCCCAGAGCAAGATGATCTCAAGTATGCGAGCTAGCGACCGTGTTTTTTTGCTCAACAGTAAGTGGACGCCGGCTCCGATTATACCTATGGCGAGCATTGTTAAGAGCTCCATGCTTATCCTTAAGCTTCGTTTTGACAGCTAAAATCTACCCGGATGTGAGCCTTCTTAACCTGGCGCCAAAGCGGACGATGAGCCAAAGTCCGAGACCGAGATTGTCGGCAGAATTCAATTAGTTGCCCGGTCGATAAATTAGGGGTTGCAAACAAAGTTCGAATTGTCTATCAATTAACAATAGCCGTTGTGAGCTCAAAACTATGGGAAAATTGATATGCGTAATTGGAAGATCAAAGCTCTAATTCAAGGTGGGATCTCTTTTCTACCAAAAAGCCAGTCCTGGAACTATTTGTTCCAAAAATATCTCTCGAAATCTCTGAAGCTGGATGAAGAGAAACTTCTGAAGAAATTGGCCCAGAGCGCCAAGCATCTCGAGAACTACTTTGAGGCAGCGGACAAGCCCGAGCGCGATTTGTTCGTTCTCGAGCTAGGCACTGGTTGGTGGCCGATCGTTCCCATAGGCCTTTTTCTTAGCGGGGCCACGTGGGTGTGGACTCTCGACAAGAACTCGCTTCTCGATCATTTGACGATAAAAACGCTTTTAAACTTGATAACCCGGGTAGCGGAAGATGGGCGACTGTCTAGGGTTCTGCCTCGTCTTAGTCGTAATCGTCTGGTTTCTTTGACTGAGGTCTCCGAGGACGAAAGCTTGTCTGATACGGAAGCGTTGCTTAAGCGTCTTCGAATAACCGCGGTTGTTGGTAACGGGCATAACTTGGGTCTTGAAAAAAAAATCGATCTTTTTGTCTCAAACAACACGTTGGAACACATTCATTCGGCCGCCCTCCGGGAAATATTTATCGAATTCAGTCGGTTGTCCTCGGCTGACGCTGTCATGAGCCATTTTATTGATCTTAGTGACCACTACGCCAATTTTGACAAAACAATTTCACCCCATAATTTTCTTAAGTTCAGCGATTTTACCTGGAGAATTTTTAATAATTCGGTCCATTTTCAAAACCGGCTGAGAATATCTGATTTCAAA
Source organism: Actinomycetes bacterium (assembly GCA_030610765.1). Taxonomy (GTDB): domain Bacteria; phylum Actinomycetota; class Aquicultoria; order CAJVYJ01; family JAUVQD01; genus JAUVQD01. The sequence continues at coordinate 1,753 of JAUWRD010000142.1, forward strand.
AAAATACAGCGAGAGGCGGGGTTTGGGGTCGTAATGGAAGAAACCGCCAAAACTGGGGTTGATATCAAAGATGTGGCATTAGCAGAGAGGTTTCGAGATTATCCAGAAAGTGAATTACTTGCTACACATAGCTGGTTGGTGTCAAAACTGGAGCGGGAAATAAATCCTGCGAAAGTATGATCGAACTGCTTAAGGTGTGTCGTTCGGATCCCAGCAAATTATTAGATCCTCGTTGAAAGAATCAATGAAATCCATATCTTGCCGGGTTATCGAGAAATCAAAGACATCGGCATTCTCTCGGATGCGGTTGGGGTCGACGGATTTTGGGATAACGACGATCTCATGTTGGACAGCCCAGCGAAGAAGTATCTGGGCCGGGGTTTTTGAATACCGCTTCGCGACCTCAACAAGATTGGGGTCGTCGAAACGCTGTCCTCTGGTCAACGGTGTATACGCTTCAATTTGAATATTATGGGTGCGGCAAAATTCTACAACATCTTGCCGGAGACCGAAGTTGTACGGGTGAAGCTCTATTTGATTAACGGCCGGGGTTATTTTCCCCCTGTCCAGAATCTCTTGGAGATGTCGGACCAAGTAGTTGCTGACGCCGATCGCTTTTACGCGACCTTCGGCCAGCAGGTCTTCCATCGCCCGCCAAGTTTCATCTCTTAGGTTCGCCACGGGCCAGTGGATCAAGTAGAGATCGACATAGTCCAGGCTTAATTGATTTAAGCTCTCGCTGAAGGCGTTGATGGTCGCGTCATACCCATGATCACTATTCCAGACCTTTGTCGTTATAAAGATTTCATCTCGCGGGATATTACTTTCTCTAACGGCTCGTCCAACGGAGGCTTCATTTCCGTAGATCATGGCGGTATCAATATGCCTGTATCCAAGATCAAGCGCTGCTTCAACGGTCCTTACCGTTGGTTGACCATCGGGAGTCTGATATGTGCCCAACCCGAGAACAGGTATGTCAGTATTGTTGTTAAGCGGGAGTCTGGTTTTTATGGTTACTGGCATTTTATGCTAAACAATTGTTTGGTCGCTTTCTCACGTTTTCGATTATATCATCAGTGATTTTCATGATTGGGTTTATTAGTGCCTCGCTTGGTCATAAACAACACATGATAAAAAACATAGACGCGGTAGACTGGGAAAGTGAAGTTGTTAAACAAGAGAATCCTGTTGTTGTCGATTTTTGGCACGACCAATGCCCCTGGTGTCTAAAGCTAAGCCCTGTCCTTGAGGGACTGGCAGAAGAGTACCCGAAAGCCGTCTTTGTAAAAATGAATATATATACTAGCGATGAAAATGCTCATATCGCCAATGATTTTGGGGTCATGGGGACTCCGACTTTAAAAGTCTTCTGCCACGGCCGTGAAGTTGGTGAGTTTGTCGGTTTCATGCAAAAAGAGCCTCTCGCGAAAGAGCTTGAAAGTCTTCTAAATAGAAGTACGACTTGTATCAAACAAAGCTCTGTTTTTACTCGCTTTAGTGACTACCTCAAAAAACTCCAAAAAGGCGCGTAAAGCTTCGATACTTTTCTAGTCAAAAGTTTAGGAAGACCGCTAATTAGGTAAGCAATACCTATTATTTACCAACCGTTTATGACCTAAGGAAGAAAGAGCAAAATGGTCAACTGGTTTCCTGAAGATGGCAAGAGAAAGATATTTTGGCTCGCTGTCATGGTGATGGTTCTTCTGTTTCTTTTTACACCTGCTGCTTGG
>JAUWRD010000107.1 GCA_030610765.1 Actinomycetes bacterium
CAAAGCTGATTACGGTACGACATTTGCTAACACATACCAGTGGTCTTGTCGGGCCGGTAAGTGACAAAGATATTATTAACCCCGACGTGAGCAAGGATGCACTAGAAACCCATATCCGGGAGTTGGCTGATTACAACTTACTCAACCCGGTAGGTGAGAGCTACAAGTACATAAACACTAATTACGACATCCTGGGGTTGATTGTCCAGGTCGTCTCCGGACGATCTTTCGACCACTACATTGAAGAGCATATCTACTCACCCCTGGAGATGACCAACAGCTATACGTCTAAATCAAAAGCGGATGCTAATGGACTGGCGGTGGGGCATACCTATTTTTTTGGCAGCCCGAAAGTCTCGGCGGATGCCCCCTATTCTCGCCGCAAAATGCCATCTGGATTCTTGATATCATCTGCCGAAGATCTAGGACATTACCTGATCGCGCAGCTCAACCAAGGGAGTTATGGCGACACACAACTCCTGTCACCTAAGAATGTTGCCCTAATGCACAAGCCGGCGGTTGAAGCATCAGGGAAGGATGCTTTTTACGCATTTGGTTGGGGAACTATACCGGTTGACGGAGAGCTATCAGTCAAACATGAAGGCAATACCGGCAACGCTCATAGCAATATGGCCTTTTCACCCGCACGTGGGTGGGGGGCGGCCATTGTGATGAATGTCGCCGGTCTTCCGCAAAGCGCTGCTCTCAATGAACCGATAAATGAAGTGCTACGCTTGTCCAGCGGCTATGATGCCGGTCAACCTAAGAGCGATTTCGCTACTGTCTTTTTAGTGATATGGAGTATCGCAATTCTCAGCGCCGGGTTAAAACTTGTTTCTTGGTGGTCTTTTCGACGGCGAATAAACAAAGGCGGCCAACTTCGCCTCGTGCGGCATTTGCTTCTCCCCCTTGGCGTTAGTCTTGCCCTGGTGTGGATGATGTTCATCGCATTCCCGAGTTCAAATGATTCTAGTTGGCCAGTTATGCATGTGTTCCTGCCGGATACAAATCTGATATTTGTGATCGGGGCAGTGGTCATTCTGCTTACGAATTTCCTTCGTCTAGGCGTGTACCTTCGTTCTCGAAAAGATCGTGAGGAAGGAGCTGGACGGGGAAAATCTGAGAACCCGTTGGGTGATGAAACTATCCTCAACTCAGGACCGAAAAGGGAACAAGGCGTGCATGCTGTCACGGATTGAGTAGCTAAGAATCCTTGGATCGAGTAGATGGCATATTCACGTTCATTTCCTGCCCAATTTTCATTTCGATTGTCAGCATCATAGTGCACACAAAGTATGTCGAGGATATGCTCTTCTTTTCAATCGTCATGTCCCCTTTGCTGGCTTTCACTAGTTACGTTGACGATATTTTTGGCCGGATTCTCAGTTCGAGGCTCGCTCAGGCCCACCAACATCACATCGCAATTGATTCCTTATTCCTCGCCAAAAAAGTTCGAAGCTCAACCCCTAAGCTCCACTAGGTCAGAGGTCTTGTTTTGCTAGTTTTGGTCTAAGCAGGCTATAACTGAAGTGCAAATCGCATGGAAAATGCTTATTCACCCTCTCTTCTGACAGCAAAATCTATAGTTTTAGCTCGATATAGCCAACGTGATCTTCTTTTTTATCAACTTTAGCCAAGGAAGGTACGTCTAGCAGTTCTAATTCAAAACCGCTCGCGTCCGCTGCTACATCAAAACTTACGAAGCCATATATACGGGCTCCTGGATTTGCTGGCCCGGGCTGAAGATCAGATCGATAGGGAGAGTCGTTCTCACTTGGCGAGTATCTGCGTTTGTCTGAGTCGATAAGTGTAATCTGCCGATAGTCTACGTCTGTAGCTTTATCCCCTTTGTTCCGGAACATCAATTCAACATAGATAAATTGTGCGGATCCTTCTGCACCTGAAACCTCAGGGGTGCCCATTACCCGCCAAACAACGTCATTAATCCTGAGCTCTTGATTAATTATAACCCGAGGGGCTGTCGTGATGGTCGAGTTCTTGTTCTTTTCTTCTGGGGGAATAACGTTCTTCTTACCAGATGTTTTCCCCGGACTATTGTTCGTTTTTTTGTTCTTTTGCTTCACTGACAATGTTTTCGAAGCCACAATCTCATATCCAAAAAAGGGAAGAGATAAAAGAACCAGGGCAACAATAAGCGCGGATGTCGATAGCAAGGTAGCGATAAATTTTAGGCTGCTGCTCATGGCCTCCAACAATCGACAGGGATTCAATTCAGTCCCGAAATCTAAGCTACTTTAAGGATTCGGAACATGTAATCCAAAACGACTAATATCTTAGGTTGCAGCTGGTTATTTGTCAAAAGGCGAAATTGGAATTGTAGGACCACAAATCGAATTCACACATAATAATGATCGATATCATTTGATGTCCTCTACAATTGATGGACGACTAATAATTAACCTTGAGAACTTCCTTAGTTAATAGATGGGTGTCTTATACCGCCGTACCTTGTTTATTATTATGTTTGGCGGTTTATAGCTTAACAACAGATAATCGCCCCTTTTTGCACGGCAGAGGTCGTCGGTTCGATCCAGTGAGGTGTGTGAAATCAGTAACGTGTAGAAGTCAGTAAATGTCGACCGGTTTGCTCGGGCTCCAGGAGTGAGCGGTCGACAGTTTTTTATGTGCATTATTGCCTAGAGTATTTGCTCGCGGTTAGTTCGGCGGGCGGTTGCGATCTGTATAGCCAACGGCCAGATGTGTCAGGGCCAAGGCAATCAGCAAGCCAGCCAAAGAGATCGCGGCTAAAAGACCGTTTGTACCTTCATAAATTTCGTAATCATAGAGTACAATTTTTCGAGCCACGGCCACAAAAGCCGCTTCGATGACTGTTCCAAGGACATGTTTTCCGGCGACATAGGCAAGGGCTATTCTGAAAAGCTCAATGACCAGGAACAAAACCAAAGCCGTATCTAGTAACGAGTGGATTTCCTGGGGTTTTAGGAATAAATGGGTTTGAAAAAGCGAGAAAAGCAAGACGCCAAGGTAGCCGAAACCCAGAATTGCAAGTATGACCAGCAAAAAGGCAATCGCAAACTCGACGAAAGTGATTGCCTGCTCTAGAATATGACTTAAGTCCGCTTTTATTTTTTTCTGCATATTCGCTAGCTTAACAGTAGATTGCAATTGTCAATCTACTGAACAGATTTTCAAAAAAGTACAGAATCCTTTTCTTAATAAAGTAAATAAAACAATCTTGTATTAAATACCCAAATCTATTTGTAAATACCCAAATCTATTTGTTCAAACTCATCTGATAAATTTCATGGTTGAAAAAGATGTTTTAGGCTTGGGACTTTCGGCAACATGGAGAAATGCTGATCATTGATCAAAAAAGTTCGAAGCTCAACCCCTAAGCTCCACAGCTTCATTTCTTGTTGCGTTAAGTAAAATTTATCTAATCTCAGGGTGTCAATAAAATCGGGCCAAGCACAATCCCAATCTAGGTTTTGACAAGGCGTTCAGTATGAAATGTACGGTTGACTGCCTTATAAGGGGCGTATATTATGTTTTACGTAACCAAAATTTGTTAAAACACAGGAAAGGCAGTACGTAAATGATTAGCAAAAAAGAACGGAAGACATTTGTCTTGCCAGTAATATTTTTACTAATTGTCATTGCTTCTGTTTGGATGGCGGTGACAATTAGCCAAGCATCCTCCAAGTCAGCAGGAGATGAAACGGGTAGTGTTACGACTGAGGGAAAGGCTTTTTGGCACAAAGGCATCAAGAACAAGACATTTGACGGAAAACATAAGGGCAGTTCAGACTGGATGGAATATAAGAAAGCTTGGTTTGATCAAGTGGTTGATGAAGGTCTTATGACTGAAGAGCAAAAAGACACTTTACTTGATATTTTCACCAGGTATCACGAAGGTGAAATAACATGGGAAGAAAAACTCAAATTAATGGACGAAGCGGGAATCGATCTAAAACAAATATTTGGTCATGGATCCAAATGGAAATCTAACAAGAGCTCTTCCCAGGTGTTGTGATTTCAAATCATAGTTACACGGCATCAATACACTCTAGGCTCAATCAAATGAATTGGATCTATATTTCTTGCTAGGAAAGTTCGAAGATCGTCCCCTTAGCTCCACGGACCATTCGTCGTCCATGCATTCGACCTGACGCGAATACTTTTCAACTAGGTTTTCGGAGCCCCCAGTTTCGGGAAAGAACGTTTAATTATTAATCGTAGAGTATTATTAATCGTAGAGTGATAACATGACCGATCGTACTGAAAAAAGCGAAACGGAACAACTGGAAGAGCGCCTCGAACAGTATGAGCCTCGCTTTAAGGCCATGGCGGGTGCATCACCTGATGCCATCATCAACATCAACTCTGAAAGTGTCATTCTTTTTTGGAACTCCGCGGCTGAAAATATGTTCGGCTACAGCCGGCGTGAGATTATTGGTTCAAATGTAACTATTTTGATGCCGGAACGTTATCGTTTTGCGCACAGCGACGGCATGAAGAAATTTTTTGCTGGCGACACTGGTCCCTTTATAGATAGCACTATTGCGCTCATGGCACTTACAAAAGACAATAGAGAACTTCCAATTGAACTAACGCTTTCTGTCTGGAGCCAAGAAGGTGGAACTTTCGTAACGGGGATCATTCGTGATCTTAGCAGCGTGAAGGCTGCACTAAAAGAGACTGAAGATCGCTTTCAATCAATGATCAATTCGAGCCTTGACGGAATTCTTGCCTACGATAAAAACTTTATTATCACCATCTGGAACCCAGAGATGGAACGAATTTCTGGACTTAATAGCAAAGATGTCCTTGGTAGAAGCGACCTCGAACTTTTTCCATTTCTAGAAAAAGTTAACGAGGGCCGGGCTGTAAAAAGAGCTGTAAAAGGTCAAGCTACCCGTCAAGTGGAAATGTATTTTGAGGTTCCTAAGTCTGGCAGGAAAGGATACTTCGAGAGCACGCATTTTCCAGTCTATGACGTCCACGGAAATGTTACCGGCGGGATGGGTATCGTTCGTGAGATCACCAAGCGTAAAAAGACTGAAGAAGCTCTCCGACAAAAAGATCACGAGGTACGAAAGGCATATGCAGACGTTTTCAGCGCTGTTACAAATGAGAAGCTTTTGATTCTCACTACGGAGGAAATTGCAGCGGCCCAAGGAAAAACATGCGGAAATCCCTATACGGTCTCTTCCTTCGAGCAGTTGGCGGATTTGAGACAGTTCGTACGAGACAGACTACGGGCCTGCGGCCTCAGCAAAGATTATTCGAGCAACATGATCTCGGCTTCCGACGAAGCTGTCGTTAACGGCGTCAAGCACGCCGGCTCCTGTGAGGCGCAAGTTTATTTTCTCTACGGAACCGTTCAAATCAGGATAACCGACCATGGACCAGGAA
>JAUWRD010000160.1 GCA_030610765.1 Actinomycetes bacterium
CTATCAACAAAGCATGCGTTAATGCAAGACCTGACCCCCGTCAAAAGATAAGTTTAGGCAGGCGGTCTTCCGGAGATAAGACAGCCAATGTCTTTGTCTAAAGTCGTTTGCAGAACCCTTCTACTATCTCTCCTGCCCCTACTCTTTTTACCAAGCGCTGCCGGAGCGACTAACAGCTCATCTCCAAATATTGTAGAAAGAATTGGTATCGAGATACCGCACGGCGGCTATGACCTAAACAGCGACGCGTGCGATCAATGCCATGATGTCAACGAAACATCCGGTGATTTTGTCATGTCGCGCTGGCGCACAACCGCCGATGTCTGTGGCAGTTGCCACTATTTATTCACAACAGCTGGAGTGAAACTTCCTCCTCTATCAAATCCACCCGGCACTCCTAAAACACGTGTTGACCGCCACCTGGGGGCGAGGACATCCGGGAGATCGAGTCGAAACGAGCTGGCGTCACCGTCGGCGGATGCCGGTGTCAGCGTTGGCTCCCAGTACAGCGCCTATGAGTTCAGTCGTGTTGGGGAAAGACCGTTTAGTGAACATATCTTGCAGCGCGGTCCCGGCACCTGGAGGTATAATAATGCGCCAGACAAACTCTCGAGCGTCGATCACGTCCCCGGCGGAAGCGGCCGTTTGCGGGGTGTTCTCAACTTTGCGCCTCTCATGGGCCTAAGCTGTAGTAGTTGTCATACGTCTCACATCGATTCCAGTCAGCGACTGGCCATGGCTTCGGTCGCCGGTGAGCTGCAAGCGACTGTATTAAGCCAACCCAATATTCAATCGAATAGATCAAGCTACAGTGGTGATCAAGCGCACTCGTTCTTGATAAAAGACACTTGGGCTCTAGATGGAGGTCAGTGGTGCGCGGAATGCCATGATAGACTTATAACTCCCCACAATCACCCTGAGCTCTCATGTCTTCAGTGTCACTCGGGCGCCGTTAACAATTCAACAGAGCAGCCTAACGATGATTTCCCTCATACCAGCTACAACACTAATCTCTTAACAAACGAAGGCGACGCCCTCTGCTTAACCTGCCATGTGCCCGGCAGCATTCCTTAACGATAACCAAAATACGGCCGTCTTAGGTGTTATGCGATAATTAGCGTGATAAACTAGTGTTGCATGAAGATATTGACGGTCGAGCCATCCGGAAAAGGCAAACTCTCGCAATACGCTTATAACCTAAGTCGCTCTTTGGCGAAAGCCGGACATGCGGTTATTTTGGTATCGGGGAGAGGTTATAAGCAAAAAGAAAATAGTATTCCAACAGTTGCGCTTTTTCCTGATAAGCGAATAGGGCCGGCGACCTACTTTCGTTTCTTAAGACTGATTCAACGCGAGCGGCCGGATATAATCCACATTCAGTGGGTCCCGTCGGCGCCCTTTATTCTGATGATGATTATCATAAAGAGACTTGTCTCGGCGCCAATGATATATACAGCTCACAATGTCATGCCGCACGAAGCCAAATTCTATCATCACTTTTGGTACTCTTTCTTTTATCGGCGCCTCGACCGGGTGTTGGCCCATTCCGAGGTAGACAAAGAAGAGATAGTGACAAGCTTTGGACTCAAACCTGAGGCGGTAAACGTCGTTCCGGTCGCCAGTCCGATTGGCTGGAAAACATCGCTAACGAAAAAGGAGGCTCGCGAAGAGCTAGGCTTAAGGCCTGAGGATAAACTAATTCTTTTCTTTGGCTATGTCTCGGCTGCAAAGGGCATTGATGAGTGCTTGGCCGCCATGGATATTGTCAGGCAAGAGCTTGGGAGCGCAAAACTTCTGGTCGTTGGCAAAGCTTTTGATAAAGAGATCTCTGACAAGGTCAACAGCAATCCCGGCGTTATTGCTGATCTAGAGTATGTTTCAAACGAAAAAGCGGCTATCTATTTTTGCGCCTGCGATATAGTTGTCTTGCCGTACAGAAAAGCAAACCAAAGCCCGATTATTCCGATGGCATACTCCTTTGGAAGGCCGGTCATCGCGACAAACCACCAAATCGAAACTGTGATTTCCGGTCAAACCGGATACCTGGTAAATCCGGGGGACTGTGATGATTTGGCGCGCGGCATTCTTGAAGCTATCAAGAATGATTTTGATCTGAAATCTCTAAGTGATGGCGCCGTTGCATTGGGCTCTAAGAAATACTCAAATGAAGGTGTAGCTAAAGCGAACATAGCTGTCTATCAAGAAGTGCTTTTTGGCGCCTAAACGCTTTTCAGCTTAGTTTTCTTAATTTTTTTCTGGTCGATCCAGAGATCAATTTGTCGGATAAGTTCGTCGACCATTTCCATGTCGTAGGCTAAGAGTCCGGATAGGATATGCCCTGTACCCCGGTAGAAATCTGTACGCGCGCTTTTTTGAACGCTGCCAGCGAATTCCGGGGCCCAAACAAGCAGATGATCCGTCATGAACTTCTTCTGATTTTCCAGATAACCCTTAGCTGATGAGAGCCGGCCAGCTTTTAGATCTGTCATTGTTTTATGACAGAGGTGGCCGATGAAATTTAGCTCTAGCGCGATATGGTCATCTGGTTCCTGCTGAAGTTTTTCGCTCACTAAATTCTCTTTAAGGTATTCGGCTCTAACCTGCATTGTTTCTTCTTGAAAGACTAATCTTTTATCATTAAGGTAGACCGACTCATAAGGAGCGGCTGGAAGTTTGCCCGGGCCGATGAATAAGTTTACATAGTCGGCGCCCAGATCATTCATATTTTCGTCAAACAACACATCGGGATTCTTCAAATAGAGATAGACTGTTTCTATTCCCTTTTTAATTTGTTTATTGTCTTCTTCAGCTAAGAAGATTTCAAGCAGATTTTCATTGATAAGTAGCTCAACAAATTCTTTTGTTGGCTCCTCTATAAAGACTCTCTTTAGAAAAGAATACGAGAAAAAGAGGTGACCGAGCGCATCAATAAGTTTCTTCTTTGCAATTGGTTTCTCTTGGGTCTT
>JAUWRD010000123.1 GCA_030610765.1 Actinomycetes bacterium
CCTCAGCGAAAAAAGATCAGAGAACATAGATAAAATGAAGGAATCGTGGAATAATATAAGTGTGGTCTAAAATGATCATAATTTGGGGGCGTAAGGCTTCGACAGGAGTTAATTGAGCCCAAATCGCGAGCCGAGGTTCCAATCACCTCGTTAATCAATTGGACGCGAATACAAACGCGAATGAACCAGTAGCACTAGCCGCATAAGATAAGTCGGCTACGTCACCTCAGCAGTGTCCGCGGGTTGAGAATGGCGCCGCTAAGCGGACTACCGACCCGCCTATGTCTGTAAGCGAAGTCGGGAAATTCACAGACTGGCCGAAGTAACGTGTTTGCCTATTGGACCTTGCTTTGGTGAGAAACAACTAACAGGCTACGCTCGTAGACGTTTGGGTAAGGTGCTTCTGGACGCGAGTTCGATTCTCGCCGCCTCCACAAAAAAATAATGGCTGTTCAGAGCCTTAAAATATTCTGAGATCTGACCCTTGCAATTATCTTCATGCACTATACAATAATGAACAGATAACACTATCAAATATTGTTCATGATTCACTAACTGTTGTTGAACATGTTTCACTAAACATTATGACTATAAAAGAGAGCGCCTTAAGATGGTGGGCTGCTCAAGCCCAAAAAAATACATTCGTTGTTCTTTCGAGTGAAAGCCCGGATAGGCGACAACGCGAATATTTAATTAAAGAGAAATTCCTTTTCAGCGCCGTCAAAGGCTATTGGATATTAAAAAAGCCTGAAGATAGTATTGAGGATGTATTTCCTCTTGTTTATTGGCAATTCATTGAAAAGATACTTATCCGCCTCGGTTCGTGCTCAATTTGGGGTAAGTCAGCCTTGTCCCTTTTAAGCGGCGATCAAAACGCCCAACAAAACCTTTCCGTAAAAACCAAAAAAAAGACCAATCGAAAGCTGTCTTTACCTCTTGGCTTTGAAATATCGCTAATTCATGAGGCCGACTTCGACAAGCGCCTGGCAAAAAAGTTCGAAATTACAGGCTGTAAAGTTTCTGTCGATATCCCTGAAAAAGTCCTTATCGACATTAATAAGACCAAGGGTCCCGAAGTCCAAAACTTTGTCGCCGGAACCGACTTCGATTTAAAGAAATTAGACATTCTTTATGCCCGGAATCCCAAACCCATCGTCTTCAAACGTCTTATCGGCATAGCTAAGAATGTCGGTAGAATGGACTTAGCGGCCGGTCTTGAGCGAATAATAGAAACGCGCACTCATTATCAAGTCGGTCGAAAAGAAAAGATCGAGTTCGATCCCTTAACCAAAAAACCGTCTGCTATCAGACCGCCTTGGGTGATTCGTCAAGAACAACAAGTCAAAAAATTCGAAAATGTTCTTGAGAAACAACTAGGGACCACTATTAGAAATCTCAAAAAGCATACGCTTGATACATTATTAGCGAGAGCGAAAGAACACAAGAAGTACGACACCTACCATTCAACCACCTTGGAAGGTTATCAGATCACGGCCGAAGAAGTGGATACTTTACTTTCGGGGATTGCTCCAAAAGAAATTCAGGAACAAGACGAAGCTTATGTTGAGAAGATTAAAAACCGAATGGCCATCTTGGGTTATTCGGCAGCTTTTGATTTTATAACGGAAAAAGCTCAAACAGATTTCAACCGCCCGAATGTCAGCCAAAAGCTTATAAAAGACACTTATTATCATCTTTTCAAGCCCTCAGCCGATGCCGAGATCGTTGATGCGTGGGAACTTGGTGAATACCGAAATATTGCGGCCTTTATAAAGGGAACCAGATATGTCCCACCTTCTCATGAAAAATTGCCCGACCTTATGACAAGCTTCGAGTTGGTTATGAAAAACATCAAGAATCCGGTAATTAAAGTGATTCTGGCTCAATACTCATTTGTTACCATTCATCCGTACATAGACGGCAATGGACGCACGGCCCGACTTTTAATGAATTATCTCTTACTCACTGCGGGATATCCATGGATCACAATCCGTGCAGATCAAAGGGTTGAATATTTTGAGGCCTTAAAGAAAGGGCAAGTCGATGACGATATTTTGCCATTTGGAAAATTTATCGTTGATATGATTCATGGTGCCCACGATTTGTTAGAATAGAGTTCAGAGGAGGTTCTATGGTTCAAGAGTTCGCGTGTCCGGATTGCGGTGAAACTGAAGAATTGACCGGCAAGCCGTCGCCTAAAGGAATTAAGTTGCATTGCGATCGATGTGATCGCTCCTGGTTGCGCGACGCGGAACCGGAGAAGTGCGTTACCTGCGGGGGCACCGATATTGCTCAACACCAACGCGCGCTCACACAATATTCCCGGGGCACGCAACTGTCTATCGTAGGACTAGTGCCGATATCGCTCTGCCGGGTTTGCGATCGCCAGATAATAGAGTGGGCGGAGAGCGGACGCGCCGTGCCGTTTAATTATCGATCCGCCGCCCTTGACCCCGATGCCTTGGCGGATCGTCCGGAAAATGACGAGAAAAAAAATGTTGTTATCACCCCCTGAAATCACGTTGTTTAAATAGTGACCCGCTTTTCATGAATGAAATCACAGTCGAGATCATAAAGCTGGTAAACGGCGGCCAAGGATTGGGCTTTCACAATGGCAAGCCGGTTTTTGCCTGGAATGTCCTTCCCGGGGAAACTGCGGTCGTCAAGGTAACCAAGAAGAAAACAAATTATCTTGAAGGCATCGCCACCGAAATAAGAGACGCATCGCCGGAAAGAATTGATCCCGAAGAAGACCATTTTATCTCGTGCAGCCCCTGGCAAAACATGACATTCGACCATGAAAACCATTGGAAGCGCGAGATCGCTAAAGAGACATTTAAGAGAATGGGCGGTATTGAGCTGCCGGTTTTAGAGATAATTCACGATCAAACGCTCTTTGGATATAGGAACAAAACAGAGTACAGTTTCTGCATGAATAAAAACAGCGACACGATGAGCCTTGCTTTTCACCACCGGGGCACGACCGATCTTCTCCCGATCGACAAGTGTCTTTTGGCTAAAGAAAATATCAACAAGGTGGCGCTCCGTATTCTTAACCGGCTCAACGAAGTCAAGGCGCGCGCCGGTGACCTTAAAAGCTTGATCCTGCGCGAGAACCGCGAAGGCCTGGTTGTAGCAGTGTTGGCTGTCAATAACAAACACTTTCAATTACCGGGAGTTGCTTGCGACGATATCCTGACCGGCTTTCACGTCTGCCTTGCGGATCATCTAAAACACGCGACGCAACGATTCAAGCCCAAACACTCACAAGGAAGCAATTTTATCACCGAGGAGGTCGCCGGTAAAAGCTTTACTTACGGCCCATTAAGCTTTTTTCAAGTCAACCTCGACATCTTCGAAAAAGCCTTGTCCAGGATAAGCACATTCGTCGAGGACGAAATGGAGATCGTCGATTTCTATAGTGGTGTCGGCGCTATCGGTATCGCCCTCGGCGACAAGGTCAAAAGCGGCCTTTTGGTCGAAAGCAACCAGGAAGCGTCGAGCCTAGCCAACGAAAATATCCATGCTAACGAATTGAAGAACTTGACCGCCCGCGCCGGCGGCTCAGAAACCATGTTGAGTGAGATAAAAAAAGACAGAATGATTATTTTTGACCCGCCAAGAGCCGGGCTGCATCCGAGGGTGGTCGCAAAAGTATTAGAGGTTCTTCCTCGAAAAATCATCTATTTGTCTTGCGATACGGCGACTCAAGCTAGAGACTTGAAAATGCTTGGACAAAAATACAAGCCGACATTTTGCGAACTATACAATTTCTTCCCGCGAACCCCGCATATCGAGTCATTGGTGGTTCTGGAAAGCGTTCCTAAGTATTAATCTCTAAGATCCTCATAAGCCAGAACCCGGATAATACCAATGGTGCCATTATCACCAGTGGTTGTGGTATCGCTAACAGAAACAACTCTTTTGGCGCCGCCTGAGTCCAGAAAATCGTTTACTTGGTTGTCGAGCTTTTCGAGCTCACCGGCAGTTTTAAATATTTCCAGAGATTGGGTAAAAGTTTTGATCTTCACTTCGCTTTCCTCCTGTTTCGATTTAGCTGACGACTAAATATTATAACGCAAGCAACTCTATCAGCTTAGTTTGGCCCAATTTAATTACGGAAATAAGAAGGTATGTCCTCAAACAGACGAAGCGACGGCAACTTTTCTATACGCTCAAAACTGATATTCTTAATGATCATAATTCTGCTGCTTATGTTTTCTCTGCTTTCTGGCATCATCTTCATCCTCAATGATTATGTGTCAATTTAAAAAAATATAACGTCGGAATTTAATGACGAAATCACTCCTGCCTCAAAACTAGAGATTGCCATACCTAAAGCCGTGACAGATTTAGAACATTCTGTTTTGGATTTCGACACACACAGATTGCAGAGCTGGGAGAAGCAAGCCAACCAAATTGATAAAACTTTTGACATGTTGGTCACTGAAGAACAAAATAGCGCGCACCATAAAAAACCTATAGAGAGGGCCCTGGCGGACTGGCGAAAGATCAAGAATATCGGCAGGTCAATTGCCAAAGACATAGAAGAAAACCAGGTACAGGCAGCATCCAGCAACTTCGAAGACCTGAATGTCAGTGTCAACCATGTTCTTAACAACCTGGAAACCATCGAGGACCAAGCGATATTAGAAGTCGAAGGGAAGTTTGAAAGAGCAGAACAAGGTCGGGCGGGAAACATCTCTCGCTCGAGTGCCATTATTCTGCTCACTTTTG
>JAUWRD010000025.1 GCA_030610765.1 Actinomycetes bacterium
CTGATGAAGCTCAAGAATTAAGTCAGGACTCAACTCCGTCCCCGCAAGCTCTAAAGTGCGCTGCATCGTTAGATAGTTATTCAATATCATTTTCTCATGGTGGTTTGATGGCTTTCGGCCTGTTTTTAGAAGGTTTTTACCGACTTTCCGCGTTGTTGCAGCACCTTCTAATTGGCTTGAAGCAATTGCCTCTTCCATGATTGAGCTAATAATATATTTGTGCTTTGCGGTTTTGCTCATCTCGCTATCGTCTGATCCGAGCCTGCCGCTAAACTCGAGGTCTATCCGATGAAGTGACTTTTGTGCGGAATCCGGGAGCCAAAACTTAAAGCTTTCCTCGTTTTTGGCTTGTAGCGGAAAGAGTCGGGACTGAAACGCCCGGTTAAGTTTTAAGATATGCCAAGCAACTGCTTTTTGCACTCCTTTAGGGAACTTTAAGTATTTGAAATTGTCCCAATAAAGGTATCGATTATTAGCTTCCTGCATGATGCTTTTCAATTTTTCCATGAGGTCAATGAGTTCCTGGGGCTCTGGAAACTTTTTTACCATTGGGGCAGGTTGTATTCTTCTGATCTTCATAAAAATACACTACTTCTCATGATTTATGGCTTGTAAACTAGTAAAACTATAAATATTTTATAGCATATTACTAGTAACTTTTCAAATAGTTGCTAGTAACTTATAGTAAACTCAAAACAATTGATGCGCTCAAGCGTTTATTGTCTAGCGGGACTTACCGTTTGGGGTAGCAATTCGAGCAAGGCTGCCGGGATACGTGGGTCTTCCACGCTTAAACGGCCATGATAATCAAGAAAGATGGTTGTGGCCAGGCTATTGAATACACCTTTGTGAAGGATATCGCCATCTATTTGAATAAAGTTTTCTGTGATCCCGATGTTAATCTTCCCGCCATCAATTTTGCCAAGGACGAGGTTTGTCTCACTCCCTATGCTAAGGACATATAGAAACCGACCCGTTTGTTTATCGAAGACATTGACGACACCTTCATCAGTTTCTAATATTTCTGATAGCGGATTCATCATTGGTTTGTTGCGATTAACCTCAAAAATGGGACGACCTTCGTGTATTCGAATAACACTTACACGCGGCACAGAGCCAGATTCGAGTATGAAGTGATGATCTTCAAAAACAAGCGGGATAGAACAATCGTCGAATCTTGATTGACTAAATTTTGCCATTTGTTTGTCCTTCTTTGTAATGAAAAACCAACTTGCCAACTAACGCTTGCTTTATAACTATATTTATCGGCAAAACTGTTGAGGACTTGAGTACGATTCTAGTCGTAAGCTGTGAACTATTTCACAAGTCTTTCCTCTTTCCACGGGTCAGCGTTGTTGCTATAACCCCTTTGTTCCCAATAACCCGGCGAGTCCGAGTCGAGAAAACGAACGACTCTCACCCACTTTGCGCTCTTATAAGCATATTTCTTTGGTACAACCAACCGGAGCGGCCAACCATGAGCGGGATCTAGATCGGCGCCATCGAGGCGCCAGGCGAGAACGACATTATCTTCTCTAGCTACTTCAAGCGGGAGACTGGTGTGGTATCCGCCTTCGGCTTCAAAAGAGACAAATTTTACTTGCGGCAAAAGGTGAGCGATTTCGATTAGGTCGCGAACAAGTAGACCTTCCCACTGGTTGTCAAAGCGACTCCATGAGGTAACACAATGAAAATCAGAGACGCTTAGGGTTCGCGGTAGTGCCAGCAGCTGATCAAAAGTCAACTCGATGGGCTTGGCAATTTCGCCCTTGATTCGAAGCCGCCAGGTTTTCGGATTAAACTTGGGAACGTCGCCTAGATGCAAGATCGGAAGTTTTGTGGTTTGAACCTGCCCTGGTGGCAATCGACCACCACGATCATCCCTAGCCGAGACTGCCTCGCATTTTGCCGAGGCGCACTGTGCATGATTTGAGCAAAGCTTCATCCTCTAAGCCAAGTGCCTCGCCTCTCAGTATCTGACGAACTAGTGGCTCAATTATCTCAAGCAATGTCTCGTAAGCTTGATCTTGGCGACCAAGAACGCTCATCTTCAGGTGCTCCTGTGTCAAAGAGATGCTGCGCCTTAAAGAATTGATAAATTGCGGATTAAAAAAACGGGCCGCTACTTTAAGACTTAAGAACCGACTGGCAAAATCGATATCAGTTTTGAGGGCGGGATAAAAATCTATGAGGCGATCAACACCCTCTTGACCATGAACTTTGGCGATTGCCGCCAATCCCTCACCGATACCTAAAAACTCAGGGGGCACTCCCACTGAATATAGTGACGCGGTATATGTGATAGCCCGTGGAATAGCCGTCTCTGTCGGCATCTTGATAGCCTGAAGTCTAGCTGACAAGTCAGCGTCATCAATCAAACGGCCAACGTCATTAGGATCTGGAGCCCGCCGGGCATAACCGGTGGGGCCGCGGCTTGTCAGACGATCTCGCTGACCAGGGACGATTTCAGATACTTTACAGGCCAACTCAGCGACCTGACTGAAAATTGACATATATTCAGCCGCGAATCTCACAAGAATGTCTTTTATTAAAGTTTTTTCTTCCGCGGTGAAGCGTCGAGCCACTGATCCCGGCAATTCTTTTTTTAGAATTGCCGCTGTTTCAGCCGCGACGCCTGGTTCGTGATCATAACGCATGCCTGACTGTATAGTGACCGTCTTGATTCCGCTGAAAGTATGGAGAAGATTAGGTAAATTCTCTAATCGAACATGACCTCTAAAAGGAAGGGCGCCGCCGCCATAGATGGGCGCGGACACAAGTTCTAAGTCATCCCCTAGTTTGGCGGCATCAGAAATCATTACGCGCACAGCCAAAACCGCCGCGACCAAACCATAGATCATAGCCGAGTCGCTCCTGGCTATCATGAAACGGAGGCGCCGATTTGTCAGCTTCTTAGCTAAGCAATTTTCGTGATATTCGCGATAGAAATCCGCGAAAGCCAACATATTGGGGATGTCTTCAATCAACGGAATGACCTGAAGCGCGTTCGGGTCTCTAGTCATACCGAACTCTTTGTGGGCCAGATCGAAAATATCGGCGATTCGAGATCTGATATTAACTAAATCATCGGCGCCCTTAACCATCGGCAGAACGACTTCCTCGATTCCGCCACTCTGATCTGCACTGCGCATAATATCGTAATCGGCCTCAATAATTGACATGAGCGCCATTATTTGGCGGAACACTGTCTCCTCTGTAGCGTTGGAAATACGGGGGGTGAGCCAAACATCACGGCCCGGCAATAGGTTTTTATTGATGAGTTGATGCGCAATATCGGCTGTTTGATGATATGGCGTCATCTTACCTTCAAAGTCGATCATGAACTCTTCGAGGCCCAAACCATCGGGTGCCGGTGTCAACGCGTCCACTGCCTCCGACGCCTCTTCCCGGATCGAAATATATTTACTTGCGCTATCTGGGTGCTGGGTCCCCATCGAGGTGGGAATTCTCATAGATTGAGTTTTACCCAACATGGTGAAAAAAACAAGCATAAAAAGGCACTGTCGCAACTGGACAGACGCTAAATTGTCAATTAATCTTATAGTCGGTTTTTTAAGATTGCTCAAAACTTAAAGGAGACCGTCGGATTGAAGGCAAGCATGCGCTGGGCTGCCATTATTGGTTTAGCCCTGCTAGCAATGGGATGCACAGAAGTAAAACAAACGACCGAATCAGAGCTCGTGCCGTTTAAGACGGTGAAAGAGGAAGACCCTGCTCTCTTAAAAGGTGAGTCGAAAGTGGTTCAAAAAGGTGAGCCGGGCATTAGGACGATTGTACATGAAAGCACCTACGGTTGGAGCGGTAAAGAAAGCCAAAAAAAGATCCCGGAAGAGATGTCGCTAGAGCCCAAGAACGAAATAATAAAAGTCGGCGGCAGAACAGAGATCCTCTTAAATGTTAAGAGCCGATACGCGACCCTTCAAATTTCCATTGAGGCCGCCTCGCTCTTTCCAAAAGGGTATGGAGAAGGGCGGGCACGCATAACCGCCGACGCGATAGCTATAAAGGGAACGATCAAAAACATCGGCGCCAGATCAGCTCGAACCGAGACCATCACAGACTTAGGCCTAGTGCACCCGACCTTTGATAACGATGTTTTGATAGTCACCGGAAAGCCGGGCGGACTGCTTGGTCCCGGTCAGACAATGTCAAAAGTATGGGCAATTTCTTTGAGAAGAGGAAGTCAAAAGGCTACGAGTGTGGATGATGTCGGGAAATTTGGAGTTACGACTCGCGCATCAATTGGGATAGGCAACGCGGTAAACGGAGAGGTAAAATCACTAACCGGTTTACCTGAAATCAATTAAAGGAAATATAGCGTGAGCAGTCTGGAAGAAATCGGAAATATTAAAAAAGAAGCGCTCAAAAAAATTGAGACCGCTGGCTCGACCAGCGATCTTGACGATCTTAAGATCGCTTATTTGGGTCGCAAGGGAAAGATAACTTCGGTCCTTAAGAACCTTAGTTCGCTGCCGAAAGAGGAGAGGCCGAAAGCCGGACAAGCCGCCAACAAAGCCAAGCAGGACCTTGAGAAAAATATTGCCGAAAAAACCAAAAGCCTCAGCTTAGATGAGCTAACTCAACAAGTTGAAACTCAAGCCCTCGACACTTCTTTGCCGGGGAGGCTTCCGCAAATTGGCGGAGCGCATATTTTGACGCAGATTACCGAAGAGATTGTCGGCATCTTTATCAGTTTGGGCTACAAGGTCGCTGAAGGCCCTGAGGTCGAACTCGACTGGTATAATTTCGAAGCTCTAAATATGCCGCCGGAGCATCCGGCAAGATCGCTCCAGGATACGCTCTATGTCAAGACAGGCGAAGCAGTCTTGCGGACGCATACATCACCTGTCCAGATCAGGATTATGGAAGAGCAAAAACCACCGGTTTACATTGTCGCCCCCGGGCGAGTTTTTAGACGCGACGTCACTGATCCAACTCACTCACCGATGTTTCACCAAATAGAAGGGTTTGCAGTTGATCGCGACGTCAATTTTAGCCACCTTATCGGAACACTTGAAGCCTTCATACATCAACTATTTGGGAAAGAACGACGGGTTCGTCTAAGACCGCACTACTTCCCTTATACGGAGCCGAGCGCCGAGGTTGATGTGTCATGTATTGCTTGCAAGGGAGATAGTTGTCGAGTCTGCGGCGGAACCGGATGGTTAGAGATTCTTGGATGCGGCATGATTGACCCGCATGTCTTTAAGAATGTCGGCTACGATCCGGAAGAATATACCGGCTTCGCCTTTGGCATGGGGGTTGAGCGTATCGCCATGCTTAGATACGGAATTAACGACATACGCCTCTTTTTTGAAAACGATCTCCGCTTTCTAAGGCAGTTCACATGAAAGTCACACTTGGTTGGCTAAAAGAATTTGTCGATTTTGACTTATCGATTGAGGAATTGGCGGACAAATTAGATCTGTCGGGAACCGCGATCGAGTCAATAACAAACCTGGGCGCGAAGTTCGACAAAATGGTTGTCGGCGAAGTGTTGTCGGTTGAAAAACACCCGGATGCCGATCGATTGAATTACTGTGAAGTAGCGATAGCAGGAGAGAAGACCGGCATAGTCTGCGGCGCTCCTAATGTTAAAGCCGGGCAGAAAGTACCGGTGGCGCTACCGGGCGCCATCATGCCAAATGGAATGGAAATAAAATCTACAAGCATTCGCGGGGTCGTCTCTAATGGGATGATCGCTTCCGAAACAGAGCTTGGGCTAGGTGATAATTCTTCCGGGATTATGGTCTTGCCGAAAGATACGAAGGTTGGGACCCCTTTAGCAAAAGCGCTTGACCTTGATGATTGGGTGCTGGAGTTTGAGATTACGCCCAATCGACCGGATTGCATGGGGATCATAGGAATTGCGCGCGAGGTCGCGGCCCTGACAGGAACATCCATACATGTACCGAAAGTCACGATCGAGGAGACAGATAAAAACACAGCCGACAAGGTGCGCGTCGATATTGCGGATGCGGAAATGTGCCCTCGATACGTCGCCCGCTTTATCGACAACGTCAAGATCGGGCCGTCGCCGCTTTGGATGAAAAGACGCCTGGAGGCAATCGGTATCAGATCAGTCAATAACGTCGTTGACGTAACCAATTACGTTTTGATGGAGACGGGCCAACCGTTGCACGCATTCGATTTCAAAGCGCTGAAGAACGGACACGTGACCGTCAGAAAAGCTAAAGCCGGCGAAAAGCTGGAAACGATTGATCATATTATAAGAAAACTAAAACCTGAGGATTTAATAATAGCGGACAGCGAAGGCCCACTTGCTCTCGCTGGAGTAATGGGCGGTTTGAAAAGTGAAATTAGTGACACCACAGAAGAGGTGCTGCTAGAGTCGGCTAATTTTTCGCCGAGAAATATTCGGCGCACATCGCGATCGCTCGGTTTGATCAGCGACTCTTCTTTAAGGTTTGAGAAGGGCATCGATATTGAAGGCGCCTCTTTTGCCGCCGACCGGGCGACGCAGCTTATCGCAGAAACGTCGGGCGGGCGAGTCTTTGCCGGAACAATTGATAACTATCCAAAGCCGCGGGCCCGCCATCATGTGACCCTTAGGCCAGACAGGGTCCGAGAGATCCTCGGCACTGACATTGATACAAAAAAAATGAAGGCGATACTTAAGAGCCTAGAGCTGGGAGTCAAATCTAATTCTGAGGATTCTTTAGACATAACCATACCGTCGTTTCGAGGCGACCTTGGGCGCGAGGTTGACATAATCGAAGAAATCGCTCGCTTATTTGGCTTGAACAATATTAAATCAGCCTTGCTGTCCAGCTCCGATCCTGATCGTGGGTTTAACCCACAGCAAAAGCTAGTGCAAAAACTACGGTCTCTTATGTCATCAGCTGGCTTGATGGAAGTCGTCAACTATAGTTTTATCGGCCAATCCGAGCTTGATCGTCTGGCCCTGCCCAAGGGTGATCCTTTATTAAAAGGCGTGCCGCTCATAAACCCACTCTCGGAAGATCAGGCTCTGCTGCGGACAAGTCTAATACCGAGCCTGATGAAGACGGTTTCATACAACTATAATCGCGGCCAAAAAGATATCGGTATTTTCGAGATCGGCCACATCTTCAGTCAGGCCAAGGTCAAACCGGAAGAGTTCTTGACGCTTGGAGGAGCGATAACAGGAGACGTAACGCCGGTTTCGTGGAATAACCAGAAAGCGGTAGAGGCCAGCTTCTATAATGTCAAAGGCATTATCGAGCTCTTGCGCGTAAAACTTAAACTTGCGGATTGCCATATTCATCCGGCCAACCATGGATTGCTTCAAGAAGGCCAGGCAATTGAATTTTTAACCGGAAATAAAGTCGCCGGGTTTGCCGGGACATTGCGCCCGGAAGCCCAAGCCAATTTTGATCTAAGGCAGCCTGTCTATATTTTTCAAATTGTAATTGGGCGACTGCTTGAACAAGTCACAGAGGAACTTCTCTTCGTCGATGTCCCGAAATTCCCAGCAGTCGTTTTGGACTTAGCCTTTGTTCTTGATGAAAACATTCCCTGGAAACGCATACGTGATTTGGCTATTGAGACCGGGGCGCCTCTTTTGCGTCAAGTTCGGCTCTTTGACTTATTTAAAGGCCAGGAGATCGCAGCGGGCAAGAAAAGTGTCGCCTTTAATCTGACCTATCAAGCCTCTGATAGAACTTTGACTGATAACGAGGTCGCTCACATTCAAAAACGCATAATAAAACGCGCTCACAAAGAACTTGGTGCAGAGCTCAGAGAATAGCGCCTTTAGTATTTCCTTGACCCGACCGATAACTTATGTATAATATCTGCATAATGATGCATTATATATACAGTGAGGCACTATGATTAAATCAGCGATTGTAGGAGCGTCTGGCTATAGCGGCGCAGAAGTATTTCGCATACTAAGCGGTCATCCGAACGTTGAGTTGACGGCTATTACATCTACCACTCGGCAAGGGAGCTCAATAAGCGAGCTGTACCAGAATATAACCAGCTCAGCCGATATGGTTTTTTCTTCATACTCCGCGACTTTAGCAGCCGAAAATGACGTGATCTTTTTAGCTCTACCGCATGGACAAGCCATGGAAATCGTACCCGACCTAATGGCCGCGGGAGACGCCAAAATAATTGATCTCTCGGGCGATTTTCGGCTCCCCGGATCTGTATATGAAAGCTGGTATAAAAAACCACATAGCTCACCAAGTATTATTGACTCAGCTGTCTACGGATTAAGTGAGCTCAACCACGGCGCGCTCCTAAAAGCTCGTTTGGTCGCTAACCCCGGATGCTATCCGACAAGCATTATTTTGGCAATCGCGCCCTTAAGTTTAGCTAAAGTTATCAGCGAACCCATTGTCGCCACCTGCCTTTCGGGCATCTCCGGCGCCGGACGTGCCGCGACGGATCTGACCCATTATTGTCGGGCCGAAAGCAATGTTTCATCCTATAAAGTGGGTGGCACACACCAGCACATACCTGAAATTGAGCAGTGGCTATCGGGTCTGGCGCAAGAGACTTTAAAAATAGTTTTTACACCACAACTCGGACCATTCACGCGTGGTATATATAGCAATGTTGCAGCGCCGCTAAAAAAAGAGACGAGCCTTAAAGAGATTGATGAGCTTTATCGGGCTTTCTATGATGATAAGCCGTTCGTTAAGGTATTGGATCAAGGCGTTTTTCCTGAGCTTAAAGGGGTTTCGGGCACAAACTATTGCCACGTCGGAGTAACTATTGATAAACGGACGAATACCGTTATCGCAATTTCAGCAATAGATAATCTCGTAAAAGGAGCGGCCGGTCAGGCTATTCAGAATATGAATATAATCTTTGGTCTCGATGAAACAACGGGCCTAACAACTATGGGGTCAATGCCATGAAAGTAGTGCCAACAAGAGGCGTATCAGCCCCAAAAGGCTTTACGGCTACCGGCATTTCCTGCGGAATTAAAGCCGCGGATAAAAAAGACTTAGCCCTGGTCTTCAGTGAAAAACCAGCAATCGCGGCCGCGGCTTTCACAACAAATCGAGTGGCCGCCGCGCCTGTTCGCGCCACCAAAGAAAACTTTAGCCCCGAAAGCCAAGCTATTATTATTAACAGCGGAAATGCCAACGCGTGCACAGGCCCGGATGGTATAGCGAACGCTTGGAGCATGATAAACCTGACCGCTAAGAAACTTGGATGCAAGCCCTCGAAAGTGCTTCTGGCCTCAACTGGCATCATCGGACACGCGCTGCCAATCAAGAAAATACGAGTAGGCATAAAAGAGCTGAAGCCGGAGGCCGGGGTCGTTGCTGATCAGGATTTTTCGGAAGCCATTATGACAACTGACGCGTTTCCCAAACAGCTCGCTGTTCAAATTGAACTTAATAATGGCCCCATTTGGATAGGCGGTTGCGCGAAAGGGGCCGGGATGATCGCTCCCGATCTAATGCCTCACGCTACGACTATCGCAGTCATCACAACAGACGCGCCAGTTAAGAAAGAGGATCTGGATATCCACATGAAATCGACCCTTAATAAATCATTTAACGCTATAACTGTTGATGGTGACACTAGCACTAACGATTCCTTCTTTCTGCTGGCCAATGGCGCGGCAGGGGATTTTGAAATGTCTATCAGTGAAAAACACCGCTTTCAGGAAGCTCTTGACTATGTTTGTTTATCACTAGCTAAAATGATTGTTCGCGATGGCGAAGGGACAACGAAAGTAGTTGAGTACAAGGTAGTGGGCGCCAAGACTGAAACTGACGCGATTAGCGTGGCAAAAACCATCGCAAACTCGATCTTAGTTAAGACAGCTTTCTTTGGCGAAGACCCGAATTGGGGACGAATTCTCGCCGCGGCCGGACGAGCCGGAGCCGTTTTTGATCCCGATGATATTGAATTAGATATTAACGGAATGGCAATAATCCGCTTAGGCGTTGCCGTCGATTATGACCTGGCGGCCCTCGCCCAACAGATGAAGGCGGAAGAGATTCAGGTTTGGATTAATCTAAACCAGGCCGGCCATCAAGCGATCACCTATGGCTGTGATTTAGGTTTCGATTTCGTTAAACTGAACTCTTTATATACGACATGAAGTGCGAGCAACATCCGAACGTTGAAACAAGTATGACTTGCTCAAATTGCGGTCGACCGATCTGCCCGCATTGCATGGTTTACACGCCGGTCGGCAATAAATGTCCGGAATGCGCACGGCAACGAGGTCGAGCGGTCGCCGGTTTGAAGCCGATCTATTACGTCCGGGCTGTAGCGGCGGGTCTTGGAGCTGGTCTGGTCGCAGGCATTCTCCTGGTAGAAGTAGTTCGCGCGATTCGCTTCGGGAGTCTGTTGTTTCTGTTTATCGTGGCCATGGCCATTGGTGAAGCCGTGAGCCGGGCGGCGCGTCGAAATACCGGACCGGCTCTACAGATTATCGCCGGATCTTCCGCGGCCCTAGCTTTTTTGATAGGTGGATATTTGACCGGGGTGCCTCTCTTAAGCTTGTCTGGTTGGCACGGACTGGTAATTGTCATAAGCCCAGTACGCTTTATATTTGCCCTACTCGGCATTTATCTGGCGGCTGCAAAACTTAAGGATTGATTATGAAAAATCTACATCAACGAGCTGAAATATTGATGGAAGCACTACCGTACATTAAGGCCTACCATGGAAAGACAGTGGTCATAAAATACGGTGGCGGCGCTATGACCAGTGACGCTTTAAAAGAATCAATTGCCTCTGATATTGTCCTCATGAAACTGGTCGGGATTAGCCCGGTCATTGTCCATGGTGGCGGGCCGGAAATCACGGCTCTTATGAACCGGCTTGATATACCTGTTGAATTTGTTGACGGTCTGCGCAAAACGACATCTGAAACCATGGATATCGTGAAAATGGTTCTGGTTGGAAAAGTCAATAAAGAGCTCGTATCATTGATAAACCGACATGGCCGCTTGGCAATTGGCTTGTCCGGAGACGATGGAGGACTTATCCTCGCCCGAAAAAAGAAACACAAGCATGACCTCGGATTTGTCGGTGAAATTGAAAGCATCAACGCCCAGGTTCTTGACGACCTTATTGCAGATGACTACATCCCGATCATCGCCTCAATCGGCGGCGACAACAAAGGCGCGAGCTATAACATTAACGCGGATACAGTCGCGGCGGAGATAGCGGGCGCCATTAAAGCCGACAAGATAATTTTTCTAACTGATGTTGAAGGCCTATATCGGGACTTCGGGCAAGAGCACACGTTGATTAGCGCCCTAACCCACGACGAATGTAAAGAAATGATTAATACCGAAAAGCTAAAAGGCGGCATGGTACCGAAAGTACAAGGTTGCGTGCGCGCTATAGAAGAAGGCGTACAACGCGCTCATATTTTGAACGGTACAGTTCCGCACGCCTTATTGTTGGAAATATTTACCAACGAAGGCGTCGGTACGATGATATCTTAAGGTGATTTTATGACGACAGATGAGCTAATAGCCAAGGCCGAACAATTCAATATGAAGACATATAATCGGTTTCCGATTGTCTTCGCTAAGTCTTCCGGAACCAAGCTGTGGGATGTAGACGGA
The DNA here is from genome assembly GCA_030610765.1 of Actinomycetes bacterium. GTDB lineage: Bacteria > Actinomycetota > Aquicultoria > CAJVYJ01 > JAUVQD01 > JAUVQD01. Next base: position 11,577 of record JAUWRD010000025.1, read on the forward strand.
AAAGAGTATACTGATTTTCTTTCCGGTATCGGTGTGCTTAATCTGGGACACTCCCCCACAAAAGTTATCAACGCTTTCTGTGCGCAAGTCCGACAGCTCGGGCATATTTCAAACCTCTTTTACAGCGAGCCCCAAATTGAGCTGGCCGCCAAACTTTCATCTATCGCGGGCGGAGGCCGGTGCTTTTTTGCCAACAGTGGCGCGGAGGCCAACGAGGGAGCTCTAAAACTTGCTCGCCGGTGGGGAAAGAATATTTCGCCTGAAAAAACTGAAGTAGTGACAGCGCTTAAATCATTTCATGGCCGAACGTTAGCGACCCTGGCGGCAACCGGCCAGCCAGAAAAAAATGAACTTTTCGCACCCTTGCCCCCTGGATTTAAGCACGTCACATTTAACTCCATCGCCGAGATTTCTAAAGCCATTGATGAGAAAACGTGCGCAGTCATGCTGGAGGTCGTCCAAGGTGAAAGCGGCGTCTGGCCGGCCACGCCCGAATATTTGCTTGAGGTTCGAAGGCTATGTGATAAACACGGGACCCTTCTTATCTTTGATGAGGTCCAGACCGGCATTGGCCGCACTGGAAAGCTTTTGGCGTTGGAACATTTTGGTGTCAAACCAGACATCATCACTCTTGCGAAAGGTTTGGCCAGCGGTTTTCCAATCGGGGCAATAGTCGCCACCGATAATGTGGCCGCCATCTTTAAGCCGGGTGAGCACGGCAGCACATTTGGAGGCGGACCGGCAGTTTGCGCGGCAGCCCTGGCAACCTTGGATACTATTGAGAAAGAAGGGCTGTGTGAGCAAGCGGCAGAAATAGGGCAGTTTTTTATCAGCCAACTTAAAGCTCTGGGCGATGCCACTAATATGATCGAAGATGTCCGGGGAATAGGCCTGATGATTGGAATCACGCTGAGTCAGCCGATAGCGCGCCCGGTAGTCGAAGATATGCTTAATAAGGGCTTCATCATTATCAACGTCGGCGACAAATATCTCCGCTTTCTACCGCCGCTTATAATTACCAAAACTGAAATAGATGACCTTGTGGCCGCCCTAAAAAATACTTTGGAGGCTAATCGTGGCTGAAAAGCGAGATCTTCTCTCATTATTAGATTATGACCACGAAGAGATTTATCAAATCATCTCACGCGGTTTGCAATTCAAGCGAGCCGCTACGCGTAAGGGAAATCAAATCCTTGACGGAAAGAGTATCGCTCTTATTTTCAGCAAGCCCTCCACTCGGACTAGAATCTCATTCGAGGTAGCAATAGCCCAGCTTGGTGGGCATGCAGTATATCTATCAGCCCGCGAGCTCCAATTGGGACGAGGCGAAACTATTCAAGACACAGGGCGCGTTCTCGCGCGGTATTGTGACGCGATTGTAATCCGTACTTTTGCTCATGAAGATGTCGTGTCGCTAGCCAACGCAGCGGATGTGCCGGTAATCAATGCCCTTACAGATGATTTTCACCCCTGCCAGGCACTGGCCGACTTGATGACAATATTAGAAAAAAAAGAGCGACTATCAGATATCCGCGTCGCCTATATTGGAGACGGCAACAATGTCTGTAACTCGCTATTGATCGGCTCGGCGAAGATGGGTATTGATTTCAAAGCAGCTTGCCCGCCGGGATATGAGCCTGACGCCGGCATTATCAAAAAAGCTCTGGCCGGGGCAGACAAAGGGGCAAAGATAGAAGTAGTTAATGATCCGTTGGAGGCAGCCCGTGGCGCCGACATCTTATATACCGATGTCTGGGCCAGCATGGGTCAAGAAACTGAGGCTGATAAACGACGGGCTGCTTTTTCAAATTTTACGATAGACGAGAAACTCGTTGGAGTCGCAGATCAACAGGCGCTTGTTATGCACTGTTTACCTGCCCATCGTGGTGAGGAGATAGCAGCCGGGGTATTGGACGGCCCGCAATCAATCGTATTTGACCAAGCCGAGAACCGCATGCATATCCAAAAAGCGCTTCTGGCTCATATTTTTAAGACGAACAGACTTGGAGTTTAGCGTCAGGATGGAAAATGGATAAAAGATCGCGTCATCGGGTAATCAAGGAAATAGTGGTAAAGCAACCTATTGCCACACAAGAAGAGCTCGTTCTGGCTTTAGCAAAACGTGGTTTTATAATAACACAGGCGACAGTTTCACGAGATATTGCTCAAATACCACTCCAGAAAGTTCGTTCTGGGGGTAGTTTGATCTATCATTGGCAAGGGCCAACTGTAGAACCCCACAATCGTTTATCAAGGGTTGTTCGGGAATTTGTAGTATCGATCATGCAGTCAGAAAACCTGGTTTTGGTTAAGACAAACCCGGGGACGGCGCCGACAGTGGCAGCCAGTCTTGATGAAGCCCAGCTTGATCCAGTTATAGGCACGATTGCCGGTGATGACACAATCTTGGTGGTAGCTCAAAACAACGAAGCCGGCGGTCGAGCATGTGATATTTTAAAAGATATGCTTGAAGCAAGCTAGCAAAAGAGAAAAGAAGGTGTTCAATGTCTAAGAGTAAAGTAGTACTTGCCTATTCCGGCGGACTTGATACTTCCGTCGCCATAAAGTGGCTACGCGAGGAGTATGACCTGGATGTAATTGCCGCAGTCGTTAATGTCGGCCAGGAAGAAAATCTGTTGATGATTCAGCGTAAGGCTTTGACGATGGGAGCGATCAGTTCACTTGTGGTTGACGCTGAGGCGGAATACGTCAACGACTTCATCGAGCCGGCTCTGCAAGGCAACGCCTTGTATCAGCGTAAATATCCGTTGGCAACAGCTCTTGCTCGTCCGCTAATCGCCAAAAAGCTTGTGGACGTGGCGCGCGAAAACGGAGCGACAGCCATTGCCCATGGATGTACCGGCAAAGGAAACGATCAGGTGCGCTTTGATATGACAATCGCGTCACTCGCTCCGGACATCCGCATAATCGCGCCGCAGCGAGAATGGAGCATGAACCGCGAACAAGAAATTGAATACGCGAAAGAACATGGCATTGAAATTCCGGTAACTTCATCAAGCCCGTATTCGGTTGATGAAAATATCTTTGGACGCAGCGTTGAGGCGGGGAACCTAGAGGACCCCTGGAATGAACCTCCGGCGGAAGTCTGGAAGTGGACCAAGAATCCGGTATCCGCGCCTGAAAAACCTGATTATATTGAAATTGTCTTTAATAACGGGCTACCCAATAATTTGAATGAAAACGAATTAAGCGTCACTGAAATTATTAAGGAGCTTAACCAGAAAGCTGGCGAATATGGTATCGGTCGGATCGATATGATTGAAGACCGGATTGTCGGCATTAAATCTCGTGAAGTCTACGAATCTCCGGCGGCGATGGTCTTAATCGAAGCCCACAGAGCACTCGAGGCGCTAACGCTCCCGCGTGAGGTACTGGACTTCAAGTATCTAGTGGAAGACGCGCTGGGCACACAAATTTATGAGGGAAAATGGTTTTCTCCGCTCCGCCATGCCCTTTCAGCTTTTGTCGCTGATACACAGAAGGTCGTCGAAGGCACTATCCGCGTTAAGTTGCACAACAGCAACTGCACCGTCGTCGGGCGCAAATCAAGTTCATCTCTTTATGATACGGGCCTGGCAACTTATGACGCAGATGATAAATTCGAGCACGCAAGCGCCGAGGGATTTATCGATCTCTTTGGTCTTCCAACGCGCATTTGGGCTCAGAAACACAAGGGAAAAAAGTGAAACTCTGGTCAGGACGTTTCGACAAAGAAACCGATAAAACAGTTGAGGAGTTCATGTCGTCGCTCTCGCTCGACAAACGATTATACAACGAAGACATAAAGGTCAGCCTGGCTCATATCAAGATGCTTAGCGCAGCTGAGCTCGTGACGGCTGCTGAAGCAAAAACTATCAGCGCGGCACTCCTTACGATCAAGCAAGAGATTGAAAATGACGATCTTCTTTTCCTGGCTTCAGATGAGGATATTCACATGGCGATCGAGCGAGTCCTGATCGAGAAAGTTGGCGATGTCGGAGGTAAACTCCACACCGCCCGCAGTCGAAATGATCAAGTCGTAACTGACGTCCGTCTCTTTCTTAAAAAAGCCATTATTCAAATCGGGCAAAATATCGCGAGCCTACAAGAGACTTTGTTAAATCTGGCTGAACAGAACCAAGATGTAGTTTTACCCGGCTACACTCACCTTCAGCGAGCCCAACCGATTTCTCTAGCCCATCATTTTCTAGCTTATATATCGATGCTTGAACGTGACGGAAAGCGGTTAATGGATTGTTATGAAGAAACAGATGTTATGCCCCTTGGATCTGCTGCCTTGGCCGGTACGGCCTTGCCTATCGACCGCGATCTGGTTGCAAAAGAGCTTGGTTTTTCCTCCATCAGTTCAAATAGCCTTGATGCTGTTAGCGACCGGGATTTTATAATGCAGTTTTTGGGAGCCGCGGCGATTATCATGACCCACGTGAGTCGGCTAGCTGAGGAAATAATTATATGGTCGAGCACAGAGTTTTCTTTTATCGAGCTCGATGACGCCTTCACGACCGGCAGTAGCATCATGCCCCAAAAAAAGAACCCTGACGTGGCTGAATTGGTGCGCGGGAAATCAAGCCGTGTCATCGCGAATTTAACCGGGATTCTAACGCTCTTGAAGGGATTGCCATTAGCCTACAACCGAGATCTCCAGGAAGATAAAGTCTTTTTGTTTGACACTGTCGATACTTTATATGCCTGCTTGACTTCGATAACAGGGGTGCTCGCGACGTTGAAAGTTAATCAGGACCGCATGAGGGAAAGCGCTGGTGGATTCAGTGTAGCCACAGATTTCACAGACTACCTCGTGAAAAAAGGCGTGCCGTTTCGCTCAGCGCACGGAATCGTCGGAAGACTGGTCAAGTGGGCAATTGACAACGGGAAATCGCTAGCCGAAATTGACGTTGATGACCTGCGCCAATTTGACGAGAACTTTGAAGCCGATGCTTTGGCCTTGGCCGACCCGCACGCGTCCGCGGCGTCTCGAGAAAGTGCCGGTGGAACAGGGAAAAAAAGTGTTGAGAAACAATTGAAAACAGCCGGGGCCAACCTCAGCAAATTCCAAACCTGGTTGGGATAGTAGTAGAGCGCTGCTTATTTCGCAGGCTCTTTGGTGCCGCACAACTCCACCCGATTACGACCATTCCTCTTGGCGGTAAATAGTGCCGCGTCAGTGCGGGCGACAATGGTATCAACCGTATCTTGAAGCTGATAGTCTGTCAGGCCAAGACTAG
>JAUWRD010000201.1 GCA_030610765.1 Actinomycetes bacterium
AAAGCACGATTGTAGGTGAGAGCACCTAAATGGCGACCGCGTCGAGAGAGACCGAACTACCGCCAAAAAGACCGGGGCCCATTAACGACCCATTAGATGTTACCATCATAAGACCGCGCTCATCTTTTAAGCTGATTGATATTAAAGAACTACGGCAGTACCGCGATCTTTTTTATTTCTTAGTTCTGAGAGAAATCAAGGTACGGTATAAACAAACAGTGCTGGGGGGCCTCTGGGCCATTCTGCAACCTCTTCTTTCAATGATCGTTTTCAGTCTTTTTTTTGGCAGACTCGCCCAAATCCCGTCTGATGGCGTACCCTACCCTATCTTTTCGTTCGCCGCCCTGGTGCCCTGGATATACTTCTCGAACGCCCTCAGCTACTCAAGCAATAGCTTGATAGCTAATCAAGCGTTTATAAATAAAGTCTATTTTCCACGCGTCGCTATCCCGGCAGCACCAATAATCGGTTGGCTGCTAGATTTTGTTATCGCCATGGCAGTGCTCTTTATTATGATGGCCGCCTATGGGATAGCGCCGACACCTCTGATTGCCTTGCTGCCTTTGCTTGTTTTGATAATGATATTCGCGGCTTCGGGCGCCGGCATGTGGTTGGCGGCATTAAACGTACACTACCGGGACTTTCGCTATGTTGTCCCCTTTATGATCCAGCTTTGGATGTTCATCTCCCCTGTCGTCTACCCTATGTCATTGGTCCCGGAGAAGTGGCGATTTATTTACGCTTTTAATCCGATGGCCGGGGTAATTGAGGGATTCCGCTCAGCGTTGCTAGGCACTATTGATTTTCCCTGGACTTTAGTTGGCGCGTCGACTTTTACAAGTATATTGATTCTATTGAGTGGATTGTTCTACTTTAAAAAAACAGAGCGCTTTTTCGCCGATATAGCTTAATAACCAGCAATCGATTGATAAATATATGACTGATACCGCGATAAAAATTGAAAACTTGAGCAAGAGATACCGCCTAGGCGTCCGCGAGCAAGGCTATAAAACGTTTAGGGAGGCATTGACTAGTACTGTCGCCGCCCCGCTTCGAAACTTCAGACGATTGCGCTCATTGACTCACTTTAAAGACCGCGACAATGAAGAAGACATCATCTGGGCCCTCCGCGATGTAAGTTTCGAAGTAGAAAGAGGCCAGGTAGTCGGGATAATCGGGGCCAACGGCGCCGGTAAAAGCACTTTGTTAAAGATCTTATCAAGAATCACCGAGCCGACCAGCGGCAGGGCCGAGATCCGCGGCCGGGTCGCCAGCCTGCTTGAAGTGGGTACCGGTTTACATCCTGAATTAACCGGACGTGAAAATGTTTATCTAAACGGTACTATTCTCGGGATGAGAAAAAAAGAAATCGACCGGAAATTCGATGAGATTGTCGAGTTTTCAGGTGTCGCCAAGTTTATGGACACCCCGGTAAAATTTTATTCGAGCGGCATGCAAGTGCGCCTGGCTTTCGCAGTTGCGGCCCATCTTGAACCGGAGATATTGATCATTGACGAAGTCCTGTCCGTCGGTGACGCTAGTTTTCAAAAAAAGTGCTTGGGAAAGATGGAGAGCATCGCTACAGAGGGGCGAACGGTTTTGTTCGTAAGTCATAATATGGGCGCCGTCCAAGCTTTATGTCATGAAGCCGTCTTAATAGAAGAAGGGGTCTTGTCAAGAAAAGGACCTACACGATCAATTATCTCCCAATACTTGGCGGGTGATAATACACAAAGAACGATTTGGCTCGTCAACAAAGAGGAGGCTAGTTTCAAAAACGACATCATGACACCACTACGACTAGTTTTGTCCGACAGCCAGGGAAAGAGAATCCCCGGAACCGTCCAACGCGACCAAAAAGTATTTATTGATTTTGAATTTGATCTCCACAAATTAGACACATCGCTAACTTTGGGAATCAGCCTATTCAACCAACAAGGCAACTTTTTGTTTCGCACCCAACACACGGACAACCACGAATCGCTCTGGC
>JAUWRD010000001.1 GCA_030610765.1 Actinomycetes bacterium
ATCATAATCTTTGGTATAATTCGGTCTTCTTTATCGCGCGGAACCTTATACCTTTTCTCGGTCTCTACGTTGTCGCCGGGATCCTCTCGCGAGTCGGAGGGCCTGTTGATCTCGACACAGCTGATGGCGGCAGTCCCGAAACAGGCAAGGTCCAAAACCGCCTGGTGGTCTTTGGATACATATATCTTCTGCTGTTTGTAATTGAGCAAACCATTATGTCCTGGGATTTGGGGATGATTTTAGACCGGCACTTTGCCGATACAGCTTACTCTCCTTTATTTATCTCTGGCTCAATTTTAGCTGGTGTAGCCGGCATTGTTCTGCTCATGGGCCTATCGAAACTATTGTTTAATACTGTTTCGTTCAATGATGACCACTTCAAAAACATGGGTCAGCTTTTGTTGGGCCTGGGAATATTTTGGGTCTATGTCTGGTATGTCCAGTTCTTCAATGTCTATTTTGTAAATCTTCCCGAAGAGACGGGGCCGCTTTATTTGAGAATATTCGGAGGTTATGGAGCTATATATGTCGGGTCTATTTTTCTAGCCAGCGGCGTGCCATTTATTTTACTCATCTGGAGCAAAATAAGGAACTCGGTTGCCGGGGTGACATTCGCGTCAGCCTCAGTTTTGCTGGGTATATGGATGAATCGCTACTTAATGGTCGTTCCTTCATTGGTTGTTGAGGAAAAGACGGCTTCTATGTCAATATTTAATCCAGCAAATGTTATTTTTACAGCGGGAGTTTTTGGAATATTTCTCTTTCTCCTGCTCAATGCTATAAAGGGCGGCGATAGCGTAATCTATACTGATGAGCGCGAATTAGAAAAAGAAGCTCTTATAGTGGAACCAATGGGTTGGCAGTAGGGTTGCCCCAAGGTAAGATCACCCAGTAAATAATAAAGTATATACTTCCAGTTACAAGTATCAGAACAACGACATTCCTGAATGGCTGTATCGGCCGGAACCCCTCATGAGACCAACCTGAATAAGCGAAAACAGCGGCTATTAATAACGGTGATGCCAGGAACGCCAGCTTTAGAGCGAGAGAAACTTGCGCTCCTACACCTAAAGACACGATTGCCCAGGGGTCAAGGAGGGCAATTGGCAACGTCAAAACCATCGCCATAAAAGCTCTCTCAATGGGTTTCGCCCGGCCTCCACCGGCAGCGGCAGCCCAACCAACTAGCCCGGCCAGAAGCAGCGGGCTAAACGTGGCAAACATTAAAAAGCCCATAGCAATCGATGAGTCAAACCCGGCTGATGCAAAATACATCTGAATCTTGCCGGAGTTTTCCATAAGAATTCGGATTAAGGCTAGGCCAAAAAGCATTGTTGGCAACCCGGAAATGATCATCCCTAAGAACATGGCTGCTCTTTTCGGATTTTTATCTGAATTTTGTGATTTCTCATCCATTAGAATTCAAATATTAGCAAAATTTCGCCAAAAAGTCAGCGCCAAAAAAAACAGCTTGTGAAGCTTGGCACAAACTGCCAAGAAATTAAGCGTTTTTTACGCATTTGAGAGCCCTTTTTGAGCAAAAGTTAGGGAAAAAACGACTGCACTTTTTTATAGCGCAAATTTGTGGGCTTGACAACAAATAGCCAGTTGAGGTATATTCCAAAGCGAGCTGTTGAGTGATATAATTAACCAAGATTCATCAGTGAGATGGCTCAATTTCGGTTGATAAAGAAATAAAGCACAAAGGTGTCGAAAAAGAACGCCTAGAAGAGGAAAAAACGAGAAGAATTGCGCATACAGAGAATAGCAATAGCAATAGCAATAATAGTAGTTGCGGGAGCCTCTTTGCGTACCGGCTTAATCAGTACCCCACAGTTCGCTCAAACAGCTTATTACAAAGGCGTCTTCTACCTAACAAACCCTCAGGATAAATCCAAAAGCCTTGAAGAGGTTCATAAGGCGACCAAGGTTGCTGATCTCGATACCGGAAAGCTAGGCTATAAATATACTAAGAAGGATGCTCAAGTAATAAAGAGTGATTCAGCAAAATGCATGGCGTGTCACGGCGATATGCTAGAGAGAGACGCAAACAACAAACCAGTTAACTATATTCATGACAAAATGTTGCAGGCATCAATGCTTACCTTTAATTGTACCGATTGTCATAAAGACGTAGACATTCGACCAAGATCTCCGGGACACGTAACCACTCGTGTAGACCGCACATCTTGTCCGGTTTGTCACGATCCTTCTAATGAGAACAGAACAGCCGCGGAATCAGAGGGAGAGACCTGGGCGGCAGCCGGGGCACCTTCAATGCCGAGGGTGATGACGCTTCACGGCAATAATGAAGCCGATGGCAAAAAGTGGATTTCTGAGCACCCACGAGTAGCTATGAGTATCGGAATATCACAATGCCGAAAGTGCCACATTAAAGACAGTGAGCTCGATTTCTGCCGTGATTGCCACTTAAGAGGCGGTTTCAGGCCGGAAAGTCATCAGGTTGTTTATGAAACCAACGTTAATAAGATATTTCCGGAAAGCAAAAAAGATCAACCTGTTTCAGCTAGTTGGAAAGGCTACCATTTCGTAGTTGTTCGTGAGGCGTTGGAAAAACTGGGAACAAAAGTTGACAGCCCCAGAGACTTACCGATGGACAAGATTGAGAAGCTACCTTGTGGAGCGTGTCACATTCTTGAGGACTGGTGCACTAAGTGCCACATTAAACATAATACTAACTGGTTAAATCCAAATGAGGGACATCCCGCGGTCATTGATGAAAATGGTGCAAATTACTGTTTTAGATGTCATGACTCCAGAGGGTCAAAATGCGAATCTTGTCATGACTATGTAGGTCAAGTAAGATGATGACCCTTATTGTTGCACCCACCAAACGCTGTTTGAAAGGATCGTAAACCAGTATGAGAAGGAAGATAGTGGCGGTCCTTATTCTGATGGCGGTCGGGATATTCTCATACAATATGGTCGGAACCGCGGTAGCGCGTTTTGTTCTAATTGATTCTGCGCCTGAACAACCAATAAACTTTAGCCACAAGATTCACGCCGGTGACAATGAGCTGCCTTGTCGCTTTTGCCACATATACGCCAGAAGGTCAAAAGTGTCAGGCGTTCCAAGTATTGAAAGATGTATGGGTTGTCACAAATCCATCCGCAAAGATAGACCTGAAGTCAAAAAGTTAGCCAAGTATTGGGAGAAGAAAGAGCCAATTTACTGGGTTAAAGTACATGATCTGCCTGATTACATCTATTTTCCGCACAAAAGGCACATCAAGGCCGGCATGGAATGTCAAGAGTGCCATGGAGACGTGAAGGAAATGGCTGTAATACGACAAGTAAGCAGTCTAGATATGGGCTGGTGTTTGGCATGTCACAAAGATAGAAATGGTCCAACTGATTGTTGGGAATGTCACGTTTAATAAAAAGAGGCGTTTAAACTCCCCAGTAGTCTCCCGATAAAGCATAATCGTCTCCGGGATCTACGGTTTTAGAGGATGCGTTCGTAATCCAACCGCTTAAGAGAGCTACTTGCGCCATTATTCCAACCGACTTAAGAAAGCTGCGACGCTCAATCTTCTTTTCTGACAATAACGAAAGCTTTTTAATATTCACAGGTAAATTTTAACAATCAGGAAAGAAAAAAACAAGTCAGAGTTTATTTTTCATCGCCGGTCACGATGAGTTCGCTTAGCCAATGAAACTCGTGCTCAGCGGCGACAAAAGGGTCGCTACCAAACCATTCTACTGAAATCCAACCGTTGTAGCCATCGCGGTGTAAAGCGTCGAGAAACGGCTTGTAGTCCATATTCCCGCGTTCCAGAAAGGTTATTCCGCCAATCTCACCCAATCCCTGCTTGTCGTGAAAGAGGGGATAGTCATCGCCGTTGCTTGGCGGGATAAGAGCGTTCTTGGCATGTATGTGTCTTACTCGTGACTTTAACTGCTCCCAAATCCAAACCGGCTCCTGGTGTATTTCCCACATATGATAAATGTCGAGATTCAAGACCAGATTTGGTTTATCAACGGCGGCAAGCAAATTATTAATGGAAGGGATGTTGTCGACTAGCGTTTTCGGATGCGTTTCAAGCGCCAGAGACAGATCCTTCTTCTCAGCAATCTCACATAATTGAGTTAGCCTCTTAGCTGCCTCATCGAAGACCTCTTTGTTGATTTCCGCGCTCCCCAGGAAACCAGTAAAAACGCGCACCAACGGCGCCTTAAAGATCACTGCGTAGTCAAAGAAGGTTTTGGCCGCCGATAAGGTTGAATTCCACTCTGTGGAGTCGCCCGTTATATTGAAATAAGGCGAGATCATCGGAGTCGCCATGTTGTTCTCCGCCAGGCAAGCAGCTACTTCCTCAATATCGTCTTCGGTTCCGCCCAGGTCGTTTCCCCAAATCTCTATTCCGTCATATCCAATCTTAGCCAGCCTTGGTATTATGGCGACTAAGGGAAGATCGAGTTTACGAAAGGCGATTGAACAAAAGCTTATTCTCATGAACTTAGTCTACCGCAAAGATTGAGCAACTTGGAAGTCCACATTGGAAAGTAATAGTTTGGATAATGAAGATTTCTTAGAAAAAATCACGCAGACGATCTCGAAACACAAAATGATTGATGTCGGCGACAATGTTATTGTCTCTGTTTCAGGCGGTCCGGACTCCACCGCACTTTTATTGGCTCTCACGGCAATTAGCGGCAAATTCGATTTGACAATGCACGTTTGGCACCTGAATCATCAGATAAGACCTGAGGCCGGCGCTGAGGCTGATCATGTCTTAGCACTTGGAGAATCTCTTGGAATTCCGGTCACGATCGATGAGAGAAACGCCAAAGTTTTTGCTAAAGAAAACCGCTTATCCCTTCAGGAGGCTGGAAGGGAGCTGAGATATGAGCTTTTGACCGACTTGAGCCGGCGTCTCGGAGGCGCTAGAATCGCCATCGGCCATAATGCCGATGACAGCATTGAAACGTTCTTCATTAATCTATTACGAGGCGCGGGAATGACGGGCCTGAGAGGCATACCTCCGGTTCGTAAAAGAATAATCAGGCCTCTAATCGAATGTCACAAAAACGAAATATTGAAGTACCTGGAATCATCAAAGAGCAGTTATCTTTCTGACCCGTCTAATCAGGATCGACGATATCTAAGAAATGCCGTACGTCTCGATTTGATCCCTGTAATCAATGATCTCAATCCTGACGCCATAGACAAGTTAAAGACAACCATGTTGTTGATTAATGATGAAGATGATTGGCTGGATTCAATTGCCCGACAGAAATTTAATCAGATTGCTGATATTGGCGTTCGGGAAATACAAATTGACGCGCCACGGCTTAAGAAATTAAACTTAGCGCTAACAAGAAGACTTATCAGACTGGCGTTAATCGCTCATTTCGGTTCCAACCGCAATATTGATTTCTCTACAGTTCAGACGATCATAGACAAAACTTTGATGGATGGGGTACCCACAAATATCGCGCGGCGGGCGAGAGCTGAATTGATCGGGGATAAACTCATCATCTATTCTGAGCGCGTACCCTTTAAAAATCTCGTGATTGACGCCAGCGGAGGCAGATTTCAAATTGAAGATACAAAAATATCTGTTACTATATTTCCAGCCAACAAATCGGTTGAAAAGTTTGACGCCAAGGCCGTGTTGGTCGATGTTGACAGAATCGAATGGCCGATAAATGTTCGTCCTTGGCAAAACGGCGATTGGTTCGTGCCGTTAGGGATGACGGGGAGGAAGAAACTGCAGGATTTCTTCGTGGATTCCAAAGTGCCAAGGCGGCATCGATCATCTATACCAATCTTTTCAGACAGAGTTAAGGTTGTGGCGATTGGAGACCTACGGATCGATGAAAGAGTAAAGGTTTCAGATAGGACAAAAAGAGTTGCTCTTATCGAATCTCCCGGCATCATAAATTGAGTTTACGGAGAAATTTCGTTTCGGTTGGTGAATAGATAGAATTGAGCGTTTAAATATATGGTGGGTAAGGGAATATTATGGATGGACTACATAGTGACATAGATGAGGTAGTCTTATCGGCTGAGCAGATCAAAAGTCGTGTTATAGAACTCGGGCTCGAGCTAGAGAAAGATTATCAAGGCAAGTCACCGCTTTTCGTCGGTATCTTAAGAGGCGCAATAATGTTTTTAGCGGACATTACAAGGGCTTGCCAGCTTCCATTGGCAGTTGATTTTATCGCAGTTGCCAGCTATGGTTCGAGCACGAGATCTTCAGGCGTTGTGCGAATCTTAAAAGACCTCGATGAGGATTTAAGGGGTAGGCATGTGATTTTGGTTGAAGACATACTCGATACAGGCTTGACCTTGAACTACTTAATAAAGAATATGCGAACTCGGCAACCTGCTTCACTGGAAATTTGCGCGCTACTCGTGAAACAGGGCAAGCAAAAGGTCATTTTAGAGCCACGATATCAAGGGTTTAAGGTAGAGGATAAATTTGTAGTTGGGTATGGCCTTGATTATGATGAACGCTATCGAAATCTTCCCTATGTCGGAACGCTCAAGCCGGGCATAGTAGAAGAAGAACTTGACTAAAATTGTACCCGCCAAGATATGGTGATAGAATTGATTTATAGAAAAGAGGAAATACAGCTTGCAGAAGGTGCTTAAGAGTGCGGGGTTCTACATTGTACTCGTTATTTTAATTATATTTTTCGCCAATTCATATTTCAGTAAGCCCGAACAACCCAAGACAGTAACGCTTGATAAATTCGTGGCAGAAGTAAAATCTGGCGATGTCAAAGAAGTTGAAATAAAAGACCGCGATAATGTTATTAACGGCGTCTACAGGAATGGAACCGAATTCAAGGCTAGCTATCCTTCGGATTACGATGTGGCCAAGCTGTTGCTAGCGAATAAGGTTAAAACAAAAGTAGATGTAAATGCTACAACGCCGTGGTTCAGTATCTTAATCAACTTCTTGCCGCTGATACTGATCGTCGGCATCTGGTTGTTTATGCTTCAGCAGATGCAGGGCGGTGGCAACAAGGTGATGAGTTTTGGCAAAAGCAAGGCGAAGAGGATGTCAAAAGATCAGCCTCGGGTTTCCTTTAAGGATGTCGCGGGAGTAGACGAGGCCGTCGAAGAACTTGAAGAGATAAAAGAGTTTTTAGCTAACCCCATCAAGTTTCAGTCTATGGGCGCTAAGATACCGAAAGGCGTTTTATTATTTGGTCCACCGGGCTCGGGCAAGACATTGTTGGCTCGCGCGGTAGCCGGTGAGGCAGCTGTACCTTTCTTCTCAATAAGTGGCTCAGATTTTGTCGAGATGTTTGTCGGGGTCGGTGCTTCGCGTGTTCGTGACCTATTTGAACAAGCAAAAACTAATTCTCCCTGCATAATTTTTATGGATGAGATAGACGCAGTCGGCCGGCACAGAGGCGCCGGCTTAGGCGGTGGCCATGACGAGCGGGAGCAAACCCTTAATCAGTTGCTTGTTGAAATGGATGGCTTTGACGTAAAAGATAATGTGATTCTTATAGCGGCGACCAACCGACCGGACATTCTTGATCCGGCGCTTCTGCGTCCGGGACGGTTTGATAGGCAGATAATGGTTCCACCGCCAGACCTTCAGGGCAGACTTGGAATTATAAAAGTTCACACTAAAGGAAAACCGCTTGAGAAAGATATGGATCTGGAAGTTCTGGCAAGAAGAACGGCAGGTTTTACAGGCGCTGATTTGGCGAATGTGGTAAATGAAGCCGCTATTTTGACTGCGCGACACGGCAAAAAACTTATAGATATGGAAGAAATGGAAGAGGCAACAGAGAGAGTTATAGCCGGGCCAGAGAGAAAGTCACGCTTGATTTCCGATAAAGAGAAAAGACTAACTGCTTTTCACGAGGCGGGCCATGCTGTTGTCGCCAACGCGTTGCCATCGCTAACCGATCCTGTCCACAAGGTGACGATAATACCTAGAGGTCGTGCTGGTGGATATACACTGATTTTGCCGACCGAAGATAGAATGTACCGGGCAAAGAAAGAACTTCTTGACGAAGTGGCTATGTTGCTTGGCGGGAGAGCCGCTGAGGATCTGTTTCTCGGTGACGTAACAACGGGCGCTCAAAATGATTTAGAAAGGGCAACCAAACTTGCTCGAAGAATGGTTTGTGAGTGGGGTATGAGCGAAAAATTGGGTGCGCTTACTTTGGGTCAAAAACAACATGAAGTGTTCTTAGGGCGAGACCTCTCTCATAACCCCGACTATAGCCAGCAAATTGCTTTTGAAATCGACACAGAGATACGCCGCATTATCGATGAAGCGTATGAGAAAGATAGGAAGATATTGAAAGACGACAAAAAGCGAGTAGAAGCGATCGTCGCAAAATTGATAGAGCAGGAAACGTTAGAGAAAGATGAATTAGTGCAGCTATTATCTAAGAATTTTGATTCTCCAAAAACCGCGGCAGCTACCGCTAAGGCTGAGAAGAAAACCAAGACAACCAAAAAAACACGTAAGCCTAAGCTTTCAGATTTGCCTGGAAAATTGAGACCGGCAGAAAGCTAGAAAGCTTTAAACCCCCTATATCCGACTCAATGAATAAAGAAAAGGTCACAACCGAAACAATAAGAGAAAAGAAGAATGGCCCTGAGCAGATCATTGCCTTAACTGCTTGGGACTATACGAGCGCGCAAATTGTTGACACAGCCGGTATAGACATAGTTTTAGTAGGGGACTCGCTTGCGATGACCATACGGGGTGACGAGAACACCCTGGGGATAACTGTTCACGATATGATATACCACACGCAAATGGTATCAAGGGCTTGCCAAAGAGCTCTGGTAATCGCAGACATGCCGTTTATGTCCTACCAATTAAATGAAGTGCAAGCGACTAGGAACGCCGGCCGTTTTCTTAAAGCCGGTGGCGCCGGTGGGGTAAAGATCGAGGGGGGCATGAGAATGGCCTCTACCATAGAAAAGATAACGGGAGCCGGGATTCCAGTGATGGGACATATCGGCCTGACACCGCAGTCAGTTCACCAGATTGGCGGGTACAAGGTGCAAGGAAAATCGTTAGAACCCGCCAAGGAGCTAGTGAAAGACGCAAAAGCGCTACAGGCGGCTGGTGTTTTTTCGCTCGTTCTGGAATGTGTTCCGTCCGAGCTCGCAAGTTTTATAACTGATTCAATCGATATTCCGACGATAGGCATTGGCGCCGGCTCGGGGTGTGACGGCCAGATCCAAGTCACCGCTGATGTCATCGGCTTAAAACAAGGAAGCGTCCCGAAGCACGCGAAGAAATATACTGATTTGAATCACTCTTTTATGACAGCTGTTAAGACCTATGCCGCAGAGGTAACTAAGGGTGCTTTTCCAACTGAAGCAAACAGCTTCAAGAGCAGCGACGACCTAAAGCAATCCCTGGAAAAAGAAGATATTTAAAGGGCAAGCAGGGCTCCTTTGATCGATTCCAGATACGCGTGAATAGTCTCCTCGGCTTGATTGCAATGCGGATCATCAATTGAGCCGTTTATGCACATTGCGGCGTAGGCGCAACCTCCACCACAAAATGTTGCTACGGGGCAATCACGGCATTTCTTTAAAGTCATGATGCTTCTTCCGTTCCACTTATCAAGGGCTTTCTGATCGAGAACTAGATCAGGATGATAAGAACCAACCGCAGTTCTCTGGTCTCCAATTGCTTCAGCGCACAGATAGACATTTTTGTCCGTGCCAAAAGTGTAGCAACTTAAATTGTTTGACTCACAATAGAAGAAACGAGGATAGCTGATTTGATCAGACTTAAGCGTGCTTATTATATAGTCGAGATTTCTGAAAAGGTCAGGACGGAATATTTCCACAACGGGGAAGTTCTTCTTCAAATCTAGCCAGATCTTTGCAGTCTCATCCTCCGTCAAGCGGTGGGGAACAGTTTCTCCTGTGTGATTGTCCACTGGCGAAAGCAAAGCGGCAAAATTCTCATATTTATCCCAACCTCTCTGTATCATAAAGTTGGCCAAATCAGTCAAGCTGCCTATGTTTTCACGATCTACATTAACTCGCACCCGTACTCGAATACCTCGCGCGAGCGCAGCGTCAATGGACGAGACAATTTCGTCAAACGTGCCTTGACCTCCGGTTTTCGGACGCCTTTTGTCGTGAATATCAGCAGTTCCGTCTAGTGTGATCTGGAAGTCTATTAGATGATCTTTGTACTGCCGCAAAAGAGGCAAAAACTCTTTTAGATTCACTCCATTTGTAACCGCGCTAATAGTAAATTCTCGTTTACGCGCCTCATCCAAAATATAGGATATGATGGCGCGGTTAGCCGGCAAAAAAGGCTCACCGCCAAAAAGCTGTATTGAGGCAGGTTTATCAGTCAGAGCTTCAATGGCACGAAAGATTGAATCGACCTCAGCAACGGTTAGCGCATGCGTTTCGACCTGAGTAAGATCACCCTCGAAACAATAAACACATCGTAAATTACAAGCGTAAGTCGGGCAAATAACAAACATCACTGGTCTGTCAATTCCCTTAAACTTTTCAAACAAGGCCTTAAGTTTATCTTCCTCCTCGGCCTCGGATTTATAGATATAACCTCGATCGAGTAACGACTGATATATGGGCGTGCTTGGTGTGATTGTTTCCGGTGACTCAAAATGATGCATGAACTCATTATCGATTAGGTCAATCGCCCCCGTTAATGTGTTGAACACGATGGTTTGATAGGCGTCAAGTTTATGCTTTACCAAGTATTTTGTTAAGTACATCAGGACCCCTTAGGTAAGATTTGAGAAGGAATTGATTCCACTCTTTTTATTTGACAAACAAGCGTTTGTTAAATAACATTATCAATACTACAATCTTAATAGGTTTTAGACAAATGCGTTTTTCCAAAGAGGCCAAAGCTATTTTGTGTATCTGCCGTCCAGGAAAGCATGGTTATGTTTGATCAGATAGCCACGAGTACGTTAATTGACGACATCGCGCTTAGAATCCTGCTTAGTGTAACGACGGGCGCATTTTGGCTCGTTATAATTCTAGCGATCATCAGGCTATTTAAAATCAGAAACCCGAATTTAAAATATTTTCTGCTGACCATACCGTTACTAAAAAGTCTTTTGGCTCTAGCCAGAAGTTTGCCTCATTTTTCGGACTTCAAGGGAGTCTTTATTATAAGCGCTAAACTGCCGAATCCCGGAACGTTTCTGCCATCAATCGACTGGAAGAGCGCGGACTCGTTATACGGCAGCTATTTTCATCCGACAACCACAATTTCTGCGTCGACCATCGTAACTATTCTAGTCGCGAGTTTGATATTTTCGGCTTGGAGAATGGTTGGTATGGTTAGGTTTGTCAGGCTCATAAACAAATCACAAGAGGTAGGCCGGGAGGAAAACATATCCTTGTTTGACATCCTCGATAAGCTAGTTGAAGAATACGGAATTTCCTATCCGAAAGTGATTTTATTGGAGACAAGCGCCGCCCCCTTTACGATCGGGCTTAAGAATCCAATAATCGCTCTTTCGACCAATCTAATTGATCAATTAGAAACCTCGGAGATGGAGGCGATTCTGCGCCACGAGACAGCTCATATAAGCAGATATGATCATCTTCATCATTGGCTAGCTGTAATAATAAGAGACATTCTGTTCTTTAATCCCGTTATTCATTATTTGCTTCCAAGACTGGTCTTTGAGAGGGAACGGGCCTGCGACTATCGGACTACGCTTAAAAGTAAACGCAGGGTCTTAGCGAAGAGCCTCGTCAAGGTTGCGGAAATCCAAGCCGCTCAACCTGCTTCACCCTTAATTAGCCTTTATGCTCCTCAAAGATTTATCCCACACACTCACTTCTATTTTAAAGAGCGCGTAAAGGAACTGCTTGAGCCAAAGATGGTTCATGTAATGCCAGGACACATTAAAAGACTTCTCTGGCCTGCACTTATGCTGGCCTTGATCACTCTGGATATACACTTGGTCACAACCGTTAAAAGGTTTATTCTGGTCTTAAGCTAGTATTTCGCTAGTTCTTTAAAAACAATCGCTTTCTCACTAGACATGTAGCGTACTAAACCCTTAGTATGGTCACTAAGGAGGTGCGGAACATGAGACCTATTAATTCCGATGAGAAGCTATGGTCTGAGGTTTCCGACGACAAAGTAACACGTGGTAGTAATTGTTGTTGGAATATCGCTTGGTGCTGGTTCTGGGGCTAAAACTTTAAAACGCTGTCTTTGTTGGGGGGTTGTTTCATTTTTTGGGAGGGAAGACAGCGCCTCTAGTCCACAAGACCTTCTTTTACCGCCATCAAAGCCGCTGAGGTTCTGTCGTTTATATGAAGTTTCCTGAATATGTGGCTGAGATGATTCTTCACAGTTTTATCGCTAATGAAAAGTTGAGCGGCGATTTCCTTGTTACTCATTGCTTTGGCGATACACGCCAATACTTCTTTTTCACGAGAAGTCAATGCTTCATAATGTTTTGCTTTTTCATCTTCGTGTTTCTGAATATTTGAGAATTCATGAAGCAGCTTCGACGCCATCGAGGGTTGCAGAAGAGATAGCCCATCTTTGGCAGCCTTTATTACCTGTATCAGCTCTTGCGGAGCGCGACTTTTTAAGAGGTATCCGATAGCGCCGGCCTTAATTGCTTCAAACAAGAATTGTTCCTCTTCATGCATCGTGAGCATGACAACGGTTCCCTCGCTATCAGCTTCTTTTATCTTTCTGGTTGCTTCAATGCCATCCATCTCGGGCATTTGGATGTCCATCAAAATAACATCAGAATCGAGGCTTCCAGCAAGCTCTACCGCTTGTTTGCCGTTTTCAGCTTCGCCGACAACTTTCATACCCGCTTCCTCAAGTATTCTTCTTAGGCCCTGCCTCATTAGCGTGTGATCATCTACGATTAAGATAGATATGGGTTCCATGATTTCTAAGCTCCTTTTACAGTAACCGGTATTCGGACATTGACAGACGTTCCTTCACCAAGCGCGCTTATGATTTCGACGTCTCCGTGCAGAGATTGAACGCGTTCGCGCATGCCGGATAAGCCAAAGCCGCTATTGTTCGAGATCTGTGTTTTCACGCTCTCAAAGCTGAATCCCTGTCCGTTATCTTTCACTGACATTTTCACTCCCTCGTTATCCGAAGATAGATCGAGAGTAACCTGACTTGCTTGCGCGTGTTTCTTTATGTTGTTTAATGCTTCCTGCGCCAGCCTGAAGAGAGCGGTCTCCACAGTTTCGGGCAGACGAGTTTGTTTCTGAGCATTCAAGATTGTTTTAATGTCATTCATCTCAGCGAAGCGTTCCAGGTGTTTTTCTAGCGTTGGGACCAACCCTAAGGAATCTAATATTGTGGGTCGGAGATCATAAATTACCAGCCTTAAGTCAGCAATCGTATCTTCAACGATCTTTTCAATCTGTTTGATCTCAGTGATCGCCGATTTATCTTCTGAGGTAAGAGAACTTTCCAGAAAGCTAAGACTGAAGATGATTCCGGACAGATTTTGAATGACACCGTCATGAAGATCGCGCGCAAATCTGCGTCTTTCCTCCTCTTGAGCGTTGGCTAAACGCGTCATAACGCGTTGCAACTGGCTGTGGTTGGCGATTACCTCGCTGTATAGATCGGCGTTTTCCAAAACAATCGTCGCGGACCGGACAATACCAGATGCAATTTGAATATCTCGATCATTGAAGTCATGAGCGGTCTTATTGTAGAAAACCATTGCTATAGCGTGCACTTGATCTCTTTTAACGCAAGGGATGAGAATGGCTGATTTTATGCCAAACCTGGCAACAACCTCTCTGTTAATCGAGATGTTTTGATCAGCCCTGTTAATGGCGACAGGGAGTTGTTTTTCAAGCATCTCTTTAATTGCGGGCGACGAAACACTGTCGAGCTTGGCCGCGGAATCATTTAGGCAAACAAAGCCCTGACCGTTAGTTGCTTTAATAAAACTGAGACACCCGTCGGCGAAAAGGGCTCTTGATAATGAAACGGACAACATTTTTAGAACCTCGTTGGCGTCAGCTAACCCGCCAATTTCCAGCGCAACCTGCAAAAGTGTTGACGATACCTCTGCCTCTTCTCTAAGTTTGTCTTTCTCAGTCACTAGCTCATCCCAGTTGTCTACAAAGAAACCACTTTCTTGATCTAGGAGCCCTTGCAGTTCAGAGGATTTACCCTTATTTAGGCGCGCCTGTTTAATAAGCTTATCGCGCTCACGAGCTAGAGAGCTCATCTGATTTTTGAGTTCCTTGTTTCGCGCTCGACCCAGACCGACAAAAAACCCACTGAGCGTTGGAACTACGATCACTAGAACAATAAGCAGGCTTTGAGTTCTTGATTGTTTTAAGAACTGAACAAAATCAAGATTGCTACTTGCCGAATCATAATTATAGACTGCCAGCAACAGCAGGACTCCCACTATCAGTCCCGCCACCGTGTATTTTCCATTTCGTCGCAAGTCAAAAGGACTCGTCAAGCACTGACCCTTTCCAAGGCATCCGACTTCTTCTTTAATTATTGTCGGCAAATCCTTGATGACTAAATAGAGCTTTACTGAAATATTATTCCTAATTATAATCAAAGAGCTTGGCATTTGGTATATATAAGCATAAGTGCGTCATCGCTTAACGTAGTAAATAAGGTATTTATATGACCGCTAAGACATTAATGATTCAAGGCACCGGGTCGCATGTAGGCAAAAGCTTTACCGTCGCAGGTCTTTGTCGCATGTTTCGAGATGACGGCTTCAGGGTCGCGCCATTTAAAGCTCAAAACATGGCCCTGAATTCATTCGCGACACAAGATGGACTCGAAATCGGGAGAGCACAAGCTGTTCAGGCCAAAGCTGCTGGCGTAACTCCTTCCTGGAAGATGAACCCGATTCTCCTAAAGCCATCTTCC
Organism: Actinomycetes bacterium; assembly: GCA_030610765.1. Classification (GTDB taxonomy): domain Bacteria; phylum Actinomycetota; class Aquicultoria; order CAJVYJ01; family JAUVQD01; genus JAUVQD01. The sequence goes on from JAUWRD010000001.1 coordinate 14,874, forward strand.
GTCAAGACGTTCCAGGTGATCGCTAAAGGGAAATCAATCGGCAATATGACAGCTGATGAATACTATCACAAGCAACAGTCGATGATGAATGTTGTAAACGCGGCTATCGATGATTTGCTTCAAGAATATGATCTAATCGTCATTGAGGGGGCCGGAAGCCCGGCTGAGGTCAACCTAAGGGATCGCGATATTGCTAATATGTGGGTTGCTGAACAAGTGGGAGCTCCTGTTATATTAACAGCCGATATTGACAAGGGTGGGGCACTGGCTGCAATTTACGGAACGCTTGAGCTGCTATCGGCGCGTGACCGATCGTTCATAAAAGGGATCTTGATAAATAAGTTTCAGGGAGACCTAGATCTTTTAAAGCCCGCGATCGATTTTATCGAAGATAAAACCGGCCTTCCTGTTCTAGGAGTAATCTCGAAAATTAACGCTACTATTGAAGATGAAGATTCCGTTTCTCTTGATGAGCGACCGAGGCAATCCAAGACGAATGTTAACTTGATCATTCCCAAGCTTCCGTTTATCGCAAATTTCACAGATTTCCGTGGCCTTGAGGTCCTCGATGAAGTGGCTTTGGACTTTGCGACAAAACCAGGCGACTTGAAAAATGCCGACGCGATAATCATTCCGGGCAGCAAAAACACAATTCACGATTTGACGTGGTTGCGCAAGACAGGAATGGCAAATGAGATTGTGAGATTAGCGAAGTCCGGCACACCGGTGCTCGGCATTTGCGGGGGCCTTCAGATTCTCGGGGAAAGAATATCGGATACAGCTGGCGCGGAAAATACTGATAATAGCGAGGTGGATGGGCTTGGGCTGCTGCCCGTAGTAACAGATTACGGAAAAGAAAAAGTCGTAAGACAAGTACAGTCAAAAGTTGTGGATGAAGCAGATGTCTTTGAAGGTTTTGTAAAAGACCACGTGATTCATGGATATGAGATACACGCCGGCGTAACCACATGCTTAACTAAGGCGAAGGCGTTTACGAGGGCTGACGATGGAAGGGATAACGGTTGGTCGAGTAGCGCCTACAAGGTGTCGGGCACATACATGCATGGGTTATTCGATAACGAACTTTTCACTTCATCGTTTTTGAATTATTTATTGAAGAGAAAGAACGAAAAAGCGATAGACTTTGAAACCGTGAACCCTGATGATCAAATTGATGAGATAGCACAGCACCTTAGAGCTTCCATTGATATCGAAGGCCTATGGCAGATCATTAATGCCGGCCCGATAAATCAGAATACGCAGGTGATTCGTGGTTAGTGAATTGGGATTAATTCAAATCTACACAGGAGACGGAAAGGGCAAAACTACAGCGGCCGTGGGTCTACTGGTTCGCGCCGCTGGTCAAGGCTTACGGTGCCAAATAATACACTTTATGAAGAGCGAAATAGTGAGCGGAGAAGACAAGACGCTTTCTGCGATCAAAAACGTCACGGTTATGACAATTGGCTCTAATTTAATCAGCGGGAAAAATCAAAATCTTGAGGAGGTTCGAACTAGTCTTAAGCTAGCCCTTTTGGAAAGCAAAAAGGCCGTTTCGGGCGAATATGACCTTGTTGTCTTGGACGAGATTATTGTCGCTTCTTCATTAGGACTGATTCCCGAATCGGAAATATTTGAAATTGCCAAAATCAAGGCTGAAGCAACGGAATTGATTTTAACTGGACGAGGAGCAACTGACTCACTGATAGAAATGGCTGATTTGGTTACCGAAATGAGAGAGATTAAACACCCCTTTGCAACAGGGGTTGAAGCAAGGCGAGGGATCGAGTTCTAAGTTGTGTTGAGTAAACACTAGGGAGGCATTATGAGGGATCTGGATGAGATTGTTTTAGGTATTACAGACTTAGACGCGGAGCACATGAAGGCTGCTCAGGAGCGTCAAAATACACTAACTAAGCCAGCTGGAAGTCTAGGCATTCTAGAGCAAATATCGATTAGGCTAGCCGGCATGCAGGGGACCACTCGGCCTGTGATCGGGAAGAAGACTGTCATTGTTATGGCTGGAGATCATGGCATTACCGAGGAAGGGGTTAGCGCGTATCCAGCAGATGTGACCGCTCAAATGGTCTATAATTTTGCGGCCGGTGGCGCCGCGGTGAATGTTTTAGCAAAACAAGCCGAAGCGAATGTAGTCGTTGTTGATGTCGGAGTCAACCAAGTCATTGACAGTAAACAGGTTATAGCGAAGAAAGTTCGGCCTGGTACCGCAAACATGACAAAGGGCCCCGCGATGACCCGAGATGAAGCTTTGGCCGCGATTTTTGTCGGAGTTGAAATAGCCGAAGAAGTTATCGCTAAGGGAGCTTCTTTGATAGCTACCGGAGATATGGGTATCGGAAACACGAGCGCCAGCAGCGCGATTATTTCGATCTTGGGATCGATTGAATTAAAAGACATAGTTGGAAGGGGAACCGGCGTTGACGATGAGGGCTTTGACAGAAAACTATTGGCGATTAGAAAAGCGATTGACGTCAATAAGCCTGATTCACAAGATCCGCTCGATGTTTTGCACAAGGTCGGTGGTTTAGAGATTGCGGGCTTGAGCGGGGTTATCATGGCTTGCGCACGCCGGCGCACGCCAGTTGTAATTGACGGTTTCATCTCTAGCGCGGCGGCGCTGGTAGCGGCAAAGATTGCCCCAAAATCTGTAAACTATATGATAGCATCGCATTTATCTGCTGAATCCGGACACTCTCTCGCACTCGCGGAAGTTGGATTAACACCAATGCTACACATGAATATGCGACTTGGTGAAGGGAGTGGAGCCGTTATTGCCATGAATATCATTCACTCAGCGGCCAAGCTTATGCAAGATATGGCTACATTTGAAGAGGCCAGTGTTTCCGAAGAAATACCTGTCGAAAAGATTAAATAAAAGTGGTGTTTGTAATATAAATGATCGTTCTTGATCAAATAAATTACCTTTTGATTGCGATAAGTTTCTTGACGATAATACCGATCAAGACTTTTGCGAGACCGGAAAAATCATCTCTCGGAAACTCAATGGCATATTTCCCCATTGTGGGTCTGATAATGGGAGGGCTGGGAGCGGTCTTAAGCTTAACTCTCGACCAAATCATGCCTACCCAGGCAAGCAATGTGCTAATAATTTTATTTTTTGTAGTAATAACCGGCGGATTACACCTTGACGGGCTAGCCGATACAGTTGATGCCATAGCAAGCGGCCAAGAGAGACGCGGAAAACTGAAGGTCATGAAAGATGGGGCCATAGGCCCGATGGGAGTGGCCGCTGTTACAATTGTTTTGCTCTTGCAATTCATCTTCCTCAACAACTTAACGGCCACGCCAAGACTTCTTGCGATCATTGTTGTGCCGGCGATTGCCAGGTGGCCTATGGTTCTCCTGTTGTGGAGACTACCTGCTGCTCGCAAAGATGGTCTAGCCCATATCTTTACTAAAGAAACTAGATTTGCAAGCTTTCTGATTTCCAGCATTTTCACGTTAGTAATAATCGCGGGGGCATCCTACAGGTTGGGTTGGGCAAATCTGCTGATCATCCCGATTTTGATCTTGATAGCCGTTTTTGCGGCCAAAGTATTCCGCTATTTTTTTGGTGGAACCACCGGAGACACCTTGGGAGCCACCGTGGAATTATCAGCAGTCATAATTTTTTTAGCGATCAGCCTATTATCAACTTATGCTTAAGATAATTTTGGCGCGTCACGCCGAAACGATTTGGAATGAAGAACGCCGGTATATTGGGCGAGCCGACCTAGGCCTGTCTCGGCTTGGAAAAGACAACAGCAGGTTGCTGGCCTCACATCTAAAAAACCAGCCGATAATAAAAATCGTCTCAAGCAGCATGAAGAGAGCAACTCAGACAGCAGAAATCGTGAATCTTTCTCACCATCAAGATATTCTTCGTCAACCCCTACTTAATGAAATAAATTTTGGCATTTGGGAGGGCTTAACTCACGATGAAATAGTTGAGCAACACCCCGAGCTGGTAAAGAGGTGGTTTAAAGATCCTTTTTCAACTGATATTCCTGAAGGCGAGCCCTGGAGGGTTTTTGCGGATCGCGTTTGGTCTGGTTGGTTGAGCGTCGTTAATTCGCTGCACGAACACTCCCCGCAAAGAGAAAGCGCAGATGAAGCGAAGATAGTTTTGATAGTTACACATGCGGGATGCATCAAGAACATTCTGGCGAGAATATTAGGCCGGGAACCACAAAAGGCATGGCATATATATCAAGACAAAGGAGCGCTCAACCACCTGATCTACAAAGACGGTAATATTAAGATAGCAAGAATCAATGATACGGATTACCGGAGCTCAAAAAAGCGCAATATTCCTGAGATCAAAACTTGCGACAGCGCAAACAAGGAAGACCTGCACTTTGTAATAAGCAAAGCTTCCGCTGCCTATGCCAGGATATTTGGTGAAACCTTTGATCCAGCAAACTATATGTCCATGGCTGAACTAACCAAAGAAATGGAAGAGATGAGTTTTTTTGGAATTGTGCAAGGCGGCCTGATGATCGCGGCCGGCGCCTACCAGGCGAAAGCAGACGTCGCGCTCATGCGTCATCTTTATGTGCTACCTGCCTGCCAGGGGCAGGGCATGGGAAGCCGTCTTTTGAGCCACATTGAAGGGGTTGCTAAAACAGATGGTCAGCATGAGCTTCTGGTGGGCACATACGAAAAAAACCGGGAAGCTATCGATTTCTACGTTAAACAAGGCTTTAAGATATCTCAAGACTCCCAGCGGCTACTAAAGAAGTACTGGGATATTCCACAGAGGCAAGCAGAAATATCGATAGTTTTCTCCAAACGACTGTGATGGCGCCGTGATAAAATGAGCTCATGAGGGATGACAAAAAACAAATCGGTTTAGCTCAGGTTAAGGTCAGCTTAATTGAAACCTTAAGCCAAATGGAGCGATCAGTGAGGGAGCTGTTTCCCGGTTCTTCATTTGATATCTCCGAATCCCTCCTTGAAACCCTCAAGGTCGACCGAGAGCGTCTGGACAATAAAATAGAGCGCACTTGCCAGGCCCTTGAAGTCTTGTCTGGCGCGCTTTGGATAAGGGAGAAACCTTGTGATAATGAGAAGCAAAAAGAAGATCATCTTATTGCTGTCGACTACCTATACGCTCAGGCCATAGATCTTGTTGTAACAATTAATGAACCAGCAATTATCTCGATTTTAGCGCGCGTGATTACTCAATCCGCGGAAGCGAAGCTATTGGAGAACGGACTCAACTACAAAGAATTCCTGCAAAGGGCAGAGCGCGAAATAGCTTTGCATCTTCGCGATTTGTATGATGAAGGAGAAAATGCGAACCAGAAAACCAGTTTCTAAAGGCGTTCTTGTCGAACTTAAAAGATTTGAGGCAAGGTTTTTGTCGGTGATCGGGGCGAGCGCCCGCGATATTTCCGAGCCTTGCGTCAAAGTCGTAGAAGCCGGGGGCAAAAGGCTTCGACCGGCGTTAGTTATTATCTGCGCAAATCTTGGAAACAAGACCAATAGTGAAGAATTATTTCTCTCAGCAATGGGAGTAGAACTTGTCCATCTTGCCTCCCTTGTTCATGATGATATCTTAGATGCCGCCAAAACCCGACGCGGTGTTCCTACTATCAACGAGAGTTACGGTGAGAAACAGGCGATCTTAATTGGGGACTACTTGTTTGGATTATCATTCCAACTTCTCTCCGACTGCGGAAATAATTCATTAATAACTCCGCTAGCTAGCGCCTCTCTTTTTCTTAGCGAGGGCGAGCTCCGCCAAAGAAGGGATTTGCGCCGTCTTGATCAATCTGTTCACGACTATTTGGATCGCATTTACGCTAAAACAGCCGCGTTATTTGAAGCTTCTTGCTCAATGGGGGCAATAATCGGAGGTCTTTCATCTGTCGATCAAGAACGTCTTCGCGAGTATGCTCGGGGCCTTGGAATTGCCTTTCAAATATATGACGACATCTTGGATTTTACCGGCGACAAGAAAGTTCTCGGGAAACCGACCGGAAACGACATCCGAGAGGGCACAGTGACTCTGCCGATGATATTTGCCCTTGAAAAGAACTGCCTGGAACTAGCGGAAGCGATTGATGATCCGGCTCAAGAGAAGGTTGAAGAGGCTGTTGTGGCAGTTAAGGGCTGTGGCGCAATTGAGCAAGCCAGGTCGCTGGCAAAAGAGTATGTGGAAAAAGCAGAGGCTGCAGCAGGAAACTTAAGGGAATCGCAGGGGAAAAAAGACTTAATATCGCTTGGCAAGTTTGTTATCGACAGGTATCATTAGCGGCGTGACTAAGACAATACTCTCCGCAAAATGGGTTCTTCCGATAACTGATCAGGCACTCAAAAATGCCAGTGTGGTTGTTGAGGATGACAAAATAGTTGAATTAGGTTCAACCGAGGAGCTAGCGAAAAAGTACCCCGACGCGGTTCTGGAGGATTTTGGCCGGGCAATCATCTTGCCTGGCTTTGTGGATCTTCACACTCATCTTGAATTCAGCGCTATGCGCGGACTTTGCGAAGACCTTGAATACACTGGCTGGAAACTCCAATTAACAGAAAAAATCAAACCGCTAGTCTTTGATGATTGGTTAGTATCTGCGCGTTTAGGCGCGATTGAGGCGGCCCAATCAGGCATCACGACCATTACCGACATGACAAGTACGGGGGCGAGCCTAAAAGCGGCTAAAGAGATTGGTCTTAGAGGCTTCATGCTTTACGAGCTATCCGGCATGAATCCTAACTTAATTAAAAGTGTCGTAGATAAAGCAAAGCAGACCGTTTCTAACTGGCAGGAAGAGACTGACGGATCCTTGCTTCAAATTGGTGTCGCGCCTCACTCAACTTATTCAGTAAATCCAAGGCTATTCAAAGAGGTGGGGGATTGGGCCCGGAAAGACAAGCTTAAGATATCAATTCACCTCAGTGGCTCTAAAGATGAATATGATTTTGTTAAATACGGATCATCTCGCCTTGCGGGGGCATATCGCGACCTGATGGGCTGGAGTGACCATCTATGGCAACCCACCGGAACCTCTCCTGTTAGATACCTTCTTCAATGGGGGCTTTTTGACAACGACGTTTTAGGTGTTCATTGCGTTTATGTTGACGATGACGACATGTCAGCTTTAAAAGATAACGACGTCGCTGTCGCTCACTGTCCGCGCTGTAGCGCCAAATTGGCCATGGGGATCGCGCCCTTGCGCAAATACCTTAACTTGGGACTCAGAGTCGGTTTGGGCACAGACAGCCCGGCCAGCAATAATACGATGGATTTCTTTGATGAAATGCGAATCGGGCTCCTGCTTCAACGAGCCGCGAACCATAGCGTAACCGAAAATGAGTCAGAATCCTTCATAAAGTTGGCGACTTACGGAGGAGCGCAGGCTTTGGGGATGGAAAAAGATATAGGCTCTCTTGTGCCGGGAAAGCAGGCTGATATTACAGTTGTTGATATGTCGCATAGCCACCAAAGACCATTGACCGATCCATATTCCGCGCTCGTACACACAGCTAATCAAGAAGATATTATGCTAACAATGGTTGCGGGTAAGATCATTTATTCAGATCAGACAACAATTGGTCCAGATACTGAAGAAACTTTGCAGAAAATTGAGTCGGTTAGAGCAAAGCTGAGGTAGATGAGCGAAAAAGGCGTAGTCGTACGTGTTAATGGAGATCACGCAGTGGTCGAAATGCAGGCCTCCAAAGATTGCGAGGCTTGCGGGGCCTGTCGGTATAGCCGGGAAGGGCGCATGGTGGCGACAGTCCGGAACCGACTAAACGCCAATGTAGGCGATTCCGTAGATATTGAGATTGAACCCAAAGTAGTTATTGCCGCGGCACTTGTAGTTTATATGTTGCCCATAGTTATGTTTTTTCTTGGTTACGCGATCGGCATCGTAGTTGGCGGTCTACTAAATAATCAATCCGAAATAGTAGGAATTATGGGCGGCCTGATTTTTTTAGCTTTTTCATATTTGGCGATGCGAAGAATCGATAAACGCGCGGGGATCAGCCGACGTTTTGAACCTAGAATGTGCGACGTCAAGCCAACTCTCTAATAAATATATTCGCAAAAAAACACACCAGAAATGCCCTCTCAATATTCCCGTCCAAACAACCGTGATATTTTTGAAAAGTGTGATATAATTCCAGAAAAATAACCAGGAGGTTATGAAATTGGCAGACGATAAAGATAAAAAAGACACGGACGAAAGTAAAAACAAGAAGGTTAAACCATCAAAGGGGAAACCGGTCGCAAAAGCAAAAGATGCCGTCGTGGCTGAGAACGTCAATGTGGCAGAGCAAAAGATTTCTCTTCTCCTGGCACTCGGTCTAATCATCGGATCACTAGTAATTGGCCTTGGAGTTGGTTACGCGGTTGCCCCGAAGGCAGCTTCGATCGATTATGGGGGCACGCAAGACCCGGGGGCGAGCGCACCGTCACTCACACCCGAGCAGCTCAACACCGAGCAACTTCCGCCAAGCCACCCCGCAATTCCGGGCGCGGAAGACGCTTCCGGTAGCGAATCAACTGCTGCGCCGAGCGATGGCGATCAAGAAGCGACACCAGATGCTGAAGAGGGCGCGACGGACGAGAGCGGCTCTGATCAAGACACCGAATAAGAACGGTTTTTGTTAGAGTACGTGTAGATTTATAAAAAGTTTCATATTTATTAATAATAAGGGCTACACTTAAAGTAGCCCTTATTTATTTTTGACTACGATATTGAGGATTGATGTGAGTTGACAAGGAAAAGCCGTGACGAAAAACAGCTGTTAGCTTTAAGCGGATTGCCGTTTGGCATCGGAAGCATGCCAAACAAAGACCCGCTTTCAACATGTGAAATGATAGTTGATAATTTTCCCGAGAGCCCATTCTGGCCAGAGCTACCTAAACGTAGTTGGCGAGAATCAATGGGCGTCGAACAAGCGCGTGATCTTCCAGGCATGGTGACCGATGAGAAGAATGGTCGTATCTTTTTCGATGCCACTAAGGATATCTCGGGAGATCTTGAAGTCTTCTACAATAGCTATCTCGATGATGATATATCGAAATATGCGATCTCGGGCGAATTCCTCTCCGGGCTAGACGCCATGATCACAACGATCAAACGACGTGGCTTATCGCCGCTTGTCCTCAAGGGACAGTTGACCGGACCAACTACTCTGGGATTGATCCTGAAAGATCAAAACAATAAAGCACTGCTCTTTAACGAGCAAATGATGGATGTTTTGACAAAAGCGACGGCCATGAAGGCCAAATGGCTGGTTCGTTTAATGGAAAAATACTGCGAGGTGCCGATCGTCTTTTTTGATGAACCAATGCTTCAATCTATCGGATCCGCCTCAGTCCCCATCGACAAGGATATGGCGATTAAAAGGCTTAAGGAAATCATTGACTCTGTAGATTGCTTGACCGGTGGTCATTGTTGCGGAAACACAGATTGGTCGATTTTGATGGCTGCTGGAAACGATATAATTGCTTTCGACGCCTGGAGTTACCTTGACACCATAACCCTCTATGCGGAAGAGCTAAAAGATTTTATTGAGAATGACGGATTTCTGGCTTGGGGCATAATACCGGCTTCGGCGGAAGGGGCAAGCGTCGGTGTTGAAGAGCTCAAAAGCCGACTGCAAAGCGGTTTTTCAAAAGTTGCCCTTAAAACCGGCCTGTCCAAGAAGAAACTTGCGAAGCATAGCGTTATTACTCCTGGCTGCGGATTAGGGAGCCTAAGCGTTGATCAGGCACGTGTTATTCTAGAGAAGACCTCTGCGATCTCAGGAAAAGATTTTGAGCACCTAACCTTATAATACTACGCTCTTAGTTTACTTCCAACCTGCTTCAATCTATAATTTTAGACATTATGACAATTCCCCCTGATTTAGGTGACTGGTTCAAAGAACAAATAAGTTCGCTAAAAGAACAGACGCGGTTTAGTCGATCTCAAGTTATAGTGGTCACCGCGCTGGCAATAGCAATAGCTTTTGCAGGCCTTTTGATTAACAAACAAACTCGGATTACAAAACCAAGAATCGAACAACCCAAGCGTCGTGCCGTCGTCAAGAAAAAAGAGAAGGCGATTAAGCAGATATATGTCCACGTCGGGGGTTCTGTCCTGAGGCCCGGTTTATATCGATTGCAGCTTGGAGCCCGAGCCGCTGAGGCTGTACAATCAGCCGGTGGGGTCGTTGAAGACGGCGATATCGACGCTATTAACCTTGCAACCAAGCTGACGGATGGTCAGAAGATCATCGTGCCTAAAATCAGAAGCATAACTGAGGCAACTTCACCTCTGATCTATGACGCGGATTCTGAGGGTCCACTGGTTAATCTAAATACGGCTGCAACGACGCAACTTGATACCTTGGATGTCATTGTACCGGTTCTGGCAGGAAGAATAGTTGGTTGGCTACAAAAACACGGTAGGTTTAAGAACATTCGGCAACTCAACGATGTCAGCGGCATTGGTCCAAAAAAATATGAGCAAATCAAAGACTCTGTCAAAGTAGAATAGCGTGTCTCCAGCAGTAGTGGTCGCACTGGGCACAATGGCGGGTATCTCCTTGGCGTCTCTGATAGATCTGCCCTATCTTGCTATCTGGGCTATTTTCATCTTCACGTGTTCAGCGGCACTGATGCGTGCGATTTTTCAGCCCTCCAAAGGTCAAACCCTTACCATCTTCCTCATCTTTGTCTTGCTCGGTTGCCTGCTTCTTATAATGGCTCCAGACGAAGCTGAATCACATCGCCCGGAAACTCATACAAATCCCTTGTACAAGTCGATCGCTAAGTTGTCGGCGAAGGCTCTGAATGAAAAGGATAATTCTCTTATGCTGGCAATTGTCTTTGGCGATCAAAAGAATGTAGACCCAGTAGAAAAAGACAACTTCAGACGAGCGGGTCTTCTTCACATGTTTGCCGCCTCCGGTTTCAATGTCGCCCTGTTGGCGGGATTCTTAATGATATTGGCGAGATACGCAAACGCGCCCAAGATAGCCTCCGCTGCTCTGGCGCTGATCAGTGTCATATTTTATCTTTGGCTTGTTGGTTCGTCGCCTTCTGTCGCCCGGGCGGTGGTCATGTCTATAATTTTGTATCTGGCTATTTTTTTCGGTCGACGAGTTGACGCGACGGCGTCTACGTCTATTGCAGCCGTGATCTTGCTGGCCATTGACCCTAGAGCGCTCTTTGACATCGGTTGGCAATTGTCGTTCGCAAGTCTCTTTGGTCTCCTGGTTTTGGCGCCACTTATCGCTAATCTGTTTGAATACAAAAGATCGAAAGTTATCTCAGCGTTTTCACTCACCCTTGGAGCACAAATAGCAGTAGCCCCTTTTCTAATCAACTATTTCGGACAGTTGTCCACACTCTCTGTACTTGCAAACCCTATGGCTTCCGGTGTTGTCGCTTATGTTACCGTCGTTGGTTTTCTTGCCGCCTTGTTGTCGACGTTCTGGCCAACACTTGCCGGATATATTTTCGCAACGCTGACGCCGCCTCTTGCACTAGTCAGCTGGACGTCTTCGGTCTTCGCGAATATTCCCGCTTCCACAATTGAAATGGAAGCGTCTCTTGTGTATGCAGTTCTTTTTCTGCTGCTGACTTTAATGGTTTTCGCGGCCCTCCGGTCCATCAAGGGAAGGCTAACCATGTCAGCGATAATAATCTTTATTATTGCGGCACAGACTGCCGGGCTTTGGATTAATCTGGCCCAGGGGATTCAGCGCGAAGCCCTGTCTGTGCACTTTCTTGATATCGGCCAAGGCGACGCTACGCTCATAAAATCAGGCGACGGTTCCGTGATATTGATCGACGGAGGACGGGATTTCTTTTTGCTCGATCGAGAGTTGCGACAGCGCCAAGTCACCCACCTGGACCTGTTAATCATCTCGCACGCCCATGCGGACCACCTCGGCTCGGTTTCCGAGCTTGTGAAAAAATACCCCGTTGCCGCAGTCATTGAGCCTGGCGTTAAATACGATTCTGACGTCTATCGAGACTTCAGGCAGGCACTGGCAGCCAATAAGATTCCGCGCTTAATTGGTCGTAGGCATCAAAAGTACAAGGTAGGGGAGGTAGAAATCAAAATTCTTATGCCCGGAAAGAATCTGATAATCGGGAGCAATTCTGATGTCAACAATAACTCTATAGTGGCAAAAATAGAATATAAGAAATTTAGCCTACTCTTAACCGGCGACATTGAAAAAGAAGCTATCAGTGAGTTAAGTGAAAGCCGCGTCAACCTGAAAGCCCGGGTCTTGAAAGTGTCACACCAAGGAAGCAAGAATGGTACAACCGTCGCCCTTCTCAAGAAAGTGCAACCAAAATACGCGATTATCTCTGTCGGACAAAGCAATCCTTTTGGTCATCCTCACCAGATCACGCTTCGCCGATTGAATAAGTTTGCTTTGAAAACCCTGAGAACAGATCAAAACGGAGACATCTATATTGGCACCGACGGAAATTCGATAGAAATGATTAGCGACAAATAATTATTTCTTATCGGAATAGGGAGGCCTTTAATATAAAATGGAAACATGGCAGAAAATAGCACCAAGTTTGAGCTCGTCTATTTCATATACGGAAAATACGATCTTTTGCTCAAGGAAGCGTTAAATAGGCTTACCGCTAAGATTTCGACTGCCGACCGGGAAACCTTACAGGTTTCTCGTTTTAGCGTTCTTGAAAATGATATAGACGAAATAATGATCTCATTGGAGACCTTGTCTTTCTTGAGCGGTCAGCGCTTAATTGTCGTTGAAGATATCCTCGAAATTAAGAAAGCTGCCCAAAAACGTTTGTTGGACTACATTGGCAACCCTAATCCTCAAACGGTCTTAGTTATCACGACATCTTTAGACGGCAAAGATGGGCCTAAGAAGTTGAAACAAAACCAGATATATAAGGCTTGTTCAACCTCCAAAGTAGCTCAAGTGCACGAATACAAACTAAAAGGTGGCACCAGCTCTTGGACCAAACAAAGATTCGCCGCCCGAGGCAAAACTATCGACGACAAGGTGTTGGATTTTTTATTGGCACGGGTCGGGGACAACCTTAATCGGCTGGAAAATGAGATAACCAAGATTTCTGATGCCGCAGGTAAAGATGTAAAAGAGATTGATAAAGCTATAGTCGAGCACGTTGCGGCCGTGGCCTTTGAGGCAGAGGTTTTTGACTTGATAAGCACGGTTATTGATCGTGACGCTGAGATGGCACTGACTCAACTATCGACTATCTTAATGCGGGATTCGGCTCTTGGTCGAATATTTAGTTTACTTGAACGCCAATTTCGATTGCTCCTTCTGACCAAAACCAAGGGCAAGGGAATGCGGGGTCAAAATCTGGCCAAAGCGCTGGGCGTTAGCCCCGGTCAAACCTACTATTTGGAAAAACAAAGCCGGCTTTTTACTTTGCCGCAGCTCAAAGGTGCCTTGATGTCACTGGTTGAGATAGATCACGCACGAAAAAACAGCGCAACCCCGCCTAAGCTTTTGCTTGAAAAGACAATTGTTGATTTGTGTGGAATATAAGACCCTGGTGGTTTATTTCTTTTTAATCGAACCAAGCGCCTTCGAGAGAGCCGATTTCCTGTTAGCAGCGTTATTGCGATGGATTACTTTCTTGGAAACTGCAGCATCCAAAGCCTTTACCGAACTATCGTATGCTTCCTTAGCGGCTTTTTTATCTTTCTTGTCCACAGCCGCACGAAACTTCGCAATTGATGTTTTGATGCCTGAGCGCACTGCTTTATTGCGCTCATGTTGACGCTCCGTAACCCTTATTCTTTTGATTGCCGATTTAATATTTGCCATTTTTTTATCCCCCGCCTAAAAGCATTGGGATGTTATCACATATTAATTGTCGTACGCAAGTTTATGCCCCAGCTATGCTATGATTATTCAGCCCTCGACGCTCGAGTCCGGGAGAAAAATACTTGGCAGACCGAAAAATTAATCTGAGTCGTTCGACCGGCATTGTCTCAATAGCCACCGCATTGAGTCGGGTCACAGGATTCATTAGCCTTCTTTTTATCGCTGAGGCCCTTGGGTACTCTCGCCTTCAAGATTCATACAATTTGGCGAATATGATGCCAAACATGATCTATGAGCTAATTGCCGGCGGAATTCTCACCTCAATATTGATCCCTATCTTTATTACCAGTCGAGTCACGGAAGGGGAGGCCGGGTGGAGAGCGGTAAGCAATATCATGAACATTGCTATTCTTTTCCTTGTTGGAATTGCTCTTTTGGGGTCTATCTTTTCTTACTATTTAGTGAGAGTTCAAACTTTCCTGGTTCCAACAGATAAAGTGAGCATCGCGCAACTTAATTTCTTCTTTAAGTTCTTTGTTTGGGAAATAGTGTTTTATGGTCTAACCGCCTTACTCAATGGCATACTCCAAGCACATCGACGCTTTACAATGCCGGCGCTTGCTCCGATCTTCAATAACGTGGTTGTTATATTGACGATTGTTCTTTTTTACTTGCCTCTCAAGGAAAGCAATCCGGACCTCGCGCTTATCGCTTTGGCTCTTGGAACCACCCTTGGAATAGCAGCCATGGCCCTAGTGCAGCTTCCGGCTTTGCTCAAGATCGGTTGGCAGTATCACGCGGTTATTGACTTTCGCGATCCGGCATTTAGACAGCTCTCGGTTTTGGCTCTACCGGTTGTCGTCTATGTAGCCAGCAATCAGATAGGGCTCACTGTTTCAAATGCCCTGGCCTGGCAATTTACGGGCGGCGTAACTGCTTTTTTATATGGTTGGAGGTTTTTTCAAATGCCGTATGGTCTTCTCGCGGCCTCCATCTCAACTGTCCTGTTTCCTGATTTTGCCGAACAAGCGGCCAAGTCAGATTTTCGCGGCTTTAAAGAAACACTCTCTAAGGCCATAAGCGCAACAGCGTTCATAATAATTCCCGTGAGCATCGGTCTTTTTCTGCTAAGTTCAAGAATATTTATCTTAATATTCACGAATATTCTTGGAAAATTTACTGTGACTGATGCCGTTCAAATTTCAGAGGTCATGGCCTATTTCGTTCTCGGACTCTTGCCGTTTTCATTATTCATGCTCTTTAACAGGGTCTTTTATTCGCTTAAAGACACGCGAACATCAATGAAAGTAAACGCCCTGGGCGTCCCGCTAAATATCGGGTTAAATTTTTTACTGGTAAGCTATTTTGGCGTAGCCGGTTTGGCAATGGGCCACAGCTTAACCTATCTTGCCACCATGAGTTTGCTTATTTACTTGCTAAAGAAAAGAATAGGGCCGATAAACGGGCGGGCTTTGCTACTCAAAACAACGAAGTTTGCTCTAATATCCGCGGTTATGGGAATAATTATTGTAATCGTCGGCAATCTCACACCGTTCGCTCTCGCTTTCTCGGAGACGACCGAGAATCTCATAGTCTTGTTGATTAGCACGGCTTTGGGAGGAACTATATATATAGCCCTGAACAAAGCGCTTGGCACCGAAGAAGTTCGTTTCTTACCCAAGATGATCAGGGGTATACTTGGAAGAGCCGGGAAATCTTAAGGATCGGTTTAACCCGACTGAATTTTCTTATATCATGTGTTAAAGAAAACAAGAGGAGATGAATTGTGGCCAAGCTAAAAATTAAGCTTACTTTTCCAGAAAAACTCATTAAGGAGCCGGCGATTTATAATCTTGGCAAGAAGTTTGATATTGTGACAAACATCAGGCGAGCCAATGTTGAAGCCAAAGTGGGCTGGGTAGTTCTTGAAATGGACGCTTCCATGGAATCCTTGCAAAAGGGCCTCAAATACCTTGATGAAGTCGGTGTCGTTGTAGAGCAGCTTGATGGAGGCTTGGAAGGGTAGAGCTTCTTAAAAAAATCAGCTACTCGATGATTCCCCCTCCCAAAAGCACGTTTTCTGAATAGAAAACAGCAGATTGCCCCGGAGCTATAGGACCAAATGATTCTTCGAGCTCGATATTCGCTCTTTCAGCCGCGATAGGCTCAACTCTCGCTTTTACTAACGGGCTATTATAGCGGATCATGACCTCAGCATTAAATGATCCTTGACCTGCCTTTACGTCAATAATATTTAAGTCGGATACCAAAAAGTTTTTACGATAAAGATCTGATTTTCCGCCCACCCGCAATACGTTTTCCCGCATGTCCAGGTTGAGCACGTACAGCGGATCAGGGGAAGATATCTCGAGTCCCCGACGCTGACCAACAGTATAATGAATTAATCCCTTATGGTCGCCAATTTTTTCTCCATCAATATTAATAATTGATCCGGGAGTCGGGCGATGGCCAGTTGACTCAGTGACAAATCGAGCATAATCACCGTCTGGAACAAAACACACATCTTGGGAATCAGGCTTTTCCGCAACATCTAGTGAAAGTTCTCTCGCAAGTTCTCGCACCTCTTTTTTTGTCATCTCACCTAAAGGCGCTCGAAAACTTTTTAAGACCTCTTGCGTGGCGGCCCAAAACATATACGACTGGTCTTTTCCCAGGTCTCTTGCTCTGACTACCTCAAAGTTGCCGTTTGGCTTTTCGCGAATTCCAACATAATGACCAGTTGCCAGATGCGAGGCTCCAAAATCCCTTGCTTTCTTCAAGAAGTGATCAAATCGTATTCGGCGATTACATTCCACACATGGATTCGGCGTCTGCCCTGATAGATACGATTTACAAAAATGGTCAATGACTTCGGCGCTAAACTCATCCCTCATATCAATTACAAGATGAGGGAAGCCGATTTTCGCGGCAATTGCTCTGGCGTCAGCTATATCCTCCGGCGCGCAACAAGCGCGAGCGCCGGACTCCGCGAAGTCGTGTAATCTTAATGTAATACCTAGGGGTTGCTCTCCTTGTTGATGCAAGAGCGCGGCAGCAATCGCGCTATCGACACCACCACTCATAGCCGCGATAGTTAATTCAGAACCGTCAACAAAAAGTCCTTGATCGCGTTCGTAGTTTTCAATTGCGTTAGCCAAGGCGGCGATAGTTAAATCCAGACAAGAGGAGCGCTTTTCAGGTAGATCTTGAAGGTGGCGAGCCAATACTGCGCCCGTAATTTGAGCTGCTTTAAGAAAGTCTTTCCCGGCAACTAATTGAGCGCATGCCGACGCGCCCGCGATAGCGGCCGGGCACCCGGAAGCTAAAAAAGCCGCTTCTTCTATAGTGTCGCCATTAATTCTTAGATATATGCGTACATGATCCCCGCAACCACCACCCGCGCTACCGACAGTGTTTGCCGTTTCAAGCGGACCGATTAATCCAGGTTCTGAAAAGTATTTAAGCCAATGAGCTTGCCTTGTCTTCATAATTCATTATCCCACAACCGTCACAGATACGTATGGTTTAATGGTCCAATTGCAATATGCTTATGTACTTGGATCAGAAGAAAAGATAGAGTATAGGCAGCCCGAAAAGGATATGAATATGCATATGACTTCAAAGAAAAAAGCGCTCGCTCTGCTCTCTGGTGGTCTTGACAGCAGGTTGGCGGTCAGAATGATGCAAGAACAGAATATTGATATGGTCGCCTTAAACTATGTCACTCCATTTTGTAACTGCACGGCAAAGACCAGTTGTATGAGTGAGGCCCGAAAAGCATCCCAGGAATATGGCATTCCCTTAAAAGTCATCCCGATGTTTGACGATTTTATTAAAGTTGTTCAGAAGCCTAAATACTCTTATGGCCGTGGCTTAAACCCTTGCCTTGATTGCCGCATTCTGATGTTCAAAAAAGCGGCCTCGCTCATGGACGAGGTGGGGGCATCTTTCTTGATCACAGGTGAGGTTTTGGGTGAGCGACCCATGTCTCAACGTCTGGACGCAATTGCCACAATTGAACGCGACAGCGGTTTGACGGGTTTAATCGTGCGTCCATTGTCCGCTCAATTGTTTGAGCCGACCATTCCTGAAAAAGAGGGATGGATAGACAGGTCTAAACTTCTTAAGATTTCCGGGCGATCAAGGCGCCCGCAGATCAAACTGGCGGCGGAGCTGGGCGTTGACGATTATCCATGTCCTGCAGGGGGCTGCTTGCTCACGGAAAGACATTTCGCTGACAAACTTCGGCACTTGTTTGAGTTGCGTGAGGATCCATCAAAGAACGACGTACTCCTCTTAAAGGTGGGTCGTCACTTTTCCGGGGATTCAGGGGCAACACAGATTGTTGTCGGCAGAGACGAGAATGAAAACAAGCGTCTCGAAGATTTATCGACGAACACTGACTGGCTTGTAACTATTGATGACTGGACGGGTCCTACGACACTCGTCCGGGGTGACGCGATTTCCGATCTCGATCTGGAAAAGGCAGCGACGCTCGCTGCTCGCTACGGAAAAGGACGTGACGAGGATCAAGTGGACTCGACCTGTAGATTCCTGGGGGAAACTGAGCGCGTGATTAAAAAACGCGTGAGCCCGTTGAGCGAACCCAAAGCAAAAATCATGTAGATTGGTTTCATAAAACAGATAAAATGAAAGCTAAGGAGGCATTTACTTGACTGAGCAGGTGGCAGAGATTGGTATCTTTGGTGGTTCCGGATTTTATTCATTCCTTGATGACGTACGCGAATTAATTGTTGAAACGCCATATGGCCCACCGAGCGAAAGTATTTCGGTAGGGAAGTTGGGTGGCAGAAAAGTGGCTTTTTTGCCGAGGCATGGGTCAAAACACCAGCATCCTCCCCACAATCTAAATTATCGAGCTAACATCTATGCCATGAAGGAGCTCGGAGTTACCCAAATTATCGGTCCGTGCGCAAGCGGTAGTTTGCAAGTTGATGTCAAGCCTGGGAATTTTGTTTTGTGCGACCAATTCATCGACCGGACACGCGGGCGTGATGATACATTTTATAATGGTCCGATTTCAACTCATATTAGCACTGCTGAACCATATTGCGCCGAAATGAGAGCTATCGCGGCTCGTGTCGGTGAGAATTTAGGGCTGGACATCCACAAAACCGGCACCGTTGTCGTTGTTCAGGGCCCTCGCTTCAGCACAAAAGCCGAGAGCCGCTGGTTTTCTTCTCACGGGTGGGAAGTCATAAATATGACACAATATCCGGAGTGTGTCCTGGCACGCGAGCTTGAGATCTGCTACTTAAATATCTCGCTTATAACAGATTGGGACGTGGGCCTTGAGGACCACCCGGCCATTAAAGCTGTAACTCTTGATGAGGTCGTCAAGACGTTCAACGACAATAACGCAAAACTTAGAGATTTTCTTTTTAAGCTTATCCCTGAGCTGCCGACATCCAGAAATTGCGCATGCTCAAAAGCGCTTGATGGCGCTCGATTTACCGTTTAGAAGCAGGTAATTGACCTAAACAAATCAAATCGCGACTCAATTTCGTCATTAGTTAAACTGACAAGTCTTTGAGCGCCAAATCCTTCGACGTTGAACGAAGCCATAACGCTACCGTAAATTATTGCTTTCCTTATATTTGGCTCCGATAGATCACCTGTTTTCGCGAGATGACCAAGAAAGCCGCCGGCAAAACTGTCTCCGGCACCGGTCGGATCTTTGATCTCCTCAATTGGAAAAGCTGGGGCTGCGAAATGAGTTGCATCTGTGAACAGTAAAGCTCCGTGCTCACCCTTCTTGAGTATTACCGCCTCCGGACCCAGAGCGATCAATTTCCTGGCTGACTCAAGCATACTGAATGTTTGACAAAACTCTCGGGCCTCCGAGTCATTCATAAGACAAAGGTTCACTTTTTTAATTAGATCTGTTAAAGAGCCCGGCTTGCTGCTTATCCAGTAGTTCATTGTGTCGCATACGCTAAACACATCGTCATTAACTTGCGATAGTACCGCTTGCTGTAGGTCGGGGTCGATATTCGCGAGAAAAAGAAACTCCGTATCCTTATAATTTTCGGGCAATTTCGGCTTAAAGCTCTCAAAAACATTCAACTGGGTATCGATTGTGTGGGCTTGGTTTAGATCGTACTCATAATATCCTTCCCACCGAAAAGTTTGACCATCTTGTGTCTCTAATCCTGAAAGATCAACACCTCGAGCAGTTAAAAAATCAATATGCTCGTCCGGAAAGTCTGAGCCTACAACCGCGACCAACCCGACCTTGGTAAAAAAACTTGCGGCACAGGCAAAATGTGTGGCGGATCCTCCAAGCATTTCATCAACTTGGCCAAAAGGTGTCTTAACTTTATCAAGCGCTACTGAACCGACTACTACTATCAATTTATCCCTTTTCTCCTAAACAACAGATTCTAATTCATTCCCAAAACCTTGGATAAAACATTTCCGCTTTGAATTATCATAATTTTCCAGTGGTTGTCAAATGGAAAGCAACGTTGCTCTGCCCCTGGGGTATAATGGCACTGTTATTCGTCTCTCAAACAAAAGAGGGTTTTTGGCATGCATGACGACATCAGGCTCGGCCGTGTTTTCGGAATTGAGATATTTATCAGCTACAGCTGGTTCGTTATTTTTGCTTTGGTTACAGTCACTTTGTCTTTCAGCTTGTTTCCCGACCAATTTCCGAAAAACAGCACTGTTGCAAATATTGCTATCGGTCTTTTCAGCTCTGTGCTCTTCTTTATCTCTTTATTATTGCATGAACTGGCGCACTCACTCGTGGCCAACCTCAACGATATGCCGATCAAAAAGATCACGCTTTTCATATTCGGAGGCATGTCCCAGATGTCAGAGGAACCGAAGGAGCCGGGGGCGGAGTTTAAGATGGCGATCGCCGGACCCGCTTCGAGCCTTCTGCTCGCGGCAGTTTTCTTTGCTGTCTACAAGGGCTTAATGGCTCTCGGCTTATCAAGCGTTTACTACGCTGCGTTCGCATGGCTTAGTGAAGTTAATCTCTTTCTGGCAATCTTCAATTTAGCGCCGGGATTTCCGCTCGACGGGGGTCGAGTTCTCAGGGCCGCAGTCTGGTATGTAACAAAAAACCTTGAGAAAGCAACGGTAATTGCCTCCAAGGCCGGTCAAGGGGTCGGCCTATTGCTAATAGCATTTGGAGTCCTCTTGTTCTTACTAGGTCAGCTTGGCGGGGTCTGGCTTATCTTAATAGGGTGGTTTCTAAATCAATCTGCAGTTGCCAGCTTTCGCCAAATGGCTCTCCAGCAATCGCTTTCAAATGTCCTGGTGGAGCAGATAATGAGCCCGGACGTAGAAACGATATCACCAAATCTTTCGTTAGAAGAGTTAGTCAATCACTACTTCTTGAGGTTTAGGTTTGGTCGTTTTCCAATCGTGGAAGGCCGGTCATTGCTTGGCATTGTCACCCTGCATGACGTAAAAGAAATACCGCGAGATGAATGGCCCTTAAAAACGGCCGGTCAAATCATAGAGCCCGTTGATGAGAATATGTTTATCAATCCAAACGACGAAGCCGTCGTAGCGCTCAGAAAAATGGCCGAAAATGACATCGGCCACCTGCTTGTTGTAGACAGAGAAAAGGATTTGGTCGGAATTGTCACCAGAGCCGATATTGTTCAGCTGATCAACGTAAAGAGCGAACTTGAAATTTGAGGAATTTTAGTGGGAAAAATTAGTAATATCAGCGGCATAGTTTTAGCGGGGGGCAAAAGCAGTCGTATCGGACGGGACAAGGGCAGTCTGATGGTTGGGGAGATATCCCTTGCCGAACGCTCACTGAGTAAGATGAATGATCTATTTGATGAAGTTATTTACGTAACGAACGATCAAGCCCCTCACCCGGCAACTCCTCCGTTTAAAATCGCGAGTGATGAAATTCCACACTTGGGTCCTCTCGGCGGAATCTTGGCGGGGCTTAAAAACATGAAGAACAAAAGAGCTTTTATTGTTGCTTACGACATGCCCTTTGTCTCGCCGGAACTAGTTAGATACTTAATTCAAATCGATGAAGAAGCCGATGTCGTCGTACCAGAAATTGACGGAAAACTAGAGCCGCTTCACGCTGTCTACGGCGACCAGTGTGTTGACTTAATATCCGCGCAATTATCAAATCACGACAGCAAGATAATAAACTTCTACGATAAGGCTAACGCGATACATGTTTCGGAAGAGCAGATCAAGAAGATCGACCCGGATCTCAGATCTTTCTTTAATATCAATACCTGGGACGACATCAAAGAAGCGATGTCGATTATAGGTAAAGAAAAAACCGGAGGATCAGAAAATGGCTGACTTGCCGGTTGAAAAACCGCTAAGAATCTATGTGAACGATAAATATATTGTGACCTTAATGGCTACACCGGAGCGGATAGATGAGCTAGCCTACGGGTGGCTCTGGTCTAATGATTTAATAAGCGCCGCCCGGGAGGTGCGGAAGATTTTCGTTGATATTGAACGCGCTATTGTCTTCATTGAAATTAGCGGAGATCTTCCTGAGGTTATGATACGTACCGTATCTTCCGGCTGTGGAGGAGGAGCCATGATCAGCGATTATCTAACCAGTGTGCCCACGGTCAAAAGTGATTTGAGGACATCATTGAATTCGCTCGTGAGCCTGCAGACTCAATTTATGCAAAAAGCGGTTATATATAAACAAACGGGTGGAGTTCATGGCGCCGCCTTGTCCAGTTCAGAAGAAATCTTGTTTACGGCTGAAGATATTGGTCGCCACAACACGGTTGATAAAGTCATTGGCTGGTCGCTAATTAATGACTTGAACTTAAAAAATGCTATGATTTTTACGACCGGGCGAATCTCCTCGGAAATGCTTTTTAAAGTGGCAAAGGCTAATTTGCCAATAGTTATCTCGCGAACCGCCGCCACAGATTTAGCTGTGACATTGGCCGAAAAAGCAGGGGTAACGATTGTCGGGTACCTCAGAAAAAACAGGGCCGAAATATACTCTCACCCCGAAAATATAGAAATCTAGAAGACACTATCGTACGCTTGCAAGCTTAGAGCTTGCTCACCAAAAGAGTTATGCTATGATTAGCGAGGCTCAAGCAATAAATAAACGTTGATTAGACACAGCAAAATTAATAAAACTGGCCACATATCAAGTCGTACGGGTAAGTCGTCACGAAAACGGGTGATGACGGTAGTTTTGACTTCCGTGGCCTTACTAGCTGTAGCATGGGCCGCCTCGCCAGTTCAAAATCGCTTTGCGCAAAGAATTGAAATTGACTCACTAACAAAAGGTATCGCTCTGAGGTCTGGAGATAATCAACAGCTCAGAGATGAAATCAAGAAACTGCGTAATGACCCGCATTATATTGAATTATTAGCCAGGAAAGATTTAGGGCTGATAAAAGAGGGTGAAAAGGCTTATGTCGTGATCGAGCCCGATGAGAAGAATTCAAAGAAAGTAAAAGCGCCGCCCGCGCCGCCTAAAAACCTTTGGCAGCAACTTGAAGTTGCCGTGTCTAAAAAACTTAGATTCTAACCTATCTTGATATTGGCGGATCCGCCGGTCTTTCTTCCAGGGAGATTTTAATACTTTTTTGTTTATTGTTTCGTAAAACCTGAATGTTTATTTCTTCGCCAACGCGTTGCTTGCCAATCGCTTCCTGCAAGTCATCCATTGTGGAAACCTTTATTTTGTTGATTTTAGTAATAATATCTCCGCCAACCTCATAGGGAGTGCCTCGAAATCGCCAGATCTTTTCAGCCCCCTTCAAGCCGGCCTTTTGCGCCGGACTTGGTGTTAAGACCGAAACAACCATGACGCCTGTATCGGTCTTAAGCTCCAAGGCTTCTGACATCTCGGGAAAGATCGTCGTACCAAATATCCCCAGCCAGGGATGAGAGGCCTTTCCTGTTTCTTTTATCTCTTTAAAAACCTTCTTCACAGTCGAACTTGGAATTGCAAACGCTATACCTATGTTTCCAGCACCTTCAGTGGCAATTTGCGCCGTGACCCCAATTACCCGGCCTTCGGCCGATATCAGCGGGCCCCCGCTGTTACCGCGGTTTATGGCCGTATCTGTCTGAATGACTTCTTTGATCGGCAATCCGTTTGGCGCTCTTATTTCGCGCTTTAGAGCGCTAACAATGCCGCTGCTCATGCTTCGATCAAGACCGAGAGGGTTGCCGATAGCTAAAACAGACTGCCCGACCTTCACATCTTTTGAATTACCCAAACTTAAGACTGTGGACTTATGACCTCTAAAGTTCGCCTTAAGAACTGCCAAATCAGTGCTTTGATCCACGCCCACAAGTTCAGCCGGAATGACAGTGTCATCAGCCAGCTGAATTTCGATCTTCTGCGCGCCTCCAACTACATGGGCGTTTGTGATAACGTGACCTTCATCAGAAATAATAAAACCAGATCCGCTGGAGACTTTATTGTCGGGGATCGGAAGACCAAAATAGTCATCATAGTTTGATGTCACAGTGGCTCTAATATGGACTACCCCGTCACTATATTTCTCATATATTTCTTGAGGGGTTAAAGTCTCTCCACCTAGCTTGGCTAAGAATCCGGTCGCGGGCTTCGAGGACACCTCTCTAACATATTTTATTTCCTGTGGCACCTCTAGATATGTAGTCGCTCCAAACACCACAAGGCCACCAATTAAGGCCGCAAATATTGTTCTTAATAATGCTCTCATCATTTTCCTCCCGACTATGGTATTTTACATCTTAATTGACCATTTTATCTGCGGCAAGGCCCTGAGTGGGCTAATAGGAAAAAAGCATAAGAAATTCATAATTCGCTAATAATATTCATAAGTAAGCGTTATACTAAATAGCGATCAACTGTTGATTGTAAAGCGATTCGGTGCCCGCGTTATACGAGCCCCTAAAAAGCGTGTTCGCCCCGAATTTAGGAGAGTATTTGTCCACGATCGTTGAAGAAGACATACAACATGTACGTCAACAAACCAATATTGTCGACATCATTGGCGAGCACGTCACACTTAAGAAAAGTGGCCGCACTTTCCGGGGCCTGTGCCCATTTCACAATGAAAAATCTCCCTCCTTCCATATAGACCACGCCAAACAGCTCTATCATTGCTTTGGTTGCGGGGTCGGTGGCGACGTCATTACGTTTCTCATGAAGCACGAAGGACTGGATTTCAGGGAGGCAATTGAGTACTTGGCGCGTAAAATTGGATATACGCTAAATTTGGAAAAAACTGGTAACTCCGGAATGAGGTCTGGTTTACTTAAGGCCTGCGAGGAGGCCACGTGTTTTTACCAGCGCCAACTTGCCGGTAAAGCGGGGACCGCGGCTCGAAAATATCTAGCGGAGCGAAAACTTGAAGATCTTTCAGAAAAGTTCAGACTTGGCTTCTCGCCAGATTGGGATTCCTTAATTAAGTTCCTAAAAACTAAAAAATTGGACGGTCAAATGATAGGCGCGGGTTTAGCTGTGCGATCAGAGCGCGGACGGGTTTACGATCGCTTTAGGGGACGACTGATATTCCCGATCACAGACAATCAGGGACGGCCAATAGCTTTCGGGGGCCGCGTGCTCGATGATTCCATGCCAAAGTATTTAAATTCACCGGAAACGCCACTTTTTCACAAAGGCTCCGTCCTTTACGGTTTACATCAAGCAAAAAACGATCTTATTCGAACTGATACCGCTATTATTGTTGAAGGATACACAGACCTTTTAGCCCTGGCCAAACACGGTATCACCAATACAGTCGCGACGCTCGGAACAGCATTTACGGCTGATCACCTAAAATTCTTAAGCCGTTTCGTGAAAAAAATCGTGCTTGTTTTCGATGGCGATGAAGCGGGGCTTAAAGCTGCAGAAAGAAGCTCCGGCTACTTAGATTTGGCGAGACTACCCGGTCACGAGGTCTTTAATGAGTTGGTTGATAAAGTTGAAACAGAAATTTTGGTGGCGGTCTTGCCTATTTCTTATGACCCTGCCAGCCTGATTATGAAAGAGGGTAGGGAGAGTTTTCAGGCCAGAGTTTCCGGTGCCAGTCCGCTCATTAACTTCCTAATAGATCGGATTATCCAGAGACACGGCGCTAAGAAATCGGGACGCGTGATATCGGCCAAAGAAGCAACCAGACTGATTAGTTCTTTGCCTAGTGCTGTGGCGCAAGAAGAATATATGCGCTATCTTGCAGATAAGCTGGATTTAACTTACGAGACAATCACTCAAGAAATATTTCAGTCTAAACGGAAACTTAAGGACGCGGGCGACGAGAAAAAAAGCGATAGAAGTAGCGCCGAGCGTGAGTTTCTTAAGTTGATATTGCAATATCCGGAAAAAGCGGATGCAATTGAAAAGGTCTGTATTGAAGAGTGGGCAGAATCAGACCTTAAAGAACTGGGTATTTTTATAAAGTCGATGACCGGGAGTGAGCGAAAAACAATAACGGATAGCTTACATGGCATTGATTCAAGCCTTCAAGGTCTTTTGTCGAAGTTGATGATCGAATCCTTGCCGGTGAATGATATAGAAAAATATTTTAGAGATATTGTTCTAAAATTAAAGGAATTGAGCCTTGATCATCAAATTAAGTTATTAAGGAAAGAATTAAAGGAAATCAAGAACGAAGACAAGCAAAGCGATCAAATATTTGAAAAACTTCTTAAGCTCGAACATAAAAGACGCGAACTTAAGGAATACGCTAAAGACGGAGGAGATTCGTGATTCAAAAAGTAAAAGAACTGCTTCTACCTGAAGTAAAAAAATTGATAGCGGCGGGCAAGAAGAAAGGCACTCTAAGCTCTGATGAGATTGCGGACAGCCTGCAAAAGGTCGATCTAACCGCTAAACAGATCGACAATATCTATTCCAAACTTGTTAAGGTTGGCGTTACCGTCGTTGACGACAGAAAAAAGGCGCCTAAAACCAAAGCTGCTGCCGCGAAGGCAAAAAAGGCCGCCGTCAAAAAAATTGACTTATCAATTAAAACTCTAACTAATGACCCGGTCAGGATGTATTTAAAGGAAATCGGTAAGGTATCCCTTCTGACCGCTAAAGATGAAGTTTCGCTGGCAAAAAGAATTGAAGCTGGCGAGCTGGCAATTCGAGAACTAGAGGAAAAACCGGACGCCAAGAAGGACGAAAAAAGAAAATTAGCGCGCACTGAACGAGACGGGATGGCGGCCAAAATGAAGCTTGTGGAAGCCAATCTTCGTTTGGTGGTAAGCATTGCGAAAAGGTACGTCGGGCGCGGTATGCTTTTCTTAGACTTAATACAAGAGGGAAATCTCGGGCTTATCCGGGCGGTAGAGAAGTTTGACTACCGAAAGGGTTATAAATTTAGCACGTACGCGACCTGGTGGATCAGACAGGCTATCACCAGAGCAATTGCTGACCAGGCAAGAACGATCCGGATTCCTGTACACATGGTTGAAACGATAAATAAATTAATACGAATACAGAGGCAGCTTCTTCAAAACTTCGGCCGGGAACCAACGCCGGAGGAAGTCGGAGACGAGATGGAAATAACGCCGGAAAAAGTAAGAGAGATCTTAAAGATCTCTCAAGAACCGGTATCTCTTGAGACTCCGATCGGGGAGGAAGAAGATTCACAGTTGGGCGATTTCATTGAAGACCAGGAAGCCATTGTCCCTGCTGATGCTGCTTCCTTTTCTCTCCTTCAGCAACAATTACGTACAATACTTGAAACTCTAAGCGATCGAGAGCGCAAAGTCATTGAATTGCGTTTTGGCCTGAAAGATGGTCATCCACGCACTCTTGAAGAGGTTGGTAAAGTGTTTGGTGTAACCAGGGAGAGAATTCGCCAGATTGAGTCGAAAACGCTCTCAAAATTGCGTCATCCCAGCCGTAGCGCGAAGCTTAAAGATTATCTTGAATAATATTTTTTTAATTAATTATTGATTGCTCTATTGTCAAGCCAAAGCCTTACTAGTATAATTTCAAACGTCCTGGTAATCCCTGTATAAAACAGAAAGAGGAGGAAATCTATGGCACTTCCAAAACTCTCTGACGCTGAAAGAAGAGCAGCGTTAAAGAAAGCAGCCGCGGCAAGGCAGGCGCGAGCGGAACTCAAAAAGAAGCTGAAAAGCGGTTCCGTAAAGCTAAAAGAAATGCTCAGTACGACCGACGACCCTATCGTCGGACGCATGAAGGTCGGTAATATGCTTGAATCTCTACCTGGTGTCGGAAAAGCGCGCGCTACGAAGAAAATGAAAGAACTTGAGATTAGCCCGACCAGGCGTGTTCAGGGATTAGGCGCGAATCAACGAGCCAACTTGCTCAAGGAGTTCAAGTAAGATACTGACGAAGAAAAAACTTGCAGTAATATCGGGGCCTTCTGGTGCCGGAAAAGGGACTCTTGTGGCAGAAATGCTTAAAAGAGTCCCTAACATTTTGCTAAGTATTTCCGCCACAACAAGAGAACCGCGAAGTGGTGAGGAAGATGGCGTTGATTATATCTTTAGATCAGAGGAAGCATTTAAAGAAGATATTCTTGAAGAAAGATTCCTTGAATGGGCAAATATATATGGAGACTTCTATGGAACGCCAAAGGAGCCCATCGAGAAAGGGCTAGCTGAGAATAAGTTAGTCATTCTAGAGATTGACATTCAAGGGGCGATTCAGATACAGAACAACCTCGGGGATAATGGCGTTTATATCTTTATTGCGCCCCCGTCGATTAATGAACTAAGAAGGCGCCTTGTAGAGAGAAAAACTGAAACAAAAGAGAGCCTTGAAACTAGATTAAAAATAGCTGAAGACGAGCTGACAAAGACAAAGATGTATGACTATGTCATTATAAACGACGACCTGATGACTGCGACAAATACGCTCTGCGAGATAGTATCGGAAATTTAGAGACGATTAGGAGGCGACTATGTATCCAAATATTGACAAAATGCTCAAAAAAGTAGATAGCAGATTTACTTTATCAGTTCTATCAGCCAAACGAGCTCGGCAGATTAACGACTATATGAATAACGTCAGAAGAGAGGGCGCGCTTGAAATTAGAGGTCCGCAATTTGACATGCTCAACGAGAAACCTTTGTCGATCGCGTTTGACGAAATAGGCAACGATAAAGTTACCTATGAGCGGATCAAGGACGGTATTAAGTAGGAGCCCGAAGTGCTGACAGGAAAACGAATAACGCTTGCGATCACAGGAAGCGTCGCGGCTTATAAAACTATTGATCTATGTCGGTCGCTGATCAAAAAGGGCGCCGAGCTAAATATAGTCATGTCAAAGTCGGCTCAACAATTTATTGGACCGATCACGTTTTCAGCGCTTTGTGGCACCCAGCCAATCACCGATCTTTACGCGGGCGGTTTTCCGCATATACAAGCAGGACAAGACATTGATTTATTAGTGGTTGCGCCTGCGACAGCAAATACGATTGCCAAACTAGCCGGGGGCATTGCGGACGATATAGTCTCGACGACTGTAATGGCCTCTGATTGCCCCGTTATCATCTGCCCGGCCATGAATGAAAAGATGTGGCTGTCTAAAGCTACAGTGCGTAACACTTTGACCTTATCTTCCTGGGGATATGAAATAATTGGTCCAAAAACAGGTTCTTTGGCTTGCGGCCAAACGGGCGTAGGACGTCTCGAAAATACCGAAGTCATTGAGTCAGCGATAACTAATAGACTCTTGAACATCGGGGAGATCAAGGACAAAAGAATAATGGTGACCGCCGGACCAACGAGAGAGTATTTAGATCCGGTCAGATTCTTATCTAATCCTTCAAGCGGCAAAGTCGGCTACGCCATCGCCGAGGAAGCGGTGAGGCGTGGGGGGGAAACGATTTTAATAAGTGGACCAACACATTTGGCGCGAAACCGATTTCTTAAATTTATCCCTGTCGTGAGCGCGAAAGATCTTTCCGCTGAGATTGATGGCGAGTTCGATGATGTCGACGCTTTGATAATGACCGCGGCCGTCTCCGATCACAGATTCCGTGAGGTCAGCGATGAAAAACAAACCAAAGATCGTATAGACGAGAACATTCAGCTGATTAAGAACCCTGATATTCTAAAAAGTCTATCTGCTACCAGAAAGAATCAGATTTTGATAGGTTTTGCGGCGGAAACTGATGATATAGTTTCTCGAGCGCAGGTTAAGCTGAAAGAAAAGAACCTCGATTTTATCGTTTCGACAAAAGTTGGTTTCAATGAGGGCTTCGACAAAGACAGTATTGAAGCCGTAATTGTTGACAAAAACAGCCATAAAGACCTGGGTATGATCCCAAAAAGGGAACTAGCGGTTGAAGTGATTAACAAACTAGCTGTTTTACTTTAAGATAGCTTCCTCTGGTCGTGCTTTTCAACTAAAAGCCTCAGATAGTTTTTAAGTGTATTGGGTACACTTTCCACGTTCGGCTAACCGCTGGGCAGTTTTGATTGTTTACAGAGGAAGCCGTATTTGATAATCTGATCCTAGAGTTTACAATTGCTCTTATCCAGAGAGGTGGAGGGACTGGCCCTTTGAAGCCTCGGCAACCTGGAAGTAAAATATCTTCTAAGGTGCCCCTTCCTGCGTGAAGAGCACCGGCAGATGAGAGCAGATAGTTCTTAATATTTGCTTTCTTCTGTAGATCAGAGGAAAGCTTTGCGCTTTTTAAGGACAAAAAAACAGGAGGAATTATATATGTCGTCAAAAGATTTTGTTTTTACGTCAGAGTCGGTCACGGAAGGGCATCCCGACAAAATAGCAGATCAGATCTCCGATTCAATTCTTGATGCCATCTACACGGAAGACCCGATGGGAAGAGTGGCCTGTGAAACCTTTGTTACAACTGGACTGGTTGTTGTCGGGGGAGAAATAACGACTAATACTTATGTATCTATTCCCGAAATAGTCCGTGAAACAATCAGGAGTGTCGGCTACACACGAGCTAAATTTGGCTTTGATTGTGATACCTGCGGAGTTATAACTACAATCGACGAGCAATCGAGTGATATCGCCGTTGGCGTCAATCACTCTATTGAGGAAAGAGGCGAAGACCTTACCGAGGATGATCTAAATAGATTGGGTGCGGGCGATCAAGGCATGATGTTCGGGTACGCGTGTAATGAGACGCCGGAGCTGATGCCGGCCCCGATTATGTTTGCCCATAAACTAGCGCGGCGTTTGGCCGAGGTCAGAAAGAAGGATATCGTTGACGAGCTTCGACCCGACGGAAAGACTCAGGTAACCGTTGAGTACCGGGACGGACAGCCCTACCGAATCAGGACGGTTGTCATCTCAACTCAACACGGGCCTTCGATGAATATTGAGGATGAGCTAAAACCCGCTCTACTCGAACACGTTGTCCTACCGGTATTACCCGATAAGCTTCTGGATCACGCTTCACTTAAGTTCCTGGTCAATCCAACAGGAAAATTTGAGGTCGGCGGCCCCATGGGCGACGCCGGCTTAACAGGACGCAAAATTATAGTCGACACTTACGGCGGGATGGCGAGACACGGTGGCGGAGCTTTTTCTGGAAAAGACCCCACAAAAGTGGATCGCTCAGGAGCTTACGCAGCCCGTCATGTCGCGAAAAATGTGGTAGCGGCAGATTTAGCTGAAAAATGCGAAGTACAGTTGGCCTACGTAATAGGCGTTGCTCACCCGGTATCGGTAATGGTGGATACGTTTGGCACAGAAAAAATACCAGTCGAGAAAATCCAAAAACTAATAGTGGAACATTTTGATCTGCGACCCGCCGCGATAATTAAGAATCTGAAACTTCGGCGCCCAATCTACAAAAGTACAGCAGCTTACGGGCACTTTGGTCGAGATGAAGATGGCTTTACTTGGGAAATATGCGATGTCGCCGACCAACTAAGAAGCGCGTCTGGAATCAGCGCGGTCGTCTAGAAGCAGGCTCCGTACTTGGAAAAACATTGTCGATAGCCAAAATTGCGATTGATCTTAGCGCGCCAAATTTAAAACGCGCATATGATTATCTAATTCCGGATGAACTAGCCGCCGAAACCGAATTGGGCTCGACCGTAATTGTGCCTGTGCGCCAGCGAAAGTGCCTTGGTTACGTGGTTGGAATAGAGGATGAGAGCGCTGCGGACGGTCTTAAGTCAATCCTGGGATTGGTTGAGGGGCGCCGATTTATCAGCCCCGCCCACATTGATCTTAGTCACTGGATGGCTGATCATTATTTGACGAGTTTCAGCGAAATCATCAAATTGACTTTACCCCCCGGCGGTCAGCCAAACCTGCAGACACTTCTTGAGCTTGCTAATGAGGGTTCACAGCACGAGCCCGCTCTGAAATGGCTGGCTGATAATGGGGGCTGCGCTACGCGCCGACGGATGGAAGGTGCTTTTACAAAATATAAGATTCAATCACTAATAAAGAATGGCGCCCTGAAACAACGATTCCGTCTCCGCGAACCATCTGTAAAACCCTTGATACAGGAATTCGCCGACCTGAATAAAGCTGTGGATATTTCGGCGGTGCGCGGTCAAAAACAGCTCTTAGTGCTCAATGAATTGACGAAGAACGCGCCAATACCTGTTAAAGAACTGCTAGGCCGGGTGGAAGCCAGTCGTCAAACCCTTAATTCGCTGGTGAGCAAAGGTTTTGTTTCCATTTTTAGTAAACCGATGAAACGGGATTCAAAAACTAGCTTCACAAATGCCAAGACGTCCCCGATTACGCTCAATCAAGAACAAGACCATGCTTTGACGGCGATCACCTCGGCTCTTACACAAAATACATATCACTCTTTTTTGCTTGAAGGCATAACCGGGAGCGGAAAAACCGAGGTCTATATGCGCGCTGCCGAGATCTGTCTTAAAGACGATAAAAGCGTTATCTTCCTCGTGCCGGAGATTTCACTCCTGCCACAACTAGTGGAGAGATTAGCTAACAGATTTGGCAAACAAGTCGCTCTTCTGCACAGCGGTCTAAAGGCTGGAGAACGTTTTGATGCTTGGCACGAAGTGGCTAACGGTAACGCGAAGGTTGTTGTCGGACCGAGATCAGCCTTGTTTGCCCCTGTCGACAACCTGGGCTTGATCGTTCTAGACGAGGAACACGAAACTAGCTATAAGCAGAATGTTACTCCTAGATATGATGCACGGGTCGTCGCCAGGAAATTAGCCAGGATCAATAACGCGGCTCTGGTTATGGGCAGCGCGACGCCGTCGCTGGAATCACAATCACTTGTTCGCTCAGAGGGCACCCATCTTAGGCTGCAAAATCGTGTTTTTGGCTTCAATGAGCCCTCTATTGAGATCGTCGACATGCGCGAAACACCTAGAATTGAGAGCGGAACCGGCCTCATATCAAAAATATTGTTTAATAACCTTAAGCAGACGATTGATCAAGGTCATAAAGCAATTCTTTTGCTAAACAGAAGAGGATTCGCCAATTTTCTACTTTGCCGCAAATGTGGTTTTGTTCCGGTCTGCGCCAATTGCGCTATCTCGCTAACATTCCACAAAGTAAGTAATCGGCTGCGATGCCATCATTGCGGTTTGTCAAAAAGTGCCCCGGAGACCTGTCCGGAGTGCAAAAGTTCGAATTGGAAGTTCGGTGGCATCGGCACTCAAAGAATAGAAGGCGAGCTTACAACCCTCTTTCCGGAGACTCGCGTGATCCGAATGGATTCTGACTCCACGTCTGCTCGAGGGGCTCATCACCGTCATCTTCAAAACTTCTATGAGACCGAGGGCGCTATTCTATTAGGTACTCAAATGATCGCGAAAGGGCTTGATTTTCCAGATGTGGCTCTGGTTGGAATCATAAATGCCGACACAGCTCTGAATATTCCGGACTTTCGGGCTGCTGAAAGAACTGCTCAACTATTAACCCAGGTCAGTGGGCGGTCGGGGCGAGGCCCTATCCCCGGCAAGGTGATAATTCAGACATATAATCCTGACAACTACGCTGTTCGCGCAGTTGAATCAAGTTACAGCGATTTTTGCGAAATAGAAACGAAGCACCGGAGCGACCTCGACTATCCGCCCTTCACTTCAATCATCAATATCATCTTTTCAAGTCAAAACGAGAAGCTTGTAGAACCGGCCGCACGCGAACTAGCCCAAAACTTGATTCAGGTATTGAAAGAGAAGGCTCAGATACTCGGTCCCGTACCCGCGCCTATATCACGGATCAAGGGCAGGTGGCGCTGGCATTTGATGATTGTAACCAAAGATCCGAAGTGGGTAAAAAAGATATTAAGAACCGATGTAGACTTAACCAGTCGTCATAAAAACGTTAAGATAATAGCGGATGTAGATCCTATTTGGTTGCTCTAGGAGGCGAGCCGTGGCTCTTTTAACTGTAAAAACTTTTGGTGATCCGATATTAAAAGAAAGGTCAAAAAAAGTTGAAACCATAGACTTGAACATAAAAACTCTCTCCTCGGGGCTGGCTCATACAATGTATAAATACCGGGGAATAGGCTTAGCCGCTCCCCAAATCGGGGTCTTAAAGCAAGTTATTGTTATTGACATGGATGAAGAGAATTATGTTATTTACGTTAATCCAGTAATTGATGAGGTTTCTAAAAAAACCGACGTCGAAGAGGAGGGCTGCTTGTGCCTGCCTGGCATACAGGTACCCGTGAGGAGATCAAAAAACGTGGTTGTCTCGGCCCTGGACCTAAAGGGCCGTCCGGTGCAAATAGAGGCCGGTGATTTTTTGGCGCGTGTCTTACAGCACGAAATCGATCACCTGGCTGGTCTGTCAATAATTGATCGAACCGATCAAGAGAACCGGAGAAGAGCGATTCAAGAGTTTATGGAAGCTCAAGACCAAGAGGCTTAATGTGGATCTTCTTTTCTTCGGCACTCCGGCGTTTTCACTAGCGCCCCTAGAAAAACTTCATCAACACCACAAGATAATGGCCGTCATAACACAACCGGAGCGACCGCGAGGAAGAAACTTAAAGCTTCAACCTTCCCCTGTGAAGAAATGGGCTGAGGAAGCAAAAATTCCCGTTTTGGAGCCCGCTCGTGTGAACGACGATGATGTCGTCAATAAAATACGGCAAATGGGGCCTGAAGCCATTGTCGTGGCCGCGTATGGTCAGATACTTTCAGCAGACTTACTGAAAGTTCCAAAGTACGGGTGTATAAACATCCACGCGTCTTTTCTTCCGGCCTTAAGAGGCGCGGCCCCGATACAACGGGCAATTATGGATGGGCTTAGGAAGACCGGCGTTACGATCATGAAGATGGATGAAGGAATGGATACCGGGGCCATTCTTGACCAAGCCGAGATTGCCATTGAAGTGAACGACGATAGTGGCACCTTGAGCGGAAAAATTGCCGCGCTTGGCGCCGATTTAATTGATAAAGTTCTTGATGGGCTGGCCGATGGTAATATACTCGAAAAACCACAAGCAGATGACGACGCTACTTTCGCGCCGCCAATCAAAAAGGAAGAATTGAGAATCGACTGGCGCAAGAGTGCGCCTGAGCTGGTAAATCAAATACGAGCCTTGCAGCCCGCTCCTGGTGCTTTTACTATTTGGCGCGATAAAAGGATCAAAATCGGAGGCGCAGAGGCAGTGGAGATGCGCAAAGCAGACCCCGGCGTTACTATAATTGAAAACGATCAATTGTTGGTCGGAACCGGCCTGGGGGTCCTAAAAATATCTGAGGTGCAGCCAGCAGGCAAAAGAAATATGCCCACCGAGCAGTTTATTCGAGGCTACAGGCCGCTTGGCGGCGAGATTATGGGTTAGAGCTGCCTTTGGGAATAACTTTATTTGACTCGACTTAGATTAATTTTGCTATAATACGCAATGATTTGCGAAGGAGATATTGATGTTCTTATTTAGCCCCTTATATTGGTTGCTTGTAGGCCCGGCCATAGCGCTAGTGGCTTGGTCTCAATATAAAGTCAAAAAAACATACAGGGATAATTCCAAAATCCCAGCCGCTGCCGGTCTGGCTGGCTCTCAATTGGCAAGGGCGCTTCTCGATCGCAACGAATTAACCGATGTCTCCGTTCAACCTGTTCAGGGTGAACTTACAGATCACTATGATCCGAGGGGCAAAGTCTTGAGGTTGTCCGGCGATATCTACAATGGACGTTCAGTTGCGGCGCTCGGCATTGTCGCTCACGAAGTCGGCCATGCTGTGCAAGATGCCCGTAAATATGTGCCTCTTCGCATTAGAGCAAGCCTGGTACCGGCCGCCTCATTTGGAAGCAGCGTTGGACCTCTATTGGTCATCGGCGGCATAATCTTCGCGGCGGGAAGCTCGTTTAGCGGCTTGTTGATTAATCTCGGAATATTATTTTTTGGAGCTGCGGTAGTATTTCAGATTGTCACCTTGCCGGTTGAATTTAACGCCAGCCGCAGAGCGATGGCAATGCTGGAAAACGGAGGATACATCGCGCAAGAGGAATATAAGCCCGCAAAACAGGTACTAAACGCCGCTGCGTTGACCTATCTGGCCGCGACTTTAGCCGCAATCATGCAGTTAGTCTATTATTTGATTCTTAGCCGCCGCAATTGAACTACAACGATATCGCTTAGAAAATGAATCCACGCGCCTTTGTTCTTGACTTCCTCGCCAAGTTTGATCGAAAGCCCGGGCATGTAAATCAAACGCTACCAAGCGCTCTTAAAAATTCGAATCTTGATCAGCGAGACAGGGCGCTTGTAACAGAGCTGGTCTATGGGATTTTACGCAGCAGGCTGTCACTGGATTGGCTTATAGGAGAATTCTCCTCAAAAGGGATATCCAAGATGGACTCGCGAGTGCTCAATTTATTGAGATTGGGCATCTACCAGCTGGTCTTTCTGGATAAAATCCCGTCTCACGCGGCTGTTGATACCACGGTTGAGCTGGCAAAGAAAGACTTCAGGCCAGGGGTCGTTGGTTTTGTCAATGCTGTCTTGCGTGAAACCGGAAGAAAAATTGACAACTTACCGTGGCCTGATCGAGTAAAGGAGGAGACGCTTTTTCTGTCGGTCTTTTACTCACATCCTCTTTGGTTGGTAAAATTATGGCTAAAAGAAGTTGGAAAGCAGAAAACCGAAGCACTTTTGGCAGCCAACAACACTCGCCCGTCTGTGGCGCTTCGAGTCAATACTTTGAAAACATCGCGCAAAGAGCTTATTGAATATCTCGAAAAGTTAGGCGTGGAGGCAAAAGCGGGGGAGTGGTGCCCGGAAGCTATCCACATCCAAGCCCTTGTACCTCAGGAAATTATCGATAAGGGCTTGGCCTACGTGCAAAATGAGGGCTCGATGCTCATTAGCCACATGCTCGCGCTATCTCCGGGTCAATCCGTTATCGACTATTGTGCCGCTCCGGGCGGTAAGACCACGCATATGGCGCAATTAATGATGAACGACGGGGAAATATTCGCCATAGATGTAAGCGACAGACGATTAGCGCTGGTCGATCAAAACCGACGGAGGCTAGGAATAAAGATTATCAGGCTAGTCAAAGGAGACGCTTCGCTGCCTATACCTCTACCTAAGGTTGATGATGTTCTGGTTGACGCTCCCTGCAGCGGCTTAGGAGTTCTTGCTCGACGTCCGGACAGTCGCTGGCAAAAAAGACGAGAGGACATTGAGCGATTGGCAAACCTGCAGGGCTTAATAGTTAACGAAGCCGCGAATCACGTCAATGTAGGCGGTTTCTTAACCTACTCTGTCTGTACAATCACTAGGCTTGAGACAACCGAGGTGGTCGACAAATTCCTTAAAGGACGACCTGATTTTAGTCAGGTAAAGATTGATATTCCACATGGCAGGGCAGTAGACAATCCAGAGCTTTCTCTGCGACTTTGGCCTGACACCGACAAGACCGACGGTATGTTTGTAGCCCGATTCATACGGAACGCTATTTAGCATATTTTGTATTAACTGTTGTGGGGATCCCAATATCTTGTATAATCAATCCATGCGCTGTCCATTTTGTGGTACTACCGATTCAAAAGTAACCGATTCACGCATGACCGAGCCCGGGGATGCTGTCAGACGTCGTCGTGAATGTCTAAGTTGCTCTCAACGTTTTACAACGTTTGAGAGGCTTGAGGAAACGCCAATCACTATCGTCAAGAAGGGGGGCGAACATGTCCCCTTTGACAGGCAAAAAATGCTTGGTGGACTCATTAGGGCAACCGAAAAACGCCATATAACCAGAGATCAGCTCGAAGAATTGGTTTCAAGTATCGAATCAGACCTCAGGAACCAATTTAAGTATGAAATTACATCAAGAAAACTAGGGGAAATGATCTTAGGAAAACTACGGATACTAGATAAAGTCGCTTACGTCCGTTTCGCGTCCGTCTACCGTGAATTCCAAGATATAGATGAATTTAAATCTGAGCTTGAAAAACTACAGACTCAAAGCAGCAGGAGGAAAAAGAAATGACAGTAAAGTTCTTCTGGAAAGAAGATTGCCCGAAGTGCCCGAACGCAAAAGCCCGCATGAGTGATATCGAAAACGTCCAATACTATAACCTTGATGAACCGGAAGGG